>NZ_JBHSPC010000044.1:0-1347 GCF_042656345.1 Streptomyces incanus
CCCATCCACCACGCTGACCAGCCGCGTTGCCTTACGCCTCACGAACTACAGCTGCCGTGGCTGACGCCGCGTGAGTCGTTGCAACTGATCGAGAAGCTACTGGGAGAGAGATGAACGCCGTGGACGAAGCTAAGGCGAACGGTGAATTGATCTGGCGCAAGAGCACCTACAGCAGCGGCGAGGGTGGCGAGTGCGTGGAGGTCTCTGTCGCTGGCGGTGTCGTACATGTGCGGGACTCAAAGCAGGCGGTGGAGGGTGGACCTGTGCTGAGTGTTGGCCCAGCGGCGTGGTCTGCGTTGCTTGGGGCGATGTGAGCTTGTGGTCGCGTGAGCCCGCCCGCCAGATGGTCAGGCGGGCGGCACTGTACGGCGGGTCCTGGCGGTCGGCTCTTTTCACAAGGAAGCGCCGACCGTCGTCATGAGGAGCGGCGCTCAGACTTCACGGCTCCCAGGGGGAGTCCAGCGACCGGCAGCGATCTCCTTGTCCAAACGAGCTTGGAAGTGCGCGTGCGCAGAGCGCATTTCTGCCTCACGGTCCGCCTTGTAGAAGGGAGCGGTGTAACCGGCCGGAGGTGGAGTGGTTTCTGGGTTCTCCATGTGAGCCATGAGGTCGATGTAGTCCTGCTTGGTTTGGCCATTGCCGTAAGTATGGTGACTCGCGGCGATCTTTCGGCCATTCGTATCGAAGTACATTTGGGCTTCACGCTGCGCCAGGACATAGAAACGGGATTTGTAAATGGTTACCAGTTGATCCGCTGTGATGCCCAGCCACACGGAAACGAGTGCATCGATCTCGACGAGGGCAGCGCGGCGCTCGTATTCTGTGCGGAGAGGAGTGCTGTATTCCCAGGTGGGCTTGAGATGTGCGGCGAGAGGCTTGCGGTTCGACCAGTTTGGGTTGGCCCAGTCTTCGTAGCCTGGCCACGTGGGGCAGGGCGGTTGCAAGTTCCGGGGTCGTGCGGCTGGTCGGGTTGTGACCGGTTGGGGCGCATAGCAGAGCAGGCACGGGCTTCGTGATCATTGTGGTGTCTAAGCCAGATGATCATGAGGTGGCCCGTGCCTGCTGCTGCATCCTCTCCCATCCCTGCCGTGCTGGTGAAGCTGGGGCCGCTGGACACCGGCCGGATCGCCGACCTGCGCCCCTACTTCGACTCGGTGCCCGACCCGCGCGCACGGCGGGGCCGGTGGTACTCGCTCACAGCGATCCTGCTGGTGTGTGCCTGCGCGGTCGTCTCGGGAGCGAGGAGCATCGACGAACTCGCCGAGTGGGGCCAGCGCGCCCCGAACGCACTCCTGACAGTGATCGGGATCCGCCGCCACCTACTCAGCTGGCGGCGCACTCCGTCGC
>NZ_JBHSPC010000045.1:0-11818 GCF_042656345.1 Streptomyces incanus
CGCAGCCATGTTTTCACGCCAGCAAGGCGTACCCGAAGGGAACAGGGAGACTGACCTGCGTGAATCACCACGGTGAGGGAGATAGGTCACATCCTGGGGGAGATTGGATCACGGAACGGCCCGGAATCCCGATGGCGCGGGACTCCGGGCCGCGGCCTCACCAACCGTGCCGCTTCGGCTACTTTGCGGCATCGCGGCAGTGGTCGACCGAGTCGGTCAGCTGAGGCGCTCGATGACCATGGCCATGCCCTGGCCGCCGCCGACGCACATCGTCTCCAGGCCGAACTGCTTGTCGTGGAACTGGAGGGAGTTGATGAGCGTGGCGGTGATGCGGGCGCCGGTCATGCCGAACGGGTGGCCGACGGCGATCGCGCCGCCGTTGACGTTCAGCTTCTCCAGCGGGAGGCCGAGTTCCCGGTAGGAAGGGATGACCTGCGCGGCGAACGCCTCATTGATCTCGGCCAGGTCGATGTCGTCGATGGTGAGACCGGCGCGGCGCAGCGCCTGCCGGGACGCCTCGACCGGGCCGAGGCCCATGATCTCGGGGGAGAGGCCGGAGACGCCGGTGGAGACGATCCGGGCGAGCGGGGTCAGGCCCAGCTCGCGGGCCTTGGTGTCGCTCATGACGACGAGCGCGGCGGCGCCGTCGTTGAGCGGGCAGCAGTTTCCGGCGGTGACCAGGCCGTCGGGGCGGAACACGGGCTTGAGGCCCGAGACGCCCTCCAGGGTGACGCCGGCGCGCGGGCCGTCGTCCTTGGTGACGACCGTGCCGTCGGGCAGCGTCACCGGGGTGATCTCGCGCTCCCAGAAGCCGTTCTTGAGGGCTTCCTCGGCCAGGTTCTGCGAGCGGACGCCGAACTCGTCCATGTCCTGGCGGGTGACGCCCTTCAGCCGTGCCAGGTTCTCGGCGGTCTGGCCCATCGCGATGTAGGCGTCCGGGACGAGGCCGTCCTCGCGCGGGTCGTGCCAGGTGGTGTCCTCCTGCTCCGCGACGGCGGCGGTACGGGCCTCGGCCTCGGCGAAGAACGGGTTGCGGGTGTCGGGCAGGCTGTCGGAGTTGCCCTTCGTGAACCGGGAGACCGTCTCGACGCCGGCCGAGATGAAGACGTCGCCCTCGCCGGCCTTGATGGCGTGCAGCGCCATGCGGGAGGTCTGCAGGGAGGACGAGCAGTAACGCGTGATGGTGCAGCCGGGGAGGTGGTCCATCCCCATCTGCACGGCGACGACGCGGCCGAGGTTGTTGCCCTGCTCGCCGCCGGGGAGGCCGCAGCCGAGCATCAGGTCGTCGATGTCCCTGGGGTCCAGCTCGGGGACCTTGGTGAGAGCGGCCTGGATGATCGAGGCGGTCAGGTCGTCCGGGCGCAGATCCTTGAGGGAGCCCTTGAAGGCGCGGCCGATGGGGGAACGGGCGGCAGAGACGATCACGGCTTCGGGCATTACGGCTCCTGAGGGAAGGGGCGGCGCGTAGCGCCTCGTTGAGGGGTGGTGGTCGGGCGACGAGGAGGGCGTGCCGGGTGGTCGGGCAGGGCTGCTTGGGAAGCTACCCGGACGTAGTGGCGGGGTCACGGGGCGCGCGGTGTGACACTGGCCGCATCTTACTAAGCGCTTGCTTGGCTCTGGGGCTCCCCGGACTCCGCGGCCTGCGGCTCCGGCTCCCGCAACCGGCGGCGCTTCCGGCGCTTGAGGAGGGCCCAGGGGCCCCTCGGGCCCGTGGGCATGGCCGCGGTGACCTCGGTGCCCGCCTCCGAGGCGGCCTCGGCCGCGGCTCGGGCGACGGGGAGGAAGCCCTCGCGGCGCGCGGCGTCGGGGCGCTCGTCCTGGGCCGGCCACAGGCCGAGGGCGGCGCAGACCGTCGGCAGGACGGCCATGGCCGCCGTGGCGTACCCCTCGACGGAGGGGTGGTAGCTGTCGGGGCCGAAGAGCTCACGGGGGTTCGCGGCGAACTCGGGGCCGAGCAGGTCGCCCAGCGACACCGTGCGCCCGCCCTGCTCGACCGTGCCGATCGTCTGGGCCGCCGCCAGTTGCCGGGAGGCCCGCCGGGCCAGCCAGCGCAGGGGCTGCTGGACCGGTTCGAGCGTGCCCAGGTCGGGGCAGGTACCCACGACGACCTCCGCACCCGCCGTACGCAGCCGGCGCACCGCCGCGGACAGGTGGCGGACGGAGAGGGCGGGCGACATGCGGTGCGTGACGTCGTTCGCGCCGACCATGATCACGCAGATGTCGGGCACCCGCGACGGATCCGCGAGCGCCCGCGTCACCTGTCGGTCCAGATCGTCGGAGCGGGCGCCGGGCACCGCCACCGTGCTCAGCCCCACCGGCCGCTCCGCGACCGCCGCGACCCCCGATGCCAGCAGCGCGCCCGGGGTCTGGCCGGCCCGGTGCACGCCCTGGCCGGCGGCCGTGGAGTCGCCCAGCATCGTCAGGCGCAGCGCCGGTTGGCCGGGCACCGTGTAGGCGGCACCGTACAGTCCGTCCGCGGTCGGTGCGTGGGGGCTCCTGCCGTTGCCCACGCGGCGTCGCGCCAGCCGGGCCTCGGCCAGCAGCAGCCCGACGCCGGCCGCGCCGGCCAGGCCGATGCCGCCTCCGCCGTACGCGGCGCCGGCCGCGATCCGCCGGGCCACCCTCGCCCTCGACATCCTCGTCATGCCTCGCCGCCACCTCCTCCGAGCCGTACAGCAGTACGGCCCGCAGCCGCACAGTAGTACGGCTTCACAGCCGGACGTACGGCCTCACAGCCGTACACCCAGTGCTTGCCCCGTACGGACCGTGATCCAATCTTCGCGCTGAGTGAACGACCCGGGAGGGGTGGGGCCGGGGGCCGGGTTCGGGGACAGGGTCTGGAGCAGGCTCTACGCTGGCATCACTACGTCAACCACACCTTTTGCAGCATCCGGAGACAACGGTGCAATTCCACGACTCGATGATCAGCCTCGTCGGCAACACCCCGCTCGTGAGGCTCAACCACGTCACCCACGGCATCGGGGCGACCGTCCTGGCCAAGGTGGAGTACTTCAACCCCGGCGGGTCGGTGAAGGACCGCATCGCCCTGCGCATGATCGAGGCGGCGGAGAAGAGCGGAGAGCTGCAGCCGGGCGGCACCATCGTCGAGCCGACCAGTGGCAACACCGGCGTCGGCCTGGCCATCGTGGCCCAGCAGAAGGGGTACAAGTGCATCTTCGTGTGCCCCGACAAGGTCTCCCTGGACAAGATCAACGTGCTGCGGGCGTACGGGGCCGAAGTGGTCGTCTGCCCGACCGCGGTGGACCCCGAGCACCCCGACTCGTACTACAACGTCTCCGACCGGCTGGTCCGTGAGACGCCGGGAGCCTGGAAGCCGGACCAGTACTCCAACCCCAACAACCCGCTCAGCCACTACGAGTCCACCGGCCCGGAGCTGTGGGAGCAGACCGGGGGGAAGATCACCCACTTCGTGGCCGGGGTCGGGACCGGCGGCACCATCTCCGGGACCGGGCGCTACCTCAAGGACGTCAGCGACGGCCGTGTCCAGGTCGTCGGCGCCGACCCCGAGGGCTCCGTCTACTCCGGTGGCTCCGGGCGGCCCTACCTGGTGGAGGGTGTCGGCGAGGACTTCTGGCCGACCGCTTACGACCGGACCGTCGCGGACGAGATCGTCCCCGTGTCCGACAAGGACTCCTTCCAGATGACCCGGCGCCTCGCCAAGGAGGAGGGCCTGCTCGTCGGCGGATCGTGCGGCATGGCCGTGGTCGCGGCACTGCGGGTGGCCGAGCGGCTCAGTGAGGACGACGTCGTGGTGGTGCTGCTCCCGGACAGCGGGCGCGGCTACCTCAGCAAGATCTTCAACGACGAGTGGATGGCCGACTACGGCTTCCTCGAGGACACCGGCCCCAGCGCGCGCGTCAGCGCC
The DNA here is from genome assembly GCF_042656345.1 of Streptomyces incanus. Lineage (NCBI taxonomy): Bacteria > Bacillati > Actinomycetota > Actinomycetes > Kitasatosporales > Streptomycetaceae > Streptomyces > Streptomyces incanus. The sequence goes on from NZ_JBHSPC010000045.1 coordinate 3,887, forward strand.
GTCCTCGACCACAAGGAGGGCGGTCACATGCCGTCCCTCGTGCACATGCACCCCGAGGAGACGGTGGGGCAGGCCATCGAGGTGCTGCGCGAGTACGGCGTTTCGCAGATGCCGGTCGTCAAGCCGGGTGCCGGCCACCCGGACGTGATGGCCGCCGAGGTCGTCGGCTCGGTGGTGGAACGGGAACTGCTGGACGCGCTGTTCAGCAAGACCGCCTCGCTCGGCGACCCGCTGGAGAAGCACATGTCCGCCCCGCTGCCGCAGGTCGGTTCCGGTGAGCCGGTCGCGGACCTGATGGCCGTGCTGGGCAAGGCCGACGCGGCGATCGTCCTGGTCGAGGGCAAGCCGACCGGTGTCGTCAGCCGCCAGGACCTGCTCTCCTTCCTCGCCAAGGACGGGAAGTGACCGGCGGGAAGTGACGGACGGCCGACGTCCGCCGACGGCGGGTGAACCGGCCGTGACTGCCGGGAGCCGAGCCGTGACGTGATCTTCGTGGACTTCGCGGAAGTGGTACGCGGGTGTCACGTACGCGCAGCACTCGCTTCACACCGGTCCGGCAGACTGGTCGTCGTCGGCGGGCGGGGGTACCTCACAGGCGTTCAGCACGGGGGGAGGCACCCCTTTCCCGGCCGGCAGGGAACGGCGTCACAGGACCTCCGGAGCGGCTCCCGGACCTCCATGGACGCCAGGCGCGCGGCCCGGCCCGACCGGCCCGCGTCACTACGCGGGGACCACCGTCGTCCCGCCCCCGGCAACGGGGGCGCGGTGGTCCCCGCGTTGATCCCGTTCAGCCTCCCGCGCCCGGTCCTCCGCGTTCAGCCCTTGCGCTCAGTCCTCCCAGTCGTCGTCCTGCCGCTGCTGCCTGCGGCGGCCGAACAGGCCCGGGTTGATGCGGGACGCCTGGACGACGTTCACGCCGACGATGCCCAGCCAGGCGACCAGCAGGCCGGGCAGATGGGCCACGCCGCCGCCGATGGCGGACAGCGGCACCGCCAGGACCAGGGAGACGATCCCGAAGCCGAAGCGCTCACCCCAGGTGTCCGTGGCCCTCGGCGACCGGGAGTCCCGGGCCACCGTCATCTGCTGCTCGGCGAGCTGCCGGCGCACCCGGCGCTCCACCGCGCCGTCGATACGCTGGTCGACCTTCTCCAGGAACGAGTCGACCAGCGCGGATTCGTACTCGTCGCCCAGCTCCCTGCGGGCCTGCAGGGTGGCGTTGAGTTCCTTCTTCAGGTCGGCGTCCCGCGCGTCCATTCCGCTCATACGGACCACGGTAGGCAGCCCGGCCGCCCATGGCACTGGGGACAGCCCCCTTGTCGGCCGGGGGCCTGCCCGGTCCCGGTCGTGCGCGCCCCGTGCTCGCCTGTATAACGGCATGCAGGAAGCATGGTGGGTGAATAGGCCGGGTGGACGGCCGTGTGATCAGCGTTGTGTGGTCAGCGCCGTGTGATCAGTGCCAGGTGATCAGGTCGAGGGGGAGCCGCGTCATGAGCGTCACCGAGGGGCCTGCCGCGCGCCTGCAGGCGCTGTTCGAGGGACACCGGTTGACGCCGACACAGCGGCGCATCGCGCACAGCATGGTGCGGCGCGCCGCCGATGTGCCGTTCCTGTCCAGCGTGGAACTGGCCGAGCTGGCCGGGGTCAGCCAGCCCTCCGTGACCCGGTTCGCGGTCGCCCTCGGCTTCGACGGCTATCCCGCCCTGCGGCGGCATCTGCGAGAGGTCGTACCCTCCGGACCGCCGACGCCGGACGCCGGGTCGTACAACGAGTACCAGCAGGCCGTCGAGGCCGAGATCGAGAACCTGCGGCACCTGGCCGAAGTACTCGCCGATCCGGAGCCCGTGCGGCGGGCGGGGCGGATCCTCGCGGGCAGCCGGCCGCTGCCCGTGCTCGGGCTGCGCGCGGCGGCGGCACAGGCCCACGGCTTCGCCTACTTCGCCGCCAAGGTCCACCCCGACGTACGGCTGCTCAACGAGGGCGGCTCCATGCTCCACGACCGCGTCGACGCCGCCGCCGCGGCCGGCGCCGGGGCCCTGCTCTGCTTCGCGCTCCCCCGGCACCCCCGGGAGGTCGTCGACGCCCTCACCCATGCCAGGGAGACGGGGCTGACCGTCGTCACCGTTGCCGACTCCGCCTTCGCGCCGGTCGCCAAGGTCTCCGACCTGCTGCTGCCCGCCGCCGTCGGCACCGGGCTCGCCTTCGACACGGCGTGCGCGCCGATGCTGCTGGGCCGGGTGCTGCTGGAGGCGATGTGCGACGACCTGCCCGACGCCCAGGCCCGTCTGGAGGAGTTCGACACGAAGGCGGCGACGCGCGGCCTGTTCGTGGAGTGACGCCGGGACCCGGGCCCGGGACCCGGAGCGGCGGGGCGAGGCGGCGTTCGTTGCCGGGTATCTCAGATTTCTCTCACCTCGAGTCACTAATCTGCGCCCCGGACCCTACGGACGCTCCACTGAAGTGGGACGGGAGGCTGGACGTGATGCGCGCAGGAAGCGGAGGACAGGGACTGGCTCGGGTGGCCGTGGTCGTACGGGCCGGGGCCGCGCCGCTGTGGTGGCTGGGGGTGTTCGCGGCGGGCATCGGCGCGCTGGTGCCGGGACCGGCCGGCCGCCGGATCGGTGTGACGGCCGGGGCCGCGCTGTTCCTGGTGGCCCTCGCCGTGGTGGCGTACGTACGGCGCGGGCGGTACCGCGAGCTGGCCCGGCCGGCGGTGCGGGCGGGCCGGCACGACGTGCTCCAGGACCGGGCGGTCAGTATGCGCACCTGGCGCCGCCGGCACCGCTGGTGGCTGCTGCTCGCCTTCCTCGCCGCCCTGGGAAGCGCGTTCGCGGTCCCCGTGGCGGGCGGTCTGCTGCTCGCCGGGTGCGGTGTGGGCCTGTGGCTGAAGGCGTCCTGGATCGGCCGCCTGGAGCAGGCCGGCGGGATCCTGCTGTGGGTCCGCGTCGACTGGCTGAGCGGCGGTGCGGGCAGCCCGGCCGGCAAGACGGTCAAGGGCTACCGCACCACCGGCATCGCGGCGGGCGACGCGACCCCGGGCGGTGCCCGCCGCCGGGCCTCGGCCCTGACCTGACCCGGCCCGGCCCGCATCGGGCCGGGCGGGATCAGACAGGGCCGATCGGTCACGGGATCAGGGCGTCGGCGTGGGCGCCGCCCGCTTCGGCCACGATCTCCTCGGTGGTCTGAGCCGGTCGCACCAGCGCGAAGGTGACCCCGTCGCCCGCGCCGTCGGTGCCGCCCGCGCCGTTCGTGCCGCCCGGGTGGTTTGCGCGGTCCACGTGGTGTGCGGTGAAGCCGTGGACGGCCGGGCGGGGGAGCGAGTTGTACCCGTAGTGGTGGGCGAAGGCGTACGCGCCGGTGTCCAGCGCGGCCACGTAGTCGTCCTGCTCCAGCAGCGGCAGCGGGATTTCGCGGGCGAGCAGGTCGCCCGCGAAACAGGCCGGTCCCGCCACGTCCTGCACCACCGCCGGTCCCCCCTTGGGCCGCCCCTCGGCGTCGTACGCGGCGATCCTGAGCGGCCACGCGGCCGGCGTGTGCACCGTGCGCGTCGCGACCTGCACGCCCGCGTGCGTCACCGCGACGGCCCGTCCGCCGGCGCTCTTGGCGTACTCCACGCGGGCGACGATCGTGCCGTGCTTCGCCAGCAGCGACCGCCCGAACTCGGTGACCAGCCCGTACCGCCCGTCGAACAGTCCGGGCACCGTCTCCTTCAGCAGCCGCGCGTACCGGGTGTAGGTCGGGCCGGCCGTGTCGGAGGTGAAGTCGACCGGCAGCCCGCCACCGATGTCGACGGTGTCGACCTGCTGCCGCCCCGCGCGCCGGTTGATCTCCTCGGCCAGCGCGTACGACTCCGCCACACCCCTCGCCATCAGGGGCAGGGCGATGCCCTGGGAGCCGGTGTGCGTGTGCAGCCGGGTCAGCCACGGCCGGTCGAGGTACGCCCGTACGACCCATTCCCACGCTCCCTCGTCGCGCAGCGCCACACCGAACTTCGAGGTCGCCGTGGCGGTGGACAACGCCTCGATGGTGCCCCCGCCGACCTGCGGGTTCACCCGGATGCCGAGGGGGGAGCGGAGACCGGCCGACCGCGCCAGGGAGTCGGCCATCAGGGCGTCGATACGCGCCAACTCCTGCGGATTGTCCGCGTTGACGGCGATGCCCAGCGCCAGCGCCTCCCGCAGCTCGGCCGGTGTCTTGGCGGGCGAGTCCAGCACCGTCCGCCCCGGCGGCACCCCCGCCGCCCGCGCCAGCGCCAGCTCGCCGCGACTGGCGACCTCGGCCCCGATGCCCTCCGTGTGCAGCAGCCGCAGCACCGGCACCAGCGGGGTCGCCTTCACCGCGAAGGCGTGCAGTACGGGGGTGCCGGACGGTGTCACCGCCGCGAAGGCCTCCCGCAACCGGGCCGCCGACTCCCGGATGCCCGTGACGTCGAGCAGCGCCACCAGGGGATGGCCGGGGCCGAGCAGCCCCTGCGCCACGGCGGCCCGCACCGCCGCGTCCCGCCGGGCCGCCCGCCTCGCTCCCGCCGCCCGCCCGTCGTCCTCGCCGTGACCCGTGTCCCGCGTCCCGCCGTCGTCTCCCATTTCAGTTCCCATGCCCATGCTTATGTCCCGTGCCCGTGCCCGTACCCATGGGGGCGCCCATGCCTCCGGCCGAGCGCCGTCCGGTTCCCCGCGCCGACACGACCGCACGCATTGACTAGCCTTATTCAGGCTGCGAAGGTGTGAATATCTGCAGTAAGCGCGGGAGCTCGCCACCAGGAGGCAGACCATGTCAGGACCCCGCCCGCCCGTTTCCCCCCACCGGACCCCCACCGGGCCCGCCGCGCCGTCCCGCGGCCCCGTCCGCGCCCCGCGCGGCACGGACCTGAGCGCCCTGGGCTGGCCCCAGGAGGCCGCCCTGCGCATGCTGCAGAACAACCTCGACCCGGAGGTCGCCGAGCACCCCGACCAGCTCGTCGTCTACGGAGGCACCGGCAAGGCGGCCCGCGACTGGCGCTCCTTCGACGCCATGGTCCGCACCCTGAGGACCCTCAAGCAGGACGAGACGATGCTCGTCCAGTCCGGCCGTCCCGTCGGTGTCATGCAGACCCACGAATGGGCCCCGCGTGTCCTCATCGCCAACTCCAACCTCGTCGGCGACTGGGCCAACTGGGAGGAGTTCCGCCGCCTGGAGGCCCTCGGCCTGACCATGTACGGACAGATGACCGCCGGCTCCTGGATCTACATCGGCACCCAGGGCATCCTCCAGGGCACCTACGAGACGTTCGCCGCCGTCGCCGCGAAGAAGTTCGGCGGCACCCTCGCCGGGACCATCACCCTGACCGCGGGACTCGGCGGCATGGGCGGCGCCCAGCCGCTCGCCGTCACCATGAACGACGGCGTCGCGATCTGCGTCGACTGCGACCCGCGCGCCATCGACCGCCGCATCGAGCACCGCTACCTGGACGTCCGGGCCGACTCCCTCGACCACGCCCTCCGCCTGGCCACCGAGGCCCGTGACGCCCGCCGCCCGCTGTCCATCGGCGTCCTCGGCAACGCCGCCGACGTGGTCCCGCGGCTGCTCGCCATGGGTGCCCCCGTCGACATCGTCACGGACCAGACCTCCGCCCACGACCCGCTGGCCTACCTGCCCGCCACCATCGCCTTCGAGGACATGGCCGACGCCGCCGCCAAGGACCCGGCCGGCTTCACCGCCCGCGCCCGCGAGTCCATGGCCCGGCACGTCGAGGCGATGGTCGGCTTCATGGATGCCGGAGCCGAGGTCTTCGACTACGGCAACTCCCTCCGCGGCGAGGCCCGACTCGCCGGATACGACCGGGCCTTCGCCTTCCCCGGCTTCGTGCCCGCGTACATCCGCCCGCTGTTCTGCGAGGGCAGGGGCCCCTTCCGCTGGGCCGCCCTGTCCGGCGACCCCGCCGACATCGCGAAGACCGACCGGGCCGTCCTCGACCTCTTCCCCGAGGCCGAGTCCCCGCAGAACGCGTCCCTCGCCCGCTGGATGCGCCTGGCCGGGGAACGGGTCCGCTTCCAGGGCCTGCCCGCACGCATCTGCTGGCTCGGATACGGCGAGCGGGACAAGGCCGGTGAGCGGTTCAACGACATGGTCGCCTCCGGGGAACTGTCGGCCCCCGTCGTCATCGGCCGCGACCACCTCGACTGCGGATCCGTGGCCTCCCCGTACCGCGAGACCGAGGGCATGCTCGACGGGTCCGACGCGATCGCCGACTGGCCGCTGCTCAACGCCATGGTGAACGTGGCGTCCGGGGCCTCCTGGGTGTCCGTCCACCACGGCGGCGGCGTCGGCATGGGCCGCTCCCTGCACGCGGGCCAGGTGACGGTCGCCGACGGCACCAGGCTCGCCGGCGAGAAGATCCGGCGGGTCCTGACCAACGACCCCGGGATGGGCGTCATCCGCCACGTGGACGCCGGCTACGACCGCGCGGACTCGGTCGCGTCGGAGCGTGGCGTACGGGTACCGATGCGTGAGGGGCCTGAGGGGCCTGAGGGGCCTGAGGGTGAGGACGCGTGACCGGGCCCTCCACACCCCCCACTTTCCAGGCGATGTGGCGTGACCTGCTCCCTCTCGGCCGCCACCCCCGCTCCGGCGGCTACCGGCGTTACGCCTGGACCGGCGCCGACGCCGAATGCCGGGCCTGGTTCGCCGCGCAGGCCGGACTGCGGGGACTGCGGCTCGACGTGGACCGGAACGGGAACCAGTGGGCCTGGCTCGGGGACCCCGCCGACGGGGACGCCGTCGTCACCGGGTCCCATCTGGACTCCGTGCCGGACGGTGGAGCGTTCGACGGCCCCCTCGGAGTGGTCTCCGCCTTCGCCGCCCTCGACGAACTGCGTCGCAGAGGAACGCCGCTCGGCCGTCCCCTCGGCATCGTCAACTTCGGTGACGAGGAGGGCGCCCGCTTCGGGCTCGCCTGCGTCGGATCGCGACTCACCGCCGGACAGCTCACCCGCGCCCAGGCGCACCGCCTCACCGACGGCGACGGGATCACCCTGCCCCGGGCGATGGAGGCCGCCGGACACGACCCCGACGCCCTCGGCGCCGACCCCGAACGGCTCGCCCGCATCGGCGCCTTCGTCGAACTGCACGTCGAACAGGGCCGTGCCCTCGACCTGTCCGGCGACCGGGTCGGCATCGCCAGTGCCATCTGGCCGCACGGCCGCTGGCGGTTCGACTTCCGCGGCGAGGCCAACCACGCGGGCACCACCCGTCTCGCCGACCGCCGCGACCCCATGCTGCCGTATGCCGAGACCGTCCTCGCCGCCCGCCGCGAGGCCGAACTCGCCGGTGCCCTCGCCACCTTCGGCAAGATCGCCGTCGAGCCGAACGGCGTCAACGCCATCCCCTCCCTGGTGCGCGGCTGGCTCGACTCACGCGCCGCCGACCGGACAAGCCTGGACACCGTGGTCGCCGCGGTGGAGAAGGCGGCCCGCGACCACGCCGCCGCCCACGGCGTGGACCTGGACGTGGTCCGTGAGTCCCACACACCCGTCGTCGACTTCGACCACGCCCTGCGCGACGAACTCGCCCGCATCCTGCGCCGGGACAGAGACCACAGCCCGGCCCCGAGCCGGATCCCCGTCCTCGGCACGGGGGCCGGACACGACGCCGGGATCCTCTCCGCGAGCATTCCGACCGCCATGCTGTTCGTGCGCAACCCCACGGGCGTCTCGCACTCCCCGGCCGAGTACGCGGCCGAGGACGACTGCCTGGCCGGGGTGACCGCACTCGCCGACGTACTGGAGGGACTGGTGTACAGGTGACACAGGACAGCGGCACCCCGGCCGGCACAACGACCGGCCGGGCCGGCACAGCCCCCACGACCACCGCGCCCCCGGCGCCCACCGGGCGGACGTTCTGGCTGGAGCACGCCTGGCTCGGCGACCGGGTCGAGCCGGGCGTGACCGTGGCCGTCGG
>NZ_JBHSPC010000045.1:11847-75136 GCF_042656345.1 Streptomyces incanus
GCCGCATCACCGCCGTCACCACCGCCGTCCCCGCCCCGCCCCCCGGGGCGGAGATCCTGCGCGGGCTGACCCTCCCCGGGCTGGCCAACGCCCACTCGCACGCTTTTCACCGCGCACTGCGCGGCACCGTCCAAGTCGGTACCGGCACCTTCTGGACCTGGCGCGAGGTGATGTACTCGATCGCCGACCGGCTGACCCCCGAGACCTACCACCGGCTCGCCCGCGCCGTGTACGCGGAGATGGCCCTCGCCGGCATCACCGCCGTCGGCGAGTTCCACTACCTGCACCACGCCCCCGGCGGCGCCCCCTACGCCGACCCCAACGCCATGGGGGAGGCGCTCATCGCGGCCGCCGCCGAGGCCGGTGTCCGCATCACCCTCCTCGACACCGCCTACCTGTCCGCCGGCTTCGGCGAGCCGCCCACCGTCCACCAGCGCCGCTTCTCCGACGGCACCGCCGAGGCCTGGGCCGAACGCTGTTCAGTTCTCAAGGAACGGGGTCACGCGCGGATCGGTGCCGCCATCCACTCCGTACGGGCCGTGCCCGCCCGGGAGCTGGAGACCGTGGCACGCTGGGCGGAGGAGCGGCGGGCCCCGCTGCATGTGCATCTGTCGGAGCAGACCGCCGAGAACGCGGCCTGCCAGGAGGCGCACGGCCGCACCCCGACCCGCCTCCTCGCCGACCACGGCGTGCTCGGACCGCGCACCACCGGCATCCACAACACGCACCTCACCCGCCAGGACATCGCGCTCATCGGCGGCAGCGGCACCGGCACCTGCATGTGCCCCACCACGGAACGCGACCTGGCCGACGGCATCGGCCCCGCGGCCGCCCTCCAGCGCCGGGGCTCCCCGCTCTCCCTCGGCTCGGACAGCCATGCCGTCATCGACCTGCTGGAGGAGGCGCGCGCCCTGGAGCTGAACGAGCGCCTGCGCACCCGCACCCGCGGCCACTGGACGGCGAACGCACTGCTGCGGGCGGCCACCGCCGACGGTCACGCCGCCCTCGGCTGGGACCGGGCGGGCACCATCGAACCCGGCGCCCTCGCCGACCTGACCACCCTCACCCTGGAGTCGGTCAGAACAGCGGGGCCACCGCACCGGCTCGGCGCCGAGACCGCCGTATTCGCCGCGACGGCGGCCGACGTACGGCACACGATCGTGGCGGGGCGGCACGTCGTACGCGACGGGGCGCACACCCTCGTACCCGATGTGCCGCACGCCCTCGCGCGCGCTGTCGGGGCACTGAGGACCTGAACGCCGGCCGCGACCCCGCGCCCGCCCCCGCCATCCACGAGGACGCCATGAGCAGCACCGCCATCGTCAACATCGCCACGCTGGTCACCAACGATCCCTCCCTCGGTGACTCGTCTCCCCTCGGGCAGGTCCGGGACGCGGCCGTCGTCATCGACGGCGACCGCGTCGCGTGGACCGGTGGATCAAGCAAAGCACCCGCCACTGACAACCGGGTCGACGCCGCAGGCCGGGCGGTGATCCCGGGCTTCGTCGACTCGCACTCCCACCTGGTCTTCGCGGGCGACCGCACCGACGAGTTCAACGCCCGGATGTCCGGCCGCCCCTACAGCGCGGGCGGCATCCGCACCACCGTCGCCGCCACCCGGGCCGCGAGCGACGCGGAACTCGAGGCGAACCTGACCCGTTTCCTCACCGAGGCGCTGCGCCAGGGCACCACGACCGTCGAAACCAAGTCCGGCTACGGCCTGACCCTCGAGGACGAGGCCCGCGCCCTGCGGCTGGCCGCCCGTCACACCGACGAGGTCACCTACCTCGGCGCCCACATCGTCGCCCCCGAGTACGCCGACGACCCGGCCGGTTATGTGGACCTGGTCACGGGAAAAATGCTGGACGCGTGCGCGCCGCACGCCCGCTGGGTCGACGTCTTCTGCGAGAAGGGCGCCTTCGACGGCGACCAGGCGCGCGCCGTCCTCACCGCGGGCCTGGCGAAGGGCCTGCACCCGCGCATCCACGCCAACCAGCTCACCCACGGCCCCGGCGTGCAGCTCGCCGTCGAACTCGACGCGGCCAGCGCCGACCACTGCACGCACCTCACCGACGCCGACGTGGACGCCCTCGCCCACAGCCGTACGGTCGCGACCCTGCTGCCGGGCGCCGAGTTCTCCACCCGGGCCGCCTGGCCGGACGCCCGCAGACTGCTCGACGCGGGCGTCACCGTCGCGCTGTCCACGGACTGCAACCCGGGGTCGTCCTTCACTTCCTCGGTGCCGTTCTGCGTCGCACTGGCCGTGCGGGACATGGGCATGACGCCCGACGAGGCCCTCTGGTCGGTCACCGCGGGCGGTGCGGCCGCCCTGCGCCGCACCGACATCGGCCGGCTCACCCCCGGGGCCCGCGCCGACCTCGTCCTCCTCGACGCCCCGAGCCACGTCCACCTGGCCTACCGCCCCGGCGTCCCCCTGGTCACGGGCGTATGGCGGCGCGGTGTCCGCGTGCTCTGACCAGTGGGATCAGGCCCCGGCACGCCACCGCTGATCCGTCCGCCCCGCCTCCCTGCCCAGGGACACCGAGCCGTCCCCGGCCGCCGTCACCGCATGGTCCGGCGCGATGGCCGGGCGGATCACTCCCCGGGCGTCGACGGCGAAGCGCAGGTTCTGTCCATTGCGCCCGTCCACCGAGTCGCACTCCCAGATGCCGACGCCCCGGCTCACCGCGCCGCGGCTGTCCAGGCAGTAGTCGGAGTCGGCGTAGGCCTGCAGCACACCGCGCTCCGCGTCGACCCGCCACCGCTGGGAGCGGGAGGAGTCGCAGGCTGCCGTGACGACGTCCGCGCGGTTCTCCAGGTCGCCGTCGATGTCCAGGCACAGGCCCGACGCCAGATTCACCACTTGTGCGTATGCGCCGCCCGGCGGCGGATAGGTGGGCGTGGGCGACGGCGTGGGGCGTGGAGGGTGGGAAGGGCTGGGCTTCGAAGTCTTCGAAGACTTCGAAGGGGACGGTGAGGGGGACCGCGTCGCGGACGCGGTGGGGGGCGGTGGGGGCGTGGCCGTCACGGTCACCGGCGGCGGGGCCGCCACGGTGGGGACGGATTCCGAGGTGTGCCCGGCCGGCGTGCCGGCCGGTGACCACAGCAGGAGCAGCAGCGGCACCACGGCAACGCCGAGTGCCGTCGAGGCCAGCACCAGGCGCCGGGACACCGGCCACGTCCCGACCGCGCTACCGGCGCCGACGGACGGCCCGGCCGGTGCGGGTACGGGGGCGGTGTACGCCGTGCCCGCCCATGGCAGCAGCCCCTCGGCCAGGGTGGTGCGCGGCTCGTCCCGCAGGGCGCACAGTTCCTCGTACGCCGCGGTGCAGTGCCCGCAGTGGGCCATGTGGGTGTGCAGGTCGGCGCTGTCGCGGGGGCCGTCGGGCCGTACCGACTCCTCGATGAGCCGGCGGAAGTCGGCGCACCGGGGATCGTCCGAGGCGGCCAGCCGGGCCCGCAGACAGGCCTGGCCCAGCGACTGCAGTGCGGACCGGGTGTCGTAGGCCACGTCCTGACGGCTGAGGCCGAGAAGCGTCGCCGTGCGGTCCGCGGGCTCCTGGTCCACGATCCCGTACCAGATGAGGCCCTGCGCCCGGTACGGCAGTGTCCGGAACGCGGCGAGCATGGACGGGACCGGGCCGTCGGGGCCGGACGAACTCAGTACGAGGTGCAGTCCGGCGTCCAGTCCGCCGGCCCGCCCGTCGGCGGCCCAGGTCGCTGCCACCCGGACGGTCAGCAGGAGGAGTTGGTGGCGCAGGGGGCCGCCGGGATCGGTGCCGCGGGCGGTTTCGCGGGCGGCGTGGGTGAAGGCCTGCGCGGCGAGTTGACGCGCGCTGGAATCGCCCGTGGTGCACCGGCGGGCGTAGGCGAGCACGGGCGGGCCGTGCCGGGCGCGGAGTTCCTGAAGTGCCGCGTACGCGGCCGAGGTGTCGGCGCGCAGCATCTCGGTCAGCCGGATGTCGGAGGCATCCGTGTGCGCACCTGTGTGTCCGCCGCCGACCTCGTTGTCGTCGACGGTTCCGTCGCCCCGAGTCATGCACCGCCTCCTAGGGTCTTTCGCCGGGATCAGGCCGCATCAGGAAGCGAGGTGCGGTGCCGGGGCCCGTGAGCCCGGCACGATCCAAACGACAGGCCCTCATCCCTGGCCGTCGGACCCGTCGTCCTGACATACCAGCCGGTCTGGGCGTGCCCATAGTGGAGGAAGAAGGCTCGTAGGGAAAGGGGTGACCGTGGGTAACGCGGCGCGCCCCGCGCTCGGCCGGCGCCCGGGGCCCGGGAAGGGCATCCGGCGTCGGCGGAGTGCGGGGCGCGACGTGTGAGGCGCTGAGTGCGGGCCGTCAGGGGGAGGGGGGAGCGGAGTGAAGGGCGCAGGGCGCGGTCACCCGTCATTCCTCGAGGGTCAGCCCCTTGCGCAGCCGGACCAGTGTTCGTGACAGCAGTCGTGACACGTGCATCTGCGAAATGCCCAGTTCCTCGCCGATCTCCGACTGGGTCATGCCGGCCACGAAGCGCAGCGAGAGGATCTTCCGGTCGCGCGGCAGCAGTTCGGCGATCAGCGGCTTCAACGACTCGACGTACTCGATGCCTTCGAGGCCGTGGTCCTCGTAACCGATCCGGTCCGACAGCGCGCCCTCGGCGTCGTCCTCCTCCGGCTGGGCGTCGAGCGAGGAAGCGGTGTAGGCGTTCGACGCCGCCATGCCTTCGACGACCTCGTCCCTGGAGATGCCCAGGCGCTCGGCCAGTTCGCCCACCGTCGGGGACCGGTCGAGCTGCTGCGCCAGCTCGTCACCCGCCTTGGCCAGGTCGAGCCGCAGCTCCTGCAGTCGGCGCGGTACGCGCACGGACCACGAGGTGTCACGGAAGAAGCGCTTGATCTCACCGATGATGGTCGGCATCGCGAAGGTGGGGAACTCCACGCCGCGCGAAAGCTCGAAGCGGTCGATCGCCTTGATCAGACCGATGGTGCCGACCTGGATGATGTCCTCCATCGGCTCGCTGCGCGAGCGGAAGCGGGAGGCGGCGAACTTGACCAGGGCCAGGTTCAGTTCGACGAGCGTGTTGCGTACGTACGCATATTCGTGGGTGCCTTCCTCCAACGACTCCAGCCGCTCGAAGAGGGTCTTGGACAGCGCCCGTGCGTCGACCGGGCCCACCTCGTCAAAAGGGGGGATCTCCGGGAGCCCGGCGAGTAGATCGTCGTCCGGGACGACACCCGCATCGTCCTGCTCGATGGGAGTCAGATGTTCCGGAGGGAGTGTCGACGTCGCTTTCTGGGTACGCGATGCGTCGAGCCGGGGTGACATGATGTCCTCCATCGTTCTCGGCGTATGGCTGCCGATGCCGTTTCGTGCACTGCGGTGTGCGGCGCCTCCGAAGCCGACCGTGTCGAGTACGTGTCCCTTCTAGCCCTACCCGGTTTCGCAAGCCCACCGCAAGTGAGTTCTGTTGGCATGTGTCCGTTTACTGCTGATTGTTCGGCTGTCGGAGTGTGCTCGGAAGGCGTAATGTTCGACGGCGTCAGTAGTAGCCATGACTGGTGGGAGAGAGAGACGGCATGGACCGCGGGACGGTCGGCAGCGCACAGTCGGGCCGGCTTCTGGTCGAGGTGCGAGAAGAGGGCCCCAGCGCCGTCGTGACTCCGGCGGGTGAGTTGGATCACCACACCGCCGATCTGTTGCGTGAGCCACTGGAGAGCTGCCTCGCCAAGGGATTCAAGCGGCTTGTCATCGACTGCTCCGGCCTGGAGTTCTGCGACTCCACCGGGCTCAATGTGCTGCTCGGCGCCAGGCTGAAGGCCGACGCCGCCGGGGGCGGGGTGCATCTCGCGGGAATGCAGCCCGTGGTCGCGCGTGTGTTCGAGATCACGGGGGCGGAAGCGGTGTTCACCCTCCATGACAACCTCGAGGCGGCCCTGGCCGACGATTCCGGATGACCGCGTGGGCAGGCCGGTGCCACCCCGCGGCGGGTCCGTGGGCGGGCGTTCTCCTTCCGGTGCGTCGAGCGATGTGGCACCCCGCGGTTCTTTCCGCGGGCCCTCTTCGAGCCGCTCCCGGAGCGTTGCGCCTTTCTTGTGCGAACGCGGGGGTGTCGCCTCGGCCGCCTCGGGCAGGAGACAAGCTGAACGTGTCCGTTGTCACGGTCGAGGGGACGCCGAGAGCCGGACGACCCCGCACGGCGTGACTGAGTGAGTACGGATTTTTGAACTGGTGAACTGGTGAATCGGTGAGGTGAAGCGCTGATGAGCACCACCCGGCCCTACTTGCCGGGCGACCGTGGTCCGGAGCCCAGCGGCGGTTCCGGGGTGCCCGGGGGCGGCGCGCCGGAGGGGGACGTGGCCGCGCCGCCGTCCGGGGCGCAGGCCGCGGCGGCGTCCATGCCGACGGGGTCGCCGGAGGCGTCGGGGCCCTCGGGTTCGCCGGGAGGGCGTCAGGTCCGTCGGCTGAGCTTCGAGGACCAAAGCGGCGTCGTTCCCCTGGCCCGTGATTTCACCCGCCAGGCGCTGCATGCGTGGGGCTGGCTGCCCGCCGCCACCGCCGACCGGAGGGCCGCCGCCGAGGACGTCCTGCTCGTCGTGTCCGAACTGGTCACCAACGCCTGCCTGCACGCCGAGGGGCCGGACCAGCTGGGCATCGTCTGCGACAACAAGGTGATCCGGCTCGAGGTCACCGACCGGGGCGCCGGCCAGCCGGCACCGCGTACCCCGCACCGGGCGGGCCGGCCCGGCGGGCACGGCATGTTCATCGTCCAGCGGCTCTGCCTGGACTGGGGCGTCGTACGTGTCCAGGGCATCGCGGGCAAGACCGTATGGGCGGAACTCGGGGTGCCCGCCTGACCGGCGGAGCCTCCGCCTTCCGCGACTCCACTTGTCGCGCCCCCGCCGCGCCCCACCGCACGTGCACCGGATCGTCACGGATCCGGTGCGCACCGTGTCTTCCTTCTCCTGCCCCCGGCATACCCTGACGGGTCACCAGGTTTGATGCGACGTCAGGAATGTTCCGTCGGCAACACCGGACGTCCCCCGTGGAGAACCCCGTCTTCCAGGTCGGCACGTCCTACGGCGTCCATGCCCCGCAGTGGGAGGGGCCGGCCCTGGGAGGGCACCGTCCCGCCGGGCGGCACGGCCGGTGCGTACGGCGACCACCCGGTTTCCCCGAAGCACGGTGGCAAGGTCTTCACGGAGCAGCCCTGGCCCTGTGGGGCCTCTCGTGTGGATCAGGCCGGCCTCGCGGGCCCCGGCACCACACCTCGCCGCGTTGCCGTCGGTCCCCGGGGCTCCCTCCCCGAGCTCTCGACCTTTCCCCCACCCCCGGCTCCGCTCGAGCGGGGGGACCTTCATGGGCAGGGGGCTCCATGAGCGGGACCCCCGTGAGCAGGGATCCCCGTGAGCGGGGGGCTCTATGAGCGGGGGGACCCCCATGGGCAGGGACCCCCGTGAGCGGGGGCTCTATGAGCGGGGGGACATCCATGAGCAGGGGACCTCATGGGCAGGGAGACCCCCATGGGTAGGGACCCCCGTGAGCAGGGGGGACCCCCGTGAGCAGGGGAGACCCCCCACAGGCTCCCCCCTCCGCCCTGCGGGGCCCCACTGCCCGAAGGGCGTGAGCGGCGACCCCGGCGCCGGACCCCGCTCCCTGAACCGGCCCGATCCACACGAGAGGCCCTGGCCCCGTCCCTGGGGAGCGACCCCCTTCCGGGCCATGGTCCTCCTGGTCGTACCGGTTGCCGTCTTCCGCGCGGGGCCGGCCGTGGTGGGCTACGTACACCCCCCGGGACCGGCGCCGACGGCCCCGGGCCCCCGCTGGTCGGAGCCGACGCCGATGCGGGCTCCGCACCCCGCCCCGTGAACACGGCGTGCCCGCCCGTGTCCGCCGCGAGAACGCCCGGAGGGCCCCGCATCCGCGTACGTACTGCTGTACGTACGGGTGCGGGGCCCTCCGGCTCGTGAGTGTGACCGCGGCGGCGAGCCGACCGGGTCACGGCCGCACGGCGTCATGCCGTACGGCGTCGGGCGCACGGTGTCAGCGGACGCCGCCCATCAGTTCCTTGACCTTGCTGCGGTACATCCACACCGCGACACCGGCGACCACCGCGAGGGTGGCCTCCAACGCGACGACGCCGGACCCGTTCAGGTCGACACCGAAGATGGAGAGCAGGCCGGTCGTGGCGTCACCGGCGGTGACGGCCAGGAACCAGACGCCCATCATCTGCGAGGCGTACTTCGCGGGCGCCATCTTCGTGGTCACCGACAGGCCGACCGGGGAGAGCAGCAGCTCACCGACGGTCTGCACGAAGTAGATCGCCACCAGCCAGGCCGCCGCCGCCTTGTGACCGCCCTCGGCGATGGACAGCGGGGCGAGGAACAGGAAGAAGGACGCGCCGACCAGCACCAGACCGGAGCCGAACTTCACGATCGTGCTGGGCTCCTTGCCGCGCCGGTTCAGCGCCAGCCAGAACCAGGCGAAGACCGGGGCCAGCGCCATGATCAGGACCGGGTTGACCGACTGGTACCAGGAGACCGGGAACTTCCAGCCGAGGACGCTGTTGTTGGCCGACGCGTCGGCGAAGAGCGACAGGGTCGAGCCGCCCTGGTCGTAGATCATCCAG
The DNA here is from genome assembly GCF_042656345.1 of Streptomyces incanus. Taxonomy (NCBI): domain Bacteria; kingdom Bacillati; phylum Actinomycetota; class Actinomycetes; order Kitasatosporales; family Streptomycetaceae; genus Streptomyces; species Streptomyces incanus. The sequence continues at coordinate 20,455 of NZ_JBHSPC010000045.1, forward strand.
AACACGGCCGCGGCCACGAAGAACCAGATGTACGCGGACATCTTCGACTGCTCGGTCTGGTCCAGGTCCCGGTCGCGCTTGATCCGCACCAGCACCAGCACAGGAATGATCAAACCGAGCAGCGTCAGCGGGACCAGGATCCAGTTCAGCGTGTAGTGGCCCGAGAAACCGACGACGGCGTACGCGACGACGGCGATGCCGGCCCAGAAGGCGGACTTGCGCAGCGTGGCGGACTTCTCGGCGGCGGACAGCGGCTTGGGTACGACGCTGGACTGCGGGGAGAGGTGACGGCTGCCCAGCAGGAACTGGATCAGGCCGAGCCCCATGCCGACCGCGGCGAGCGCGAAGCCGAAGTGCCAGCCGACGTTCTCACCGACGGTGCCGATGATCAGCGGTGCGGCGAAGGCGCCGAGGTTGATGCCCATGTAGAAGACGGTGAAGCCGCCGTCGCGACGCGGGTCGTCCGGACCGGCGTACAACTGGCCGACCATCGTGGAGATGTTGGCCTTCAGGAGGCCGGAGCCGATCGCGACCAGACCGAGACCGGCGTAGAAGGTGCCGGCGGACGGCAGGGCCAGCGTCAGATGGCCGAGCATGATGACCACGGCGGCGACGGTGACGGTCTTGCGCGGACCGAGGACCCGGTCGGCGAACCAGCCGCCCGGCATCGTGAGCAGGTACACCAGCGACAGGTACACCGAGTAGATGGCCGTCGCGGTACCGGCGTTCATGGCCATGCCGCCCGGGGCGACGAGGTACAGCGGGAGCAGGGCCCTCATGCCGTAGTAGGAGAACCGCTCCCACATCTCGGTCATGAAGAGAGTGGCCAGTCCGCGGGGGTGGCCGAAGAAGGTCTTCTCGGAACCGGGGGTGCCCGGTGAGACCGAGTCCTTCGTCAGGCTGGACGCCATGGGTCGTTCCTTGCTGGTCGGGACGCGTCGCGTGAGTGCGTACGCGCCCGGTGGGGGGCTGGCCGGCACCGGCGGGCCCTGCCCTCCACCCCCACGCCCCTGGGAGCCCGCTCCGATCACGGAGCGGCGGACGGTGACCACCGGGATCCACGCCTCTACGCGCGTCTATGTGCGGAGAGGCCCGGCCACAGGTCATTCCTTACGGGGCCGGGGGGACCAGCCAGGAAAGGCTGGCGGGAAGCCGGCCCGCACACGAAAGAGACCTTCGGCGTCAACTGCGCCAAAGGCCCCCGTGGTGCAACAGGCGTTGGTTCACCATACGGCAGGACAGTGCCCGATATGGAAGGACTTGAGACATGGATCACAGGCTTCGAGGGAACCGCGATCACTCAATCGAAGGTTCTTTCCAGGGTTGCACCCCCCACCTCCAGGCGCGGCCCACGGACCCCGGACGTGAGAATCCGGTGTGTGTCGGGTAAGAACCGGCGCCGGTGATCACACCCCGGGCCGTGTCGGCGCGGGACTACCATCAGTCCATGACCCGTGTACTGCTCGCCGAGGACGACGCGTCCATCTCGGAGCCGCTGGCCCGCGCCCTGCGCCGGGAGGGCTACGAGGTGGAGGTGCGTGAGGACGGACCCAGCGCGCTCGACGCAGGCCTGCAGGGCGGCATCGACCTGGTGGTGCTGGACCTCGGACTGCCGGGCATGGACGGCCTGGAGGTCGCCCGTCGGCTGCGTTCCGACGGCCACACGGTGCCGATCCTGATTCTTACCGCGCGTGCCGACGAGGTCGACACCGTCGTCGGCCTGGACGCCGGCGCCGACGACTACGTCACCAAGCCGTTCCGGCTCGCCGAACTGCTCGCCCGGGTACGGGCCCTGCTGCGGCGCGGTGCCACCGAACCGCAGCAGCCGCCCGCGACGCACGGGGTGCGCATCGACGTCGAGTCGCACCGGGCATGGATGGGCGAGGAGGAACTCCAGCTCACCGCCAAGGAGTTCGACCTGTTGCGGGTCCTGGTGCGCGACGCGGGCCGGGTCGTCACCCGCGACCAGCTGATGCGCGAGGTCTGGGACACCACCTGGTGGTCGTCCACCAAGACCCTCGACATGCACATCTCCTGGCTGCGCAAGAAGCTCGGCGACGACGCGGCCAACCCCCGCTACATCGCGACCGTACGAGGCGTGGGGTTCCGTTTCGAGAAGAGCTGAACCCCCCACCCCGTACGTCGTGATCCAGGTTCGGATATGAGGACATGCGCCGCCGACTGATCCAGTCCACGCTCGCCGTCGTACTCGTCGTGATCGCCGTGTTCGGCGTGTCCCTGGTGCTCGTGGAGACCCGTACGATCACCGAAAGCGCCAGGGAGCGGGTCGAGTCCGAGGCGGTACGGCTCGCCAGCATCGTCGACAGCAGGCTGCTCGTCGACGAGAAGGTCACCGCCGGGGTCCTCAGGGACCAGGTCACCGAGGACCGCTACGCCGTCGTACACCTGCCCGGCAGGGCGCCCATCGAGATCGGCGACAAGCCGAAGGGCGACGTCATCAGCGCCTCGGCGCCCGGCGAGGAGGGCGAGACGGTCACCGTCCAGGAGCCGCACTCCTCGGTGACCCGGGAGGTCGGCCGCACACTGCTGATCATCGGACTGGTGGCGCTGCTGGCGGTGATCGCGGCGGTGCTGCTGGCAGTGCGCCAGGCGAACCGGCTCGCCTCGCCGCTGACCGACCTCGCGGAGACCGCCGAGCGCCTCGGCTCGGGGGACCCGCGCCCCCGCCACCGGCGCTACGGCGTTCCCGAGCTGGACCGGGTCGCGGACGTGCTGGACTCCTCCGCCGAGCGCATCGGCCGCATGTTGACCGCCGAACGGCGGCTCGCCGCCGACGCCTCCCACCAGCTGCGCACCCCGCTCACCGCGCTGTCCATGCGGCTGGAGGAGATCACCCTCACCGACGACCCCGAGACGGTGAAGGAGGAGGCGACGATCGCGCTGGCGCAGGTGGAACGCCTGACGGACGTGGTGCAGCGGCTGCTGACCAACTCCCGCGACCCGCAGACCGGCTCGGCCGTCACCTTCGACCTCGACGAGGTGATCCAGCAGCAGCTCGCGGAGTGGCGCCCCGCCTACCGCAGTGTCGGCCGCGCGATCGTCACCTCCGGCAAGCGGCATCTGCGGGCCGTCGGCACGCCGGGCGCGGTCGCCCAGGTGCTGGCTGCGCTGATCGAGAACTCGCTCATGCACGGGGGCGGTACGGTCGCCCTGCGCACCCGGGTCACCGGGAACCAGGCCGTCATCGAGGTCACGGACGAGGGCCCCGGAGTCCCCACCGACCTGGGCGCCCGCATCTTCGAGCGCGCGATCAGCGGCCACAACTCCACCGGCATCGGCCTCGCGGTCGCCCGCGACCTCGCGGAGGCGGACGGTGGCCGGCTGGAGATGCTCCAAGCCTCGCCCGCGGTCTTCGGCCTGTTCCTGTCCCGCACTCCGCCGCAGAAATCCCGGGACGACGACCGCCGAACGGTGCGGTGAACAGGGAGCACGAGGGCGTACGTGCGGGTGCCGGTCCAGGCCCGGGACCCGCTGCCTACGGCACGCGCTGCGGGGAGGGCGGCCCCACGGGCCCGTGCCCGCCCTCCGCGACGGGACCCCTCGCCACTGCCGTGGCCCCCGGCAGTGCGCGGAACACCCACGTGCGGTAGGACCAGAACCGGAACAGGGTGGCGATCCCGATGCCGAGGAACTTGAAGATGTTGCTCTGCAGCGGGCTGTCCCAGCCGAACCCGTAGGTCGCCGCGTACAGCAGGCCGTTCTCGATCACCAGGCCGACCGCGCTGAACAGCAGGAACAGCGACATTTCCTTGGTGCGCCCGGACTTGTCGCGGTCCCGGTACGTGAAGTAGCGGAAGCCCAGGTAGTTGAAGACGATCGCGACGACGGTCGCGATGACGCTCGCCCGCACCACCTGGAGATCGGTCACCTGCCGGACCAGGTTGAACACGAGGAGATTGACCAGCAGCCCCGCCCCGCCGACCGCGCCGAACTTCACGGCTTCACGGACGAGCCGGTCGAGGCGCTGCCGCATGGAGCCGCGCGGGGCCGGGGCGCCCGTCGAAGGCCCCGAGGAACCGCGTCCCATGGTCGTGCCGGCCCCCGTCCGTGGAGTGGCGTCGTAGCGCCGAGGTGGCGTCAACCAGACCATGCTAACCATCCGTCCGCGCAATCTTCCTGCGGAGGGACGCCAGGGGGCTTTCGAGGGGTCCTGAGCCGCAGACCTGTCCGGGAACGGCCGCAGACCTGTCCGGGAACGGCCGTGGACAGGCCGGGAACGGCCGTGGAATCGGCCACCATGGCTCGACCGATACCCTGGGGGAGTGACGTTCCCGGTAGTCGGCATGGTCGGCGGGGGCCAGCTCGCTCGTATGACACACGAGGCGGGCATCCCGCTCGGCATCAGATTCAAGCTCCTCAGTGACACTCCGCAGGATTCCGCGGCGCAGGTCGTCGGTGATGTCGTCGTCGGCGACTACCGCGACCTGGACACGCTGCGCGCGTTCGCCCGCGGCTGCGACGTGATCACCTTCGATCACGAGCATGTGCCCACCGAGCACCTCCGGGCTCTGGAGGCGGACGGCATCCCCGTCCGCCCCGGCCCCGAGGCGCTGGTGCATGCCCAGGACAAGGGCGTGATGCGCGCCCGGCTCGACGCGATCGGCGTGCCCTGTCCGCGGCACCGCATCGTCACGGACCCCGCGGACGTGGCCGCCTTCGCGGCCGAGGGCGAGGGCTTCCCGGTCGTCCTCAAGACCGTCCGCGGTGGCTACGACGGCAAGGGCGTGTGGGTCGTCGACTCCGTCGGGGAGGCCGCCGAGCCGTTCCGGGCCGGGGTCCCGGTGCTGGCCGAGGAGAAGGTCGACTTCGTGCGCGAGCTGGCCGCCAACGTGGTCCGCTCCCCGCACGGCCAGGCCGTCGCCTACCCGGTCGTCGAGTCGCGGCAGGTGAACGGCGTCTGCGACACGGTCATCGCGCCCGCGCCCGGTCTCGACGAGGGCCTCGCCCTGCGCGCGGAGGAGATGGCGCTCGGCATCGCCAAGGAACTCGGCGTCGTCGGCCATCTCGCCGTGGAGCTGTTCCAGACCCGCGACGGCCGCATCCTCGTCAACGAGCTCGCCATGCGCCCGCACAACTCCGGCCACTGGACCATGGACGGCGCGATCACCTCGCAGTTCGCCAACCACGTCCGCGCCGTCCTCGACCTCCCGCTCGGCGACCCCCGCCCGCGCGCCCCGTGGACGGTGATGGTCAACGTCCTGGGCGGCGACTACCCCGACATGTACTCCGCGTACCTGCACTGCATGGCCCGCGATCCCCAGCTGAAGATCCACATGTACGGCAAGGACGTGAAGCCCGGCCGCAAGGTCGGCCACGTCAACACCTACGGCGACGACCTGGACGACGTGCTGGAACGCGCCCGTCACGCAGCCGGCTACCTGAGAGGCACGATCACCGAATGAGCCCCAGCCCCGTAGTCGGCATCGTCATGGGATCGGACTCCGACTGGCCCGTCATGGAGGCCGCGGCCCAGGCCCTCGACGAGTTCGAGATCGACCACGAGGTCGACGTCGTCTCCGCGCACCGGATGCCCCGCGAGATGATCGCGTACGGCGAGCAGGCCGCGGACCGCGGACTGAAGGTGATCATCGCGGGTGCGGGCGGCGCCGCCCATCTGCCCGGCATGCTCGCCTCGGTCACCCCGCTGCCCGTCATCGGCGTCCCCGTGCCGCTGAAGCACCTCGACGGCATGGACAGCCTGCTCTCCATCGTGCAGATGCCGGCCGGTGTCCCGGTCGCCACCGTCTCGGTGGGCGGCGCCCGCAACGCGGGCCTGCTGGCGGTCCGCATGCTCGCCGCCCACGACGACGAACTCCTGGGCCGGATGCGGGAGTTCCAGCAGGAGCTGAAGGAGCAGGCCATGGAGAAGGGCAAACGCCTGCGTGCCAGGGCCGAAGGCTCCGGCAACGGCTTCGGGAAGTGAGCCCCATGACATCCTCCGACTCCGGGTCGCGCGACTCCGCGTCGTTCGAGGCCGCCCGCGCGCTGCTGGCCGAGTTCCCCGTCGTCGACGGGCACAACGACCTGCCCTGGGCGCTGCGCGAGAAGGTCCGCTACGACCTCGACGCCCTGGACATCGCCGGTGACCAAACCGCCCACCTGCACACCGACATCCCGCGCCTGCGCGCGGGCGGCGTCGGCGCGCAGTTCTGGTCGGTGTACGTCCGCGCGGACCTGCCCGACGCGGTGCCGGCCACCCTCGAACAGATCGACTGCGTACGGCAGTTGCTGGCCCGTCATCCCGAGGACCTGGCACCCGCGTTGACCGCCGCCGACATGGAGGCGGCGCGTGGACAGGGCCGTATCGCCTCCCTGATGGGGGCGGAGGGCGGCCACTCCATCGCCAACTCCCTCGGTACTCTGCGCGGGTTGTACGACCTCGGGGTGCGCTACCTGACCCTCACCCACAACTACAACGTGGCCTGGGCGGACTCGGCGACGGACGAGCCCGGCGTGGGCGGCCTGTCGGCGTTCGGCCGTGAGGTGGTCCGGGAGATGAACCGGCTCGGCATGCTGGTCGACCTCTCGCACGTCGCCGCCACGACGATGCGGGACGCGCTGGACACCACGTCCGCGCCGGTGATCTTCTCGCACTCCTCCGCCCGCGCGGTCTGCGACCACCCGCGCAACATCCCGGACGACGTACTGGAGCGGCTGCCCGCCAACGGCGGCGTCGCGATGGTGACGTTCGTACCGAAGTTCGTGCTCCAGGCGGCCGTCGACTGGACGAACGAGGCCGACGACAACATGCGCGCCCACGGTTTCCACCACCTGGACACCAGCGCGGAGGCGATGAAGGTGCACGCCGCCTTCGAGGAGGCCCGCCCGCGTCCGGTCGCCACCGTGTCCACGGTGGCCGACCACCTGGACCACATGCGCGAGGTCGCCGGCATCGACCACCTCGGCATCGGCGGCGACTACGACGGCACCGCCTTCACCCCCGACGGCCTGCGCGACGTCTCCGGCTACCCGAACCTCATCGCCGAGCTGCACGACCGCGGCTGGTCCAGGACCGACCTGGCCAAGCTGACCTGGCAGAACGCGGTACGGGTGCTGGGCGCCGCCGAGGACACCGCCCGCGAGCTCCGGGCGACCACCGCCCCGTCGAACGCGACCCTGGAGTCCCTCGACGGCTGAGGCCGCCCGGTCACCACCGGCACGAGAGCCGCAGCGGCCCGGCCTGGGTCCGTCCGGCAGGATCCGCCGGACAGACCCCTACGGCTGGGACGGACCGGACCCCTACGGCTGCTCGATCCGGCAGAGGCAGAACGGATGCCCTGCCGGATCGGCGTACACCCGGAAGTCCTTCTTCTCGCGGTCCTCCCGGTCCAGCACCCGGGCTCCCAGCGCCAGCACCTTCTGCTCGGCCTCGTCGACCTCCTCCCAGGTGCCGCCCGCGTCGAAGTCGAGGTGGAACTGCTGCGAGCCGTGGCCGGCCCGCGGCCAGTCGGGCGGGCCGTACCCGGGCGCCCGCTGGAAGGCCAGCCGGGGCCCGGCGGGGATCTGGAGCACCACCCGGTCCGGGTCCTCCTCCTCGGGCATGCCGCCCCCGACGGCCGCGTAGAAGCGGGCCAGTTCGCGCGGCTCGGGACAGTCGACGACGACGGAGCGCAGACGGGCCACGGCGGCCATGGGTCCTCCCGGTGTCAGCAGGCGCACAGACAGAAGGGGTGCCCCGCCGGGTCCGCGTAAACCCGGAAGCTCCGCGAGCGGTCCTCCGCCTCCAGCGGCTTCGCGCCGAGTGCCAGCACCTTCTTCTCGGCGGCGTCCAGGTCCTCGACGGCCAGGTCCAGGTGGAACTGCTGGGAGTGGTCCGGCGCCGGCCAGCGCGGCGGCACGTGTCCGGGGGCCTCCTGGAACGCGAGCACCGGCCCGCCGGGCACCTGGAGGTCCACCCAGTCGCCCTCGTCCTTGACCGTGCCGCCCACCAGTTCGGCGTAGAAACCGGCCAGCGCGTGCGGATCGGCGCAGTCCAGGACGACGGCGCCCACCTTGGCAACAGGCATGACTTCCTCCTCGAATCCCTGATCCCCGACTCTTCCGGTTACCGGCAGAAGCGGACAGCCGGTAACCGTTACTGCATGCTGCCGCACGGGGGGTAGCGTCGCAAGGGAAAATGCGGGGGACGCGAGAGGTACCGTCCGGACATGAGTGGGAGATCGGCCGCGCCCGGTGGGCTGGTCCTGGTCCAGGACCTGGTCAACACGCTCGACCTCGAGTCGGGCGCCGACGCGCTGGACACGGCGGACGGCCGCGCCCGCTTCGGGCTTCCGGAGGGCGAAGCGGCCGGCGTCGAGTCGGCGCGCACCCTGCGCGAGGCGCTGCGCGCGGCCCTGCTCGCCCACGCCGGCCATCCGCCGCACCGCGCGGTCGTCCCGCTCGGCACGCTGCTCGCACAGGCCCCCCTGGTGGTCACCGTCGACCCGGCGGACGGCTTTGCCGCCCTCGTACCCGTCGACCGGGGGCCCCTGCTCTCCCGGGTCGCGGCGGCCGTGGCGGAAGCGGTCGCGGCGGGTACCTGGACCAGGCTGAAGGCCTGCGAGGCCACCGACTGCCACTGGGCGTACTACGACCGCAGCCCGGCGGGACGCGGCCGCTGGTGCTCCATGCAGGTGTGCGGAGCCCGCGCCAAGATGCGCCGCTACCGCTCGAAGCGGCCGCAGCCGGATCAGGCCCGGACGCGGCAGGAGCCGAAGCGGGCGGCGGATCCGGAGCCGAGGGAGTCGTAGGCGTCACAGCGGCCCCACCGGACCCGCCCCGTGGTGCAGAATGCAGGCAGACGCCGGTTCGGCCGACTGAGCCTCGGCCGAACCGGCGTCACCCGTTCCGTCAGGCGGTGGGGCGTCCCATCGCGCGGTAGCGCCAGCCGGCCCGGCGCCACACCTCGGCGTCGAGCGCGTTGCGCCCGTCCAGGACCAGCCGCTGGGCCACGACCTCGCCCAGCGCCGCCGGATCCAGCTCGCGGAACTCCCGCCACTCCGTCAGGTGCAGCACCACGTCCGCGCCCCGCACCGCGGCCAGCGCCGAGTCCGCGTACCCGAGGGTGGGGAAGAGCCGCCGGGCGTTGTCCATGCCCTTCGGGTCGTACACGGTGACCTGGCCGCCCTGGAGGTGTATCTGGCCCGCGACGTTCAGCGCCGGCGAGTCCCGCACGTCGTCCGAGTCCGGCTTGAAGGTGGCTCCCAGCACCGCGACCCGCTTGCCCAGGAAGGCCCCGCCGCCCAGCGCCTGCCGGGTCAGCTCCACCATCCGGCCGCGCTGGCGCATGTTGATCGAGTCGATCTCCCGCAGGAACGTCAGCGCCTGGTCCGCGCCCAGCTCACCGGCGCGCGCCATGAACGCCCGGATGTCCTTCGGCAGGCACCCGCCGCCGAAGCCGATCCCGGCGCGCAGGAACTTCGGGCCGATCCGGTCGTCGTACCCGATGGCCTCGGCCAGCCGGGCCACGTCACCGCCCGTGGCCTCGCACAGCTCGGCCATGGCGTTGATGAAGGAGATCTTGGTGGCGAGGAAGGAGTTCGCGGAGGTCTTCACCAGCTCCGCGGTCGGGAAGTCGGTCACCACGAACGGGGTGCCCTCGGCGACCGGCGTCGCGTACACCTCCCGCAGCAGCTTCTGGGCCCGCTCGCTCCGGACCCCCACCACGACCCGGTCCGGGTGCAGCGTGTCCTGGACGGCGAAGCCCTCGCGCAGGAACTCCGGGTTCCAGGCCAGCTCGGCGTCCTCGCCGGCCGGCGCGTGCTCGGCCAGGTAGGCGGCCAGCCGGTCGGCCGAGCCCACCGGCACGGTCGACTTGCCGACGACCAGTGCGGGGCCGGTGAGGTGCGGGGCCAGCGAGGCGAAGGCGGAGTCGACGTACGACATGTCGCAGGCGTACTCGCCGTGCCGCTGCGGAGTGTTCACACAGACGAAGTGGATGTCGCCGAACTCGCCTACCTCGGCCCAGTCCATGGTGAACCGGAGCCGGCCGGTGGACCCCTCGATCCCCGCCACGTGCCGGCGCAGCAGCTCCTCGAGCCCCGGTTCGTACATCGGGACCTCGCCCCGCCGGAGCATGTCGATCTTCTCCGGCACGACGTCGAGGCCCAGCACCTCGAACCCGAGCTCCGCCATGGCCGCCGCGTGGGTCGCACCGAGATAACCGGTGCCGATCACGGTGATCTTGAGGGCCATGCGTGCTCCAGGGGTCTACGGAAGCCAGTGCGGGCTGAGCATATCCGGGGCTGCCGAGAACGCCGCACGGGGCGATCCCGCTCGTTCCCGCTCATTGCGGCTCCGTAGCCGTCCCGTTGTCACCAAACTCACGTACTACCGCATGGGCAGGAGTTCTAAAATGGGAGTTACTTAACGGTAGTTAGCATCATCAGGGCGTCGCCTCTCGTCGCACCTCGTCGTCTTTGGAGTGAGAGACCTTGGCCGGATCGGCTGATTTCGACCTGTACCGCCCGTCCGAGGAGCACGACATGCTCCGTGACGCCGTCCGCTCGCTGGCCGAGGCGAAGATCGCGCCGCACGCCGCGGCGGTGGACGAGGACGCCCGCTTCCCGCAGGAGGCGCTCGACGCGCTCCTGGCGAACGACCTGCACGCCGTGCACGTGCCCGAACAGTACGGCGGCGCGGGCGCCGACGCGCTCGCCACCGTCATCGTGATCGAGGAGGTGGCCCGGGTCTGCGCGTCCTCCTCGCTCATCCCCGCCGTGAACAAGCTCGGCTCCCTGCCGGTGCTCCTCTCCGGTTCCGAGGCGCTGAAGAAGCAGTATCTGACCCCGCTCGCCCGGGGCGAGGGGATGTTCTCCTACTGCCTCTCCGAGCCGGACGCCGGCTCGGACGCGGCCGGCATGAAGACCAGGGCGGTCCGCGACGGCGACGCCTACGTCCTGAGCGGCGTCAAGCGCTGGATCACCAACGCCGGCGTCTCCGAGTACTACACGGTGATGGCGGTCACCGACCCCACCCGGCGCTCCAAGGGCATATCGGCGTTCGTCGTGGAGAAGTCCGATCCGGGCGTCTCCTTCGGCGCCCCGGAGCGGAAGCTCGGCATCAAGGGCTCCCCGACCCGCGAGGTCTACCTGGACCAGGTCCGCATCCCGGCCGACCGCATGATCGGCGAGGAGGGCACCGGCTTCGCCACCGCGATGCGGACCCTGGACCACACCCGCATCACCATCGCCGCCCAGGCCCTCGGCATCGCCCAGGGCGCCCTCGACTACGCCAAGGGCTACGTCAAGGAGCGCAGGCAGTTCGGCAAGCCGATCGCCGACTTCCAGGGCATCCAGTTCATGCTCGCCGACATGGCCATGAAGATCGAGGCCGCCCGCCAGCTCACCTACGCGGCCGCCGCCAAGTCCGAGCGCGTCGCCGCCGGAGGTGGAGAGGGAGACCTGACCTTCCAGGGCGCCGCCGCCAAGTGCTTCGCCTCCGACGTCGCCATGGAGGTCACCACCGACGCCGTCCAGCTCCTCGGCGGCTACGGCTACACCCGCGACTACCCGGTGGAGCGGATGATGCGCGACGCGAAGATCACCCAGATCTACGAGGGCACCAACCAGGTCCAGCGGATCGTCATGGCCAGGAACCTTCCCTGACCCGGCGCACGGACGGCCGAAGGGTGCCCGAGTACGCGTACTCGGGCACCCTTCGGTCTTTTCCCGTCCGGGTGGGGGTCCTGCCGTGCTGCTGAGCGCGGGTCAGGAAGCCGGGGCGTCCGCGTCCGTGTTCGTGTGGACCGCGGGCCGGCGGGAGGCGATGACCCTTTTCGCGAGTGAGCGCGGGCTGGTGAGGAAGCCCCAGCCCCACGACATGTGCATGGTGGCCAGCGCCACCGGGATCTGCAGCCGCGCCCTCAGCGGCAGACCCTTGCCCGCGGGTATCGAGCCGAGCACGATCGCCGCGAGGTAGCCGCCGGGTACGACGAAACCCCACGGGGTGAGCAGAGCGCCGATCAGGATCCCGGCCGTGATCGCGCACACCGCGGCCGGCGGGGCCAGGTAGCGCAGGTTGATGGAACCCGAGTGGTAGCGGGCGACGACGTGCCGCCAACGGCCGTAGTCCTTGTACTGCTTGGCCAGCGCCCGCATGCTCGGCCGGGGCCGGTACGACACCTTCAGCTCCGGCGAGAACCAGATCAGCCCGCCGGCCTCGCGGATGCGGAAGTTCAGCTCCCAGTCCTGGGCGCGGATGAACTCCACGTTGTAGCCGCCCTGCCGCTCCAGTGCCTCGCGCCGGAACACCCCGAGGTAGACGGTCTCGGCGGGAGCCGCCGCGCCACCGGTGTGGAAGGCGGCGTTGCCGACACCTATCCGGGACGTCATCGCGGCGGCGACCGCGTGCTCCCAGTCGTTCTCGCCCTCGGCGTGCATGATGCCGCCGACGTTCTGCGCGCCGGTCTCCTCCAGGAGCCGTACCGCGGTGGCGATGTAGCCCGGCGAGAGGATCCCGTGCCCGTCGACGCGGACCACGACCGGATGGCGCGAGGCCCCGATCGCCGCGTTGAGGGCGGCCGGGGTGCGGCCGGTCGGGTTGGGCACGGTGTGCACCCGCGGGTCCTCGGCCATGAGTTCGGCGGCGATCTCGTCCGTGCGGTCCGTGGACGGACCGAGGGCGATCACGACCTCCATCTCGCCGGAGTACTCCTGGGCGAGGATCGCGTGGACGGCACCACGCAGATGCCGCTCCTCGTTGAGCACGGGCATGATCACGGAAACGGCGGGGAGCCGCACGTCGGGATTGGCGTTCATAGGAGCCTCACGTTACCGCGAACGGGGGACAGCGGTGTGCGTGCCGGGTGCGGCTGCGCCGGGCCGCAGATCGTATCGGCTTACGGTGCTCAGGATCCCGTGTACGACCCCGTACGCCCCCTGCACCCCTGCCCGCAGGCTTCCCCTTCCCCTCTCCCTCCCCCCTCTCCTGTTCCCCGTCCACGTCCCGCTCTCCTCTTGCCTCCCCTCTTTTACGTCCCCCTCGTACGGCCCTCGTCCGGAGGTGTGTCCCTCTTGCCCGTGTCGTCACGTTCCCCCCGGCCCCGCACCGCGTCGCAGCGCCGACCGCAGCCACCGCGGGAGGGCGGCCCGCGACCACCGGGACGCCGGAGACCGCGCTGGGGCCCGCGGGCGGTGACCACCCTGTCGGTCCTGGTGCTCGCCTCGGCCGGGATCGGGCACGCGGTGGTCAGCGGCCTCGACGCGGGAATCGACCGGGTCGACCCGTTCCGGGACATGAAGAACCGTCCCGAGGCGGGCCACGGCATGAACGTCCTGCTCGTCGGCACGGACGGCCGCGAGAAGATCGGCGCGGAGGCGCGGCGAAAGTACCGGCTCGGCGGGGCGCCCTGCAACTGCACCGACACGATCATGATCGTGCACATCTCCGAGGACCGGGAGCGGGCCAGCGTCGTCAGCCTGCCGCGCGACTCGTACGCCATGATGCCCGCGCACACCGACCAGGTGAGCGGCGAGGAGCACGAGGGGCACCCCGTCAAGCTCAACGCGGCGTACGCGGAGGGCGGGCCGCAGCTGACCGTGCGCACGGTGGAGAAGATGACCCGGGTGAAGATCGACCACTACCTGGAGCTCGATTTCACCAGCTTCATGAAGACCGTGGATGTGGTCGGCGGCGTCGAGCTGTGCACCACCGAACCTCTGAAGGACAGTCACACCGGCCTCGACCTGCCGGCCGGCCGGCACACCCTGGGGGGCGGAGAGGCCCTGCAGTACGTGCGCGCCCGGTACGTCGACGGCGCCGCCGACCTCGGCCGGATGAAACGCCAGCAGCACTTCATGGCCGCCCTGCTGGACCGGGCCACGTCCTCCGGGATTCTGCTGAACCCGATGAAGTTCCGGGACGTGACCCGTGCCGTGCTCGGCTCGGTTCGCGCGGACAAGGGCTTCAGCACCGGCGAACTGCTGGACCTGGGGCGGGCGATGCGCACCTTCTCGCCCGCCTCGTCCGAGTTCACCACCGTGCCGCTCGGCAGGGAGGGACACACGGTCAAGGGCATCGGGTCGACGCTGAAGTGGGATCCCGAGAAGTCCGAGAACCTCTTCGAGGCGCTGCGCGAGGACAAGCCGCTCTCCGCACACCCGTCGCCCGATGCGGCACGGCGCGTCCCGGTGGCCCCCCGGCAGATCCGCGTCCAGGTCGAGAACGGCACGGAGACGAAGGGCCTCGGCCGCCGCGTGGACGCGGCCCTCGCGGCCACCGGTTTCAACACCACCCACGTTCCGGTCAACGCGGCGGACCGCTCCGTGCAGCGGACCGTCGTCGCCTACGACCCCCGCTGGGACCGCTCCGCGAAGTCCCTCGCCGCCGCTCTGCCGGGCAGCGAGCTGCGTGCGGTGAAGGGCCAGGGCGCCACGTTGAGGGTGATCGCCGGTACCGACTTCGAGAAGGTCCGCAAGGTCCGGGCCGAGGACCCCGGGAAGGGCGAGTTCGGGGTGGTGCGGGGCGACGAGGTGGGCTGCTCGTAGGGCCTGGTGTCCGGATCATGCCGGACTCACGGGATCCGGCCTGATCCAGAGGGAAGACCCCGGCCCCGCGGGGGCTGCCGGGGCCGCGGGGAGTGCGGGGTGGATCAGCGTCGGTCGGTCCGTGAGTCGGACCCGGCGGAGAAGCCACCACACATCCTCGCGGTCAGTCCTCGATCCCCTCCGCCGCCCGCCTCTCGCGCAGCTCCACGATCGCCCGGCGGCGGGCCAGGCGGTGGGTGCGGCGGATCTGGGCCTCCTGGTTGCGGCGCCGGTCCCGCTCGCTCTCCGATATCACCGGCGGCACGCGGCGCGGCTTGCCGTCCGCGTCGACGGCCGCGAAGACGAGATACGCCGAGCCGACCTGAGTGGCCGGGGCGGACTCGTTCCACCGCTCGGCCAGGACCCGCACGCCGACCTCCATGGACGTCCGGCCGGTCCAGTTGACCTGCGCCTTCACATGGACCAGGTCGCCGACACGGACCGGTTCGAGGAAGGCCATCTCGTCCATCGACGCGGTGACGGCGGGGCCACCGGAGTGCCGTCCGGCGACCGCGCCCGCCGCGTCGTCGACGAGTTTCATGATCACGCCGCCGTGCACCGTACCCAGGAGGTTGGTGTCGCTGTGGGTCATGATGTGGCTGAGGGTCGTCCGCGACGCCGAGACGGGCTTGCCCGGGATGTCGGGACTGTCGGGATTCTCCGTAGGTGGGGCCGGAGCCTGATCTGTCATGGCCTCCACCTTATGCCGAGGTGCCAGCCGGGGAATTTGTGTCAGCTTCGCAACAGCGCTGCTTCTATTTCCCGAGGACTGGTACGGCGCAGGCCCCGGACCTGCACACTATTGCGCATGACTGAATGGCCCGAGGCACGGCCCAACGACAACCGCGGCCCCCGCTACGGACGCGGCAGCGCGAGCGCACAGCCGGAGAGCGCCCGCGTCATGCGCCAGGTCCGCCGCGGCCCGGTGGCCCCGCCCGGCCAGGGAGCCTACGGAGGCCCGGTGCCGCAGCAGCCGTCGTACGTGGACGGCGGCGGCTACAACACGGGCCAGGTCTACGGCTCCCCGGGCGGCGGCGGTCCCGGCGGTCCGGGCGACGACGGCCGCTACGCGCAGCGTCCCGCGCCGGACTGGCGCCGCCGGATCAAGGTGACGTCGATCACGGTCGCGGTCGTGCTGATCGTGACGACCGTGGGCACCTACTTCTGGGCCGACTCGAAGCTCAACCGCGAGGTCGACCTGTCGATCGTGCTCGACCGGCCGGAGGCGGGCGAGGGGACGAACTACCTGATCGTCGGCTCCGACAGCCGGGCCGGGCTGACCGACGAGCAGAAGAAGAAGCTGCGTACCGGGTCCGCCGAGGGCAAGCGCACGGACTCCGTGATGATCCTGCACACCGGCAGCAACGGCCCCACCCTGATATCGCTGCCCCGCGACTCGAACGTGGAGATACCCACCTTCAAGGGCTCCGAGTCCGGCAAGACGTACCAGGGCACGGGCCGGCAGGTGAAGCTGAACGCCGCCTACGCCGAGGACGGGCCCGAACTCCTGGTCCGCACGGTCGAGTTCAACACCGGCCTGCGCATCGACCACTACGTGGAGATCGGCTTCGCCGGCTTCGCGAACATCGTGGACGCGGTCGGCGGCGTCGAGTTGGACATCCCGCAGGACATCAAGGACACCAAGTCCGGCGCCGACTTCAAGAAGGGCAAGCAGACGCTGAACGGCGAGGAGGCCCTCGCCTTCGTCCGCACCCGGTACGCGCTGGCCGGTTCCGACCTGGACCGTACGAAGAACCAGCAGAAGTTCCTCTCCGCCCTCGCGAGCCAGGTGGCGACGCCGGGCACGGTCCTGAACCCGTTCAAGCTGTACCCGACCCTGGGCGCGGGTCTGGACGCGCTGGTCGTCGACGAGGACATGAGCCTGTTCGGCCTGGCCGACATGTTCTGGTCGATGAAGGGCGTCAGCGGCGGTGACGGCACCTCCCTGAACATGCCCCTCGCGGGCTCCTCCGGCGGCAACCTGCTCTGGGACAAGGCGAAGGTCAAGCAGCTGGTGAACGAGCTGAAGAACGACGAGAAGGTCACCGTCAAGGGCAACTGAACCCCGCGGCGCCGGCGGCGGACGGGCAGGCGGGGCGGGAGAACGACCGAGGGCGCCCCACGGGGTGCCCTCGACTGTGTCCGGCGTCCGGCGTCCGGTGCCCGGCGTGTTCCGGCGTCGGCGTCCGGCGCGTCACATCGTGGCGCCCGCCATGGCGCGGCAGGACTCGGCACAGCGGCGACAGGACTCCGCGCAGCGCATCATCTGCGCGTCGTCCGGCATGGACATGCACGCCTCGGCGCACAGGTCACAGGCCGTGGCGCACATCGCGCACATCTCGGCGGCCAGCGGCGAGCGGCGCATCATCATGTCGGCGCACATGCGGGTCATGTCGGCGCAGTCCATGAGGGCTCCCATGACCTGCGCGGGGGCCCGGCCGCCCATCCGCAGACAGGAGCTCATGGTCTCCTCGCACGTGCTGTGGCAGGCCATGCACGTCTGGACGCAGTCCTGCATCTCCTTGCTCATGGGGGCCGCGGTGGCAGACTGCTGGGTCATGATTCCTCCCAGGGGAACGACGGGGGCCGCGGACCGGCCTCCGTCCTTCAGTCCTACGCCCCTTGTCCCATGACCACCACAGGGCGAACGGTCTGTGCCCCGACCTGCACGGTGCGTGGGAAAGGGAGCCTCGTCACCGGCGGGTTCAGCCGCAGTGGAAGCAGCCCGAGCCGGGTACGTGGTCCCGGATGATGTCGTTGCCGTTCAGGCTCCGCCGTCGTCCTCGCCGACGTAGCCGTCGGTGTTCGTCCGGGCCTGCACCGCGATGCGGGACTCGACCCCGTGGCACGAACCGCGCTTCACCGCCGCGACACGGTTGCAGGTACCGTCCCGGAACAGGGGTGTCGTGGCGTATGTGGGTCCGTTGCAGGTGCTGTTCCAGCCGTCGATCCGAGAACCGTTGCAGCCGTACGCGGCGGGGGCGGTGGCCGGGGAGAAGGCTGTGGTGCCCGCCGGCATGAGCGCTACCGACGCGGTGTTCCCGACGGCCTTGTTCCTGAACTCCCCTGTGCCTCTTCTCGGTGGGGGGACCACTGCGCGCAGTGGTCCCCCCACCGAGAAGCCCGCAAGATCATCAGGATGATCCACTCATGTCTCTTCATGGATCATGAATGGCTGATTCTTCGCGGTCCCCGCCCGGCTCGACGTCGTCGGGGCAAACGGCAGGTGGCAGGTGGCAGGTGGCAGTCGGAGCCCGCCCCGCCGCGCGGGACGGGAATCCGGTCAGGACCAGGTGTAGCTCGGGTCGACTTCCATACAGGCGGAGTCGTCCGCCCCGTTGAGGGCCTTGGCCGACTCGGGAGTCGTGTCGTCCTGTTCGGGCGCCTCGTACGCCGTCCCCTCGCGCCAGTCGGCGCCGACGACGAGCGTGACACCGGAGACATCGGTGGACTGCCGTACCGAACTCTCCGGAATGCCCAGCGACTCGGCGACACGCAGGGCGTCGCCCTTCAGATCGGCGCTCGGGTAGCGCACCAGCGTCAGCCGCTCGCTCAGGGAGCCGGCGGTGTCGGCGGTCGCGCCGGTGAACCCCTTCTCCTGAAGCATCCCGGCCACGGCGCTCGCGCGGCCGGACGCCGCGCCGAGGGTGTCGGCCCGGGTGCCGTTGACGACCTGGACCGCGATCTTGTCGTCGGGGGCGGCCGGCTCGACGGACAGGGCCGGCCTCTCCCCCCTCGCCGCGTCCGCGGCTGCTTTCTCGGCCTGTGCGGGCTTCTCGTCCTTGCCGTCCAGCGCGATGTCGTCGCGGACCAGCCGGAACAACTGCTCGGCGTCCTCGGTCGGCTCCACGCGGGCCCCCACGTACCGGTTGGGCATCGTGGTCATGGTGATGCGCTCCGGCTTCACCCCGCGCAGCTCGCTGCTGAGGTCGTACAGCTTCTTGACGGTGTCGAGGCCGGGGTCGACGGTGAGCGCCCGGGTGGCCTCCTCGGCCAGCCTGCGCAGCTTGTTGGGGTTGCTCAGGTCGGTGTTCTCGCGCAGCTCGCGGGCCAGGGAGTTCATGTACATGTGCTGGGCCTTGGCGCGGGCGAGGTCGCTGCCGTCCTCGAAGCCGTAGCGCGTACGCAGCCACTGCAGGGCCTGCTCGCCCTTGACCGGGTGGGTGCCCTCGGGCAGCTTCAGTCCGGAGCCGTGGCCCTGGCTGTCGCGCGAGAGGATGTTGGCGTCCACGCACACGGGGACGCCGCCGACGGCGTCGGCCATGGCGACCACACCGGCGAAGTCGACCATGATGAAGTGGTCGATGTGGATGCCGGTGAGCTCCTGCCAGGTGGCCACGGTGCAGCCCGGACCGCCGTGCCCGAGGCTCCGGTTGGTCATGATCCGCCCGTTGCTCGCCTCGTACACCGTCCCGTCCTCGGGGTCGGTGCACTTCGGGATCTGGACGAGGGTGTCGCGGGGCATGCTGATCACGGACATGTTGGTCCGGTCGGCGGACAGGTGCAGCAGCATCTGCACATCGGCCAGCGGTGTCGAGCCGAAGGTCTCGCGGGCGCCGCCGAGTTCCTGGTTCTCCTTGCTGTCCCGGGCGTCGGAGCCGACCAGCAGGATGTTCAGCGGGGTCTGCCCGGCGGCGTTCGGGGTGGGCGCGGTGACCTTGTTGTCACCCAGGTTCAGGGGGTTCTGCTTGATGTTGCCGTTCAGGTGCCGGTAGTAGACGTAGCCGGCCCCGGCCGAGCCGAGGAGGGACACCGCGAGGACCGCGGCGACCCACTTGAGCACCCGGCGCCGCGGGCGGCCGCCGCCTCCACCGGGGGCGGGCGCGTCCTCGCCGGACGCGGATATGTCGCCGTCGTCACCGTCCGACGTGGGCGTCCCGCCGCTGTCGTCACCGCCCGCCGCGTTCCCGCCGTCGTCGGCCGGGACGACGGAGGGACCGTCGTCCGGGCCCGGGTCACGCCGGTCGTCGTGGAGCGTTTTCCGAGCGGCGCGCTGCGTCACTTCCGTTGCCCTCCCCACCCCTGGTACTCCTCGCCTCATGGAACTGGCCTGGCCTGTCCTGCTCTTGTTAGACGCACGACAGGCCTGTCAGTTGCCCCAGGAGCGCAATTCCACGGCAACAACTTTCGAGGAGCCCCCGGACACGGCCCGGTTGAGCCTCAGCTCGCGCATTCGACCTTGTCCGCCGTGGACTTCGGCACGTCCAAAGGCCCTGCCGCGGAGCCGTCGAGCGAGGAGCCGGCGCCCGTGAAGTCCTTGCCGAGGGTCAGCGTCATCGTGGGCAGCCCCTGGGAGTTGGTGACGCTCTCGCCGGGCTTCAGCGCGGAACCGGACAGACCCAGGATGGTGGCGAGGCGGCGGGCCTGGTCGGCCTGGTCGGGGGCGTACTCGAGGGTGGTCTTCTTCAGCTTCTCGGGGGCGTTCCCGGCGTTCTCCGACTTGACGACGCCCTCGTCGACCTGGAGCCACCTGAGCGTCTCCTGGGCACTGCCCGCCGGGGCACCGCCGTTGTAGACCTGCACCCGGACCTCGGAGGCCGGTGCCTTGGCGCCCTCGAGGCGGGCGGCGACGGCGGCCTTCTCCTTCCTCTCATTCTTCTTCTCGACCTCGGACAGCGACACGTCGTTCTGGATCAGGTCGAACAGTTGCGGCGCCTGGAACTCGTCCACGACGACCGTCGCCTTCACCGTCTCCGCGGGGTTGTCCTTCACCGGCACCGTGGTGAACGAGATGTTCTTCGGCGGTACCTTCTTCAGCTCCAGGGCGACGTCCTTGAGCGTGCTCACGTTGCCGATGCCGGTGTCCACGGTCAGCGCGTCGGTGGCGGCCTCGGCCAGTTTCACCAGTTTGGTGGGGCTGGTGAGGGTGTCGCCCGAGGACATCTTGCGCATCAGCGAGGCCAGGAAGTACTGCTGCACCTTGATCCGGTCGAGGTCGCCCTTGTTGCCGAAACTGTGCCGGGTCCGGACGAAGGCGAGGGCCTGTTCGCCCTCCACCTTCGACTTGCCCGCGGGCAGCTCCAGCTTCGACTGCTTGTCGTTCACCGCGTGTTCCACGCACACGTCGACGCCGTCGACGGCCGAGGTGAGGGTCTTGACCGCGTTGAAGTCGGCCATCATGAAGTGGTCGGGCTTGATACCGGTGACCTCCTCCACCGTGCGCATCGTGCAGCCCGGGTCCCGGCTGCCCTCACCGAGGCTCCGGTTGAAGCGGGCGCCCTGCAGCCCCGGGATCACCTTCTCCGTCCCGTCCTCCAGCTTCGTCGGACAGTCGGGGATGTCGACTATCAGGTCGCGCGGGATGCTGAGCGCGGTGGCGTTCGTGCGGTCCTTGGAGACGTGCAGCAGGATCGTGGTGTCGGCATGTCCCACGCTGCCCGCGTCCCCGTAGCCGTCGTTGCCCGAGCCGGTGCGCTTGTCGGTGCCGAGGACGAGGATGTTGAAGGCCTCGTCCTTGCTGAAGTCGCCCGAGCCCGCGTCGCCGATGTCGGTCGTGTCGACGTTGCCCTCGAGATGCTTCAGATAGGCGTAGCCGGCCGTGCCGGTGGCGAGCACCACGAACGCCATCGTCCCGCCGGCCCACAGCAGGGCCTTCCTCGACCTCGGCTTCCGTTGCCCCGGCTGGCCTCCGCGCCGTCCGGGCGGCGGCTCGGGGGCACCGCGCCGCCGCGGCGGCGGGACCTCGCGGCCGGGTGCCCGCGGTGGACCGCCGGGCACGGCACCGTACGGGTGGCCCGTGCCGCCGGGACCGGCGGGGTGGTTCGCGGTGTGCGGGGAGCCTCTGCGGGGGCCGGGGACGGGCGGCTGCGGTGCGGAAGGGCCCAGTCGCAGTTCGTATTCACCGGTGGTCGGATTGAGTACCCATTGGTCTGCGGGGTCGACGTTGTCCGCCCGCCCACGGCTCTGCGCGTCCACGCTCGTCCGATCCTCCGTCGGGGCCACACGGCACCCTCCCCCCTCCGGAGGGCGTCCGCGCGTACTGGTCACCACCGTGCGCGCGACGCCAGAACGGTCCTCGCGGCCGGGGCACTGGAGCGTTCACACTAGCCGCCGACCTGAGCGGGACGGGGCTTCAGTGACGAATTCCTCGTCCGCGAAAAGGGGTAAACCGCCCCAATGGGTGGGGAAATGACGCCATGGGGTAACCGTCCTCCGCAGGGCTCACACCGTCCGTGCGCGCCGCGCATGGACCCGCCGAGCGCCCCGCGGGACGCCTGACGGGCCCGCCCGTCGGGTCACCCGGCGTTCCGCGGAGGCTTCGCTCGCGCACCGCACCGCAATGCACCGCAATGCACCGCAAGGCACCGCAAGGCGCGACGTGCGTCGCGTCACTGCGCGCACTCGACCTTGTCCGCCGTGGACGTGGAATCCTTGATGTCGTCCGATGCCTTGGACGGAGGGGTCAGGGAGATGCCCGCACCCTTGAAGTCCTTGCCGAGGGTCAGCGTCATCGCGGGCAGCCCCTGGGCGTTGGTGACGCTCTCGCCGGGCTTCATCCCCGAGCCGGACAGGCCCAGGATGTCGGCGAGGCGGCGGGCCTGGTCGGCCTGGTCGGGGGCGTACTCGAGGGTGGTCTTCTTCAGCGTCCCGTCGGCGTTCCCGGCGTTCTCCGACTTGCTGACGCCCTCGTTGACCTGGAGCCACCTGAGCATGTCCTGGGCACTGCCCGCCGGGGCGCCGCCGTTGTAGACCTGCACCCGGACCTCGGAGGCCGGTGCCTTGGCGCCCTTGAGGCGGGCGGCGACGGCGGCCTTCTCCTTCTTCTCCTGCTGCTTGACCTCGGTGAACGACACGTCGTTCTGGATCAGGTCGAATACCTCCGGTGCCTTGGAGTCGTCCACGATGACGGTCGCCTTCACCGTCGTCTCCGCGGGGTTGTCCTTCACCGGCAGCGTGATGAACGCCAGGTTCTTGACGTTGAGTTTGCCCAGCTCCAGACCGAGGTCCTTCAGCTTGTTGATGTTGTCCAGCTGGGAGTCGACCGTGAGCGCCTCGGTGCCCGCCTCCGCGAGCTTGACCATCTTCGTCGGGCTGGTGAGCGTGTCATTGGACTTCAGCTGTCGCATCAGCGCGCCGAGGAACTGCTGCTGCACCTTGATGCGGTCGAGGTCGCCCTTGTTGCCCCACGAGTGCCGGGTGCGGACGAACGCCAGGGCCTGTTCGCCCTGGATGGTGTGGGGGCCCTTGGACAGTTCGAGCTTGGAGTCCTTGTCGTTGACGTCCTCGGCGACACAGACATCGACCCCGCCGACCGCCGTGGTCAGCGTCTTGATCGCGTTGAAGTCGGCCACCATGAAGTTGTCCGGCGTGATCCCGGTCAGCTCGGTGACCGTCCGCATGGTGCAGCTCGGCGTGCGCTCGCTCTGGCCGAGGCTCCGGTTGAAGCGGGCGCCCTGCAGCCCCGGGATCACCTTCTCCGTCCCGTCCTCCATCGTCGTGGGGCAGTCGGGGATGTCGACGATGAGGTCGCGCGGGATGCTGAGCGCGGTGGCGTTCGTACGGTCCTTGGAGACGTGCAGCAGGAGCGTGGTGTCGGCATGACCGGCACTGTCCTTGTCGCCGTACCCGTCGTTTCCCTCACCGGTGCGCTTGTCGGTGCCGATCAGCAGGATGTTGATGGCCCTGTCCTTCTGGAAGCCACCGGTGCTCGCGCCGTCGTCGGAGACCGTGTTGATGTTGTTGTTGAGGTGCTCCAGATACAGATAGCCGCCCACGGCGGTGGCGAGCACCACGAACGCCATCGTCCCGCCGGTCCACAGCAGGGCCTTCTTCGCCTTCGACTTCTTCTTCACCGGCCGGCGTCCGCGCCGGCCCGCTGACGGCTCCTCGGGCGCGTCCCGGCGTCTGCGCGGCGGCCCTTCGCGCTCGGATGTCCCGCGCTCGGATGTTCCGGATTCGGGTGTCCCGCGCTCGGGCGCCCTGCGGCCCGCGGGCCGCTCCGCCGTGCGCCCGGGAGCACCGGTACGGCCGCGCGGCGCACCCGCGCCCTCGCCCGCACCGGCGGAACGCGGTCTACGGGGAGAGGGGACCGACGGCTGCGGTGCGGAATCGTTCAGTCGCAGTTCGTAATCGCCGGTGTCCGGATTGAGTACCCACTGGTCTGCGGGGTCGATGTCGCCACCCCGTCTACGGCCTTGCGCGTCCACGGTCGTTTGAATCCTCCGTCGGTGCCACGCGGCGCCTTTCCCCTCCCAGGCGCTCTGTCGGTCACACAGTGCGCGACTGTCGGGTGAATCTCAGGAGTGCGCGCACCGGGAGCGCTCACACTAACGGCACGGAACGGCCTTCGGCGACGCCCGTGGCGCATTCCACATCCATACAACTGGGCAATTCACTCATATCTCTTGACGAGACTTCACGGTTCGGGAGTCACCTGAGCGCCGGCCTTACGCGCAGGCGTCCTCGGCGGCCGTGTTCCCGGAGAACGTCGGCGCGGGGGAAGCCGCTTCGGGCGCTCCCTCCGCCTGCTCCCCGGATTCATTTCGAGTGACCTTTCCGCCACTCTCCGTGTTTTCACCGTCCGAATTCCCGGACGGAGTGCCGGACTCGGCTTCCGTGACGGAACTCCGCGCCGCGCCCTGTGCGACCGCGACCGGCGCGTCCCTGCGCAGCCGCTCGAACAGCTCCTCCGCCGCGGGCTGTGAAAGCTGGTCCCGGTTGGCGTCGTTCGTGTACGGCTCCCGGGGGACGGTGAGGAATTGCACATGTTCCGTGGGGATGTCGCGGAGCCCGCGGACGAGTTCGTACAAACCCCGCAGACTCGCCAGTTTCGGGTCGGTCGTCAGTGCCGAAGTGGCCGCGTTCAGAACGGGATACAGCTTGGCCGGATTCAGCAGAACGTCATTGCCGCTCACCTTGTTGACGAGCGCCCCGAGGAACCGCTGCTGACGTTCCATACGGTGCGTATCGCTGCCGTCACCGAGAGGCTTGCGGACGCGGACATAACCGAGGGCCTGTTCCCCGTTCAGGGTCGCCCGGCCCGCGGGCAGCTTCAGTTTGGCCGCCTTGTCGTCAATGGGGTCGTGCAGACACACCTCGACGCCGTCGACCGCCTCGACCATCTCCTTGAAGCCGTGGAAGTCCACGACGATGTGATGGTCCACGCGAATGCCGGTGAGTTTCTCCACGGTGCGGATGGCGCAGGCGGAACCGCCCTGCTGGAAGGCCTGGTTGAACATCGTGAACGCGGGCTCGACGCGGGTGCCGTCCCGGCGCGGACAGCCCGGCACGTCCACCATCAGGTCCCGGGGCAGGGACACCGCGATGGCGCTGCCCCGGTCCGCCGGCAGATGCAGCAGGATCACGGTGTCGGACCGCTCCGTCCCCGGGTCCCGGCCATAGCGGCCGTTCTCGTCCCCGGCTCGCGAATCCGAGCCGATCAGCAGGATGTTCCGGGCGTCCTTGACCAGCGTCGTGGGCCGCTCCCTCTCGAACCGCGCGAGCTCGGCCGCGGCCGCCTCGTCCGCGGTGATGTTCCCGTCGAGCTTCACGTACGCCGCCCACCCTGCCCCGGCGGTCACGGCGAGCAGTGCCGCGAGACCGAGCCCGGCACCGGCCGTCCACCGCCGCCGTCTGCGCCGCGGCAGCCCCGCCCCGCTCGCCGAGGCCCCCGCCCCCGGCCCGAGGGTGCCCCCGCCCGCCGGGCCGGCGGGGGGCGCGCCTGCGGTGCCGCTCATGACCGGTCCACCCCCTCACTGCGTACGCGACGCTTGCGGCGGCATACGGAACTGCGGGACGGCGTACGGACATACGGGACGGTGTACGGGCGTCGGGGCGCGCGGTGCCCGGCGCGCCCGGCAGGCGCCGCCTGCCGCGTGCCGGGCGCGCCGCTGATACGACGATGAACCCGGATACGCGGTGGCGGCGGGCGCTGCTGAGCCGAACGGGGGAGGGGGCGTGCCGGACGAGGGACGGCCCGGCGGGTTCGGTGGGGGCGGCCGGTCCGGGCCTGGTCCCGTTCGGGTCCCGGTGCCGGCCCCGGTTCCGCCGGGGTGTGGGTGTGGCGGCGGGGCGGGCAGGCCTCAGCGGGCGATGGCGGTGACCCGTTCGCTCTCGACCCGCTTGTCCAGGGCACCGTCCCCGAGCCGGTCCAGGTTCCGGCACAGCACCACCGAGCCTCCGGTCGCCAGCGGCCCGTACAGGCCTGCGCGGAGACCCTCCCAGGTGTCGTACGGCAGCCCCGACAGAATGCGCGAGGCCGGTCCGGTCAGCCCGAGCTCCGTCGCCTCCGCGCGGGCCCGCTGCACCACCTCGGCCCCGGTGAACTCCCGGCCCGCCACGATCAGGGCCGGCGCCTCGGGGTCGACCGGCGCGTACGGTGCGAACCGGTCGCCCTGTCCCGGGACCTCCACGGCGTAGTCGGCGAAGCCCTCCGGAGGTTGCGGGAACCGTCCGCCGAGCGGCCTGAGGGCCAGCGCGATCCGTGCGCCCGGGCAGGCCCGCGCTCTCTCCAGCGCGTCCGGCCCGCTCACCACGACCTCGGCCGCCGCCGGGTCGCCGGACACGTCCGCGACCACGCCCACCGACGCGCACGCCAGCAGCCACACGGCCGTCTGCCAGTGCGCGGGCAGCAGCAACGCCACGCGGTCACCGGGCTCGGCGGCCAGTTCGTCCTGGAGCAGGTTCGCGGTCTTGGCCACCCAATTGGCGAAGGTGGCCACGGACAATTCGACACGTTCGCCCGTGGCGTCGTCGTAGAAGGTCACCAGGGGGCGGCCCGGGTCCGCGGCGAGCGCGGAACCCAGCAGGTCGGCGGGGGTGCGGTCGGTGGCGTTCACCTGCGCAAGCGTACGCGGACACGGCCGCGCGCACCGCGTGCCCGGGGCACCGGTTCGGGGGAACGGGGCCCGACAGCCCGTCAATTCCCCGATGGACATATTTGTATGACTATGCCCAAGCTCAGGGGCATGCGGAGAACTCTTGCTTCCTCCATCGGTGTCACCTGTGCGGCCGTACTCGCCCTGCCCCTCGCCCCGTCCGCCGTCGTGGCGGCCGCGGGCCCGGGCGGGACGGCGCCGACGGCCCCGCACACAGCGGTGACGACCGGATCCAGTACCCCCGGCAGCACCCAGTCGCTGCCCCTGCAGCCCCTCGACCCCGACCGTGCCTCCGGCGCCGCCACGTTCGGCCTCGCCCCGCGGTCCGTACGGCACTTCTCCCTCGTCGGCGTCATCTGGGACGACCCCGCCGCCGAACTCCACGGCCAGGTCCAGGTCCGTGCCCGCGCGGCGGACACCGGTGCCTGGTCCGACTGGCAGGACGTCGAGGCCCACAACGCCGACCACGCGGCCGACCCCGAGACCGCGGAACGCGCCTCGGACCGGGTCCGCGGCGCCACCGCACCGCTGTGGGTGGGCGCGTCGGACGGTGTGGAGATCCGGGTCCGGGCGGAAGCCGGACCCGACTCGGAGCCGGAGCCGAAGGCCGGTTCCGGGTCCGCCGGTTCCACCGCCGGGGAAGGCGCCGGGAAAGGTGCCGAGGAGGCCGCCCCGCTGCTGCCGTCCGGGATGCGCCTCGAACTCGTCGACCCGGGGGAGGACCCTCCGTCCGAGGCCGCCCCGTCCGAGGGCAGCGCTGCCGAGAGCCCCGACGAGAACCCCGGTCGCCACCCCGCCGACGGGTCCGCGGGCACCCCGGCGGACGCCCCCCGTACCAGTGTGATGAGCGCCGAGGCGACCGCCGCCTCCGCCGCCGACGCCCCGCTCGTTCCCCTGGGAGCCGCCGAGATCCCGGCGCTGACCCGGGCGGAGACCGAGGAGGAATACCACGCCCTGCGTGGCGCCGAGACGGCCGGGCAGCAGCGGGACACGGCCGGGCAGGAGGCGGACACCGGCGGGCAGCCACAGGCGGAGCCGTACATCGGCCCGCGCCCCGGCATCGTCACGCGCGGCGGCTGGGGTGCGGACGAGAGCCTGCGGGAGGAGACGTTCGTGTACACCGGCAAGGTCGGCGCGGCCTTCGTGCACCACAGCGCCTCCGGCAACAACTACACGTGCGAGCAGGCCCCTTCGGTCATCCGCGGTATCTACCGCTACCACACGGAGAGCATGGGCTGGCGGGACATCGGCTACAACTTCCTCGTCGACAAGTGCGGCAAGATCTACGAGGGCCGTGCCGGGGGAGTGGCCAACCCGGTCCTGGGCGCCCACACTATGGGATTCAACAGCGACACCATGGGCGTGGCGGTTCTCGGCACCTTCAGCTCCACGGACCCCCCGTCCGCCGCGGTGACGGGCATTGCCCAGCTCACCGCGTGGAAGCTCGGGCTGTACGGCATGGATCCGAGCGCGAAGACATATCTGACGTCCGGTGGTGGCAATCTCTACGAAAAAGGCACGAAGGTACGACTGGACGTGATCTCCGGTCACCGGGACGGGTTCAACACCGAGTGCCCAGGGGGGAAGCTCTACGACAAGCTCGGCACCGCCCGCTCCGCGGCGGCCGGTTACCAGGGCCGCTGAGAGCGGCGGGCCGCCGGGCCCAGGTTCCTTCCTGCCGGAGACACCGCCGTCGAAACCGCTGTGCGACGGTCTGCATACA
The DNA here is from genome assembly GCF_042656345.1 of Streptomyces incanus. Lineage (NCBI taxonomy): Bacteria > Bacillati > Actinomycetota > Actinomycetes > Kitasatosporales > Streptomycetaceae > Streptomyces > Streptomyces incanus. Next base: position 48,519 of record NZ_JBHSPC010000045.1, read on the forward strand.
CTGGCCGGCCGAAAAACAGTTCGGCCGGTCCCGGCAGGAAGCAGAGACGACAGGTGACAGAAGCGATTCTCCTGGTCGGCGGCAAGGGCACACGGTTGCGCCCGCTCACGGTGCACACCCCGAAGCCCATGGTCCGGGCGGCCGGGGTGCCCTTCCTCACGCACCAGCTGGCGAGAGCGAGAGCGGCGGGCGTCGAGCACATCGTCCTGGCCACGTCCTATCTGGCCGAGGTCTTCGAACCGTACTTCGGCGACGGCTCGTCGCTGGGGCTGCACATCGAGTACGTGACGGAGGAGGAGCCGCTCGGCACGGGCGGCGCCATCCGCAACGTCGCCTCCCGGCTGCGCTCCGGCCCGGACGAACCGGTGCTGATCTTCAACGGCGACATCCTCACGGGCCTGGACATCCGGGCGCTGGTGCGCACCCATCGAACGACGGGCGCGGACGTCTCGCTGCATCTGACGAAGGTGACGGACCCGAGGGCGTACGGCCTGGTCCCCACCGACGGCACGGGCCGCGTCCTGGCGTTCCTGGAGAAACCCCAGACACCCGAGGAGATCGTCACCGACCAGATCAACGCGGGGGCGTACGTCTTCCGCCGCTCCGTCATCGACACGATCCCGACGGGCCGGCCGGTGTCGGTGGAGCGGGAGACGTTCCCGGACCTGCTGGCGGCCGGAGCCCATCTCCAGGGCCTGGTCGACTCCACGTACTGGCTGGACCTCGGCACCCCGGCGGCCTTCGTGCGGGGCTCCGCGGACCTGGTGCTGGGCCGTGCCCCGTCCCCGGCGGTCCCGGGGAACTGCGGCGACCGGCTGGTCCTGCCGACGGCGAGGGTGGCACCGGACGCCAAGCTGGCGGGCGGGACCGTGGTGGGCGAGGGCGCGTTCGTGGCGGAGGGCGCGCGCGTCTTCGGCAGCACGATCCTGCCGGGCGCGGTCATCGAACCCGGCGCGGTCGTCACCGACTCGCTGATCGGCACGCGCGCGCGGGTGGGGGAGCGGTCGGTCCTCACCGGGACGGTGATAGGCGACGGCGCGGTCGTCGGCGCCCGCAACGAACTCCGGGACGGGGTCAGGGTCTGGTGCGACGCGCGGATCCCGGCGGGGTCGGTGCGGTTCTCCTCGGACGAGTAGCCGAGTAGCCGAGTAGCCGAGTAGCCGAGGAGCCCGGTGGCCGAGTAGCCCGGTGGACGAGGCGGCCGGGCGGAACCGGGCGCGCGGTTCGGGTGCGACTGCGATGCGGACGCACGTGCGGTCCGGTGCGGGGCTCGGACGGCTGGAGGCGCGGGCCTCACAGCCGTCCGATGTCCCCGTACGGCATCTTCGGCGCCCGCCGCGCCGGCGTTCTCCCGCTCAGCAGGATCAGCCGGGCCGCCCGGTGCCGCTGACCGGCATACGGCTCCAGCAGTTCCAGCATCGCCGCGTCGTCCGCGTACCGGTCCCCGGCCAGCGCCCACCCCACGATGCCCGGCAGGTGCAGGTCCCCCGTGGTCACCTCGTCCGGCGCGCCATGACTGCGCTGCACCGTCTCCGCCGACGTCCACGGCCCGATGCCCGGCACCAGCTCCAACCGCGCCCGCGCCGCCGCCGGAGTCATCCCGGCCGCCTCCTCCAGCCGCGCCGCGACCCGCACCGCCCGCAGCACCGTGGACGCCCGCTTGTCGTCGACACCGGCCCGGTGCCACTCCCAGGAGGGGATCAGCGCCCAGGTCCGGGGCGACGGCATGACCGCCATCCGCTCGGGCGCGGGCCCGGGGGCCGGCTCCCCGTACTTCCGTACCAGCAGCCGCCACGCCCGGTACGCCTCACCGGTGGTGACCTTCTGTTCCAGGACCGACGGGATCAACGACTCCAGCACCAGCCCGGTCCGGGCCAGCCGCAGTCCCGGCCGTCGGTGCCGGGTGAGCGCCAGCAGCTTGTGCCGGGGGACGAACGCCCCCGGGTCGTCGGCGGCGCCGAGCAGGTCCGGCAGCCGGTCCAGGAACCACCCGGCCCCCGCTCCCCACGCCTCGCCCCGTACTTCGCCGGCGTGCCGCGTCACCCGCAGCGTCCCCGGCCCGGCGGGTGTCAGGCTCGTCCGCCACACGGAACCGTCCGGCAGCGCGCGGAACGTCGGGTCCCCGGACCCGCGCCGCAGCGGTCCGAGGACCAGCCCGAGGTCCAGGGGCCCCTCCGGCACCCACGTCCGGACCGACGGCGGGGCCGATACCGGGACCGATGCCTGCCGCGGTACCCCCGCCGGGTCGGCGGCCCGCCCGCCTCGCGCGGTCGTACGAGCGGGGCGGGAAGCGGGCCGGGGGGTGAAACGTCCTGCCACGGAGGGGTCCAGGGGTGAGAGGGGCGGAGGCCAGAGGAGGGGGTGGAAGGTAGGGAGCGCTGCGGAGTCGGCGGGTGCCGCGGAGGCAGCAGGGAAAGGCGGGGCTCCTACGAGGGTAGGCGCCCCGCGCGTTCCGTCCCGCTCACCGCCGTCCCGCTCACCGCCGTCCCGCTCACCGCCGTCCCGCTCACCGCACGGCGATGAACGCGGCCGCGTCCCGCTCCGGCCGCGGCCGCGGTTCCCCGGCGGGGTGGCCCACCGCCACCGCACCCATCGGGTCCCAGCCCGTGGGCAGGTCCAGGACCTCGCGGACCACGTCCCGGCAGAACATCGTCGACGACACCCACGCCGAGCCCAGCCGCTCACCGGCCAGCGCGACCAGGAAGTTCTGCACGCCGGCACCCGTCGCGACCACGAACATCTCCCGCTCCGCACCGTCCCGCCGCGCGTCCCCGTAGGTGTGCGAGCCCTCCATGACCAGGCAGGGCACGACCAGGCAGGGCGCGTTGCGCAGGACGTCGCCGCGGCGGACCCGCTTGGCGACGGACTCCTGCGACTTGCCGTCCCGGCGCAGATCCGCGATCCAGGCGTCCCGCATCGCGTCGAGCAGCCGGGTCCGGGACTCCCGCGACTCCAGCAGGACGAAGCGCCACGGGGTGGTGTGGTGCGGCGCCGGAGCCGTCACGGCCGCGGCCACCGCGCGGCGCACCGCCCCCGGGTCGACCGGCTCGTCGGTGAAGGCCCGTACCGTGCGGCGCTGGGTCACCGCCTGCCGTACCGCCTCCGACGTACCGAGGCGGAACATGTCGTCGCGGGAGTCGCGGACCATGGCCCGCGCACCCTCGCCGTGCTCGTCGTCGGCAGCCACCACGGCGGACAGCCCGCGCACGACGGCCACCGGCAGGCCTGCGGCCTTGCCCTTGACCAGGTCGCCCGCCGCGGCGATCTCGTCGGCGGTGGCGACCACGGTGGCGCTCAGCGGATTGCCGTACGCGTCCGTCCCGCCGCGCAGGTCGTCCAGGACGTGGACGCCCGCGGCGCCGATCGCGACGTCCGTCAGCCCCGTCCGCCAGGGGCGTCCGAAGGTGTCGGTGACGAGCACGCCGACCGTGACCCCGAGGGCGTCCCGCAGGCCCTCGCGGATCGCCCGCGCGGACGCGTCCGGATCCTCGGGGAGCAACAGCACCGTGCCCGAGGGCGTGTTGGAGGCGTCGACCCCGGCCGCGGCCATGACGAGGCCCTGCCGGTTCTCGACGATGCGCAGGGGGCCGCGCCGGGCCACCACCCGTACCGTCTCCGCGTCGATCGCGGCCTCCCGGTCGGCGGCCTCCAGGATCCGGCCCTCCGCCTTGGAGACGATCTTGGAGGTGACGAGCAGCACGTCCCCGTCGGCCAGTCCCGGCTCCGCGGCCGCGATCAGCTTCGCGAGGTCGTCCCCCCGCCGGACCTCGGGCAGCCCCGCGACGGCCCACACCCGGTACCCGTCGGACGCCGCGCCACCCGCGGGGACGCCGTCGTCGTGCACACGCGTGCCGTTCAAACCGCCCGCACCTCCTCCGCGAGGGCGAGCGCCTGCCGGGCCATCCGCGCGGTGGCGTCGACGTCGGTCATCATCAGGGGCACGGCCCGGCAGCGGATCCCCGCCTCCTCGATGCGCTCCACACCGGCCGCGTCGACCGTGTCGACCAGCCAGCCGTCCAGCAGGCCCGAGCCGTAGTGCTCGGCCACCGCCCACGCCGTGGATTCGACGCCGACCGCCGCGAGCACCTTGTCGGCCATGCCGCGCACAGGAGCGTTGCCGACGATCGGCGACAGGCCGACCACCGGCACGCCCGCCTCGGCGATCGCCTCCCGGATGCCGGGGACGGCGAGGATCGTGCCGATGGAGACGACCGGGTTGGACGGCGGGAAGAGGATCACGTCGGCGGCGGCGATCGCCTCCAGCACACCCGGCGCCGGCTTCGCCTGCTCCGCGCCGACCGGCACCACCGCCTCGGCCGGGACCGACGCCCGCAGCCGCACCCAGTACTCCTGGAAGTGGATCACCTTGCGTGTACCGGAGTCCGGCGGGGTTCGCCCGGTCCCGGACCCCGCCGACGGCCCCGCCGCCGGGTCGTCGTCGGGCAGGGTGACGGCGACATGCGTCTCCACGCGGTCGTCGGTCATCGGGATCAGCCGGACGCCCGGCTGCCAGCGGTCGCAGAGGGCCTCCGTCACCGCGCTCAGCGGATAGCCGGCGGCGAGCATCTGCGTCCGCACGATGTGGGTGGCGAAGTCCCGGTCGCCGAGTCCGAACCACCCCGGGCCGACGCCGTACGCCGCGAGCTCCTCCTTGAGCCGGAAGCTCTCGTCGGTCCGCCCCCAGCCCCGCTCCTCGTCGATGCCGTCGCCGAGGGTGTACATCACCGTGTCGAGGTCCGGGCAGACCTTCAGCCCGAAGAGGTGGATGTCGTCCCCGGTGTTGCCGATGACCGTGATGTCCGCGTCCGGTACGGCCCGCTTCAGACCACGAAGGAAACGGGCACCGCCGATGCCGCCTGCCAGAACCACAATGCGCATGGGAACAGTCTGTCAGCCGCAGGGCGGGCAGCGGCACCGTGCCGGGCGGTCGGTCACGCACGGGGGCACGCACACGGCCGGGCAAGGGTGCGCGCAGAAGGGGTGCGTGCGGAGGGCGTACGGGGGTGGGTCAGGCGGTCAGCGTCCGGGGCTCCGTACGCGCCTCGCAGCGCGGGGCGGCCGGGTGCATCGGCATCTCGGTCAGGCCCGGGTAGTACACGTGCAGGCTGACCGCCGGCTCCAGCGCGTCATTGACGACCTCATGCGCGTAGCCCGGCGCGAACACCCGCTCGATGCCCGTCGTCAGCGCGCGGGTGCCGCGTTCGGTGCGCTCGGTGAGGGTGCCGTCCAGGACGGTCAGGACACCGGAGGAGCGGCCGTGGTCGTGCAGTCCGCTGCCCTGGCCGGGCACCCAGGACAGCAGCCACACCTCGTAGCCGATGGGGGGCTCCCCGGCTCGAGCGGAGCCGGGAGTCCGGGGAACTGTGAGCAACCGGTGGTACCAGCGGCTGCTCGCGTCGTACCGCACCAGGTGCTCCCACAGGGACCGGTCGGCTGCGAGGGAGCGGGCCAGGCCGACGAACTCGGCGACGGTGGCCGGGTGCTCGCGCGGGGTCTGCAGGAGGTGCGGTACTTCGAGGATGTCGCCGGCGATCTGGAGGTCACTGTCGCTGTTCATGGATGCGGTGGTTCCTCGGCGGAGAAGCGGTCGGGAAGCAGTGGGGGTGAGGCCGTCGTGCGAGGCCGCGCGGAGAGCCGGCCTGCCGGAGACGACGTGCCGCGTGGGTCCGGGTCACGGACGGCGGCGGGAAGTGCCCTGATGAGAGCGGAGGAAACAGCGGTCGAGTCGAGGGTGACCCGAAGGGCAGGAGCGCGTTGGGCTCAACAACCGGAACAGTGACAGCTACAGCGAGCGCGGGCAGCACCGAGGGACCCGGCGGAGCGGGTCGAGGTGAGTGCCAAGTTCGCGAGCATGCCCATAAGGACAGCGGCTCATGCCTCCAGTGTCAACTTGACCCACGGATTGTGGGCACGGTTCACCCCATCCGGTTCACTGCGAGACGAAAGGTTTGCTCACGTGATTTCCGGGACACAAGGCGCACATGGCCGGGCGCACCAGTGCCGTTGCGGTCCTGTGATCCGAAGGTGATCCGGGTCGCCGTGGCGTTGGTGTGTCAACGGGATCGATCGACCGGGCATCTCACTCCGTGAACGGTCTGTGCGGGACGGGCTGCTCGTGCGGCCCGTCTGTGCGTCAACGTTTATGGCGATTTGAACACTTTCGGCTTGAGCTTGGTTCCGCAGAGTGAATAAGGGGGCCAATAGCAGATCTCGGCTTGACTCGCCCGGATGAGCACACTTGTAATTTCACTCGTGTCGTTCGGCCGGAATCGGTAACGGCAGCATCACGGGGACGCGAAAGACAGACGAGGGGCGCACATGACGGAGCTGGTGCAGCAACTGCTGGTCGACGACGCGGACGAGGAACTCGGCTGGCAGGAGCGCGCGCTGTGCGCCCAGACCGACCCCGAGTCGTTCTTTCCCGAGAAGGGCGGCTCCACCCGGGAGGCCAAGAAGGTCTGCCTCGCTTGCGAGGTCCGCTCCGAGTGCCTCGAATACGCCCTCGCCAACGACGAGCGCTTCGGCATCTGGGGCGGTCTGTCCGAGCGGGAGCGCCGCCGACTGAAGAAGGCCGCGGTCTGAGGGGCGGCGCTTCACGCGCGCCCATCCGCGTGCGCGCCCCGTTCGTGGCATCCGCGCGCGCCTTGTCCTTGCATGCGTCATGCATGCCGGGTGTGTGCATACGTCCGGCATGTATCGCTTACGGCCCGTCATGTGCGGGTTGTCCACAGGCGGCGGGCCGCCTTGTCGTCCAGCCGATAGTGTGGTTGCTCGTCCGAGACGCCACGCCGCCCCCACCGGGCACGGGCGTCCCCCACAGTCCACTGAACCGGGGCCCGTACCTCGATGTCCGTGCACAGTCACCCGGCAGCCCGTCAAGACGCCGCTGCCGCACCAGAGTTCCCGCGTCATGTGGTGACCGCGGTCCTCGTCTCCCATGACGGAGCCCGCTGGCTGCCCGACGCGCTCGCCGGGCTGATCGGCCAGGAACGCCCCGTCCAGTTCGCCATGGGAGCCGACACAGGCAGTGCGGACGACTCCGCCCGGCTGGTCACCGAAGCCCTCGGCGACGACCACGTCCTGCACCTCGCCCGGCGCACCGGCTTCGGCCAGGCCGTCGAGGAGTGCCACCGCGCCGCGCCGCACCTCACCCCGGACGACCTGCCCTACCTGAAGCGGCCCAGCGGCTGGGACCCGGTCACGCGCAGTTGGCACGACGACGCGTACGACCTGCCCGACCTCCCGCACGGGGAGCCGGTGCAGTGGCTGTGGCTGCTGCACGACGACTGCGCCCCCGAACCCGACGCGCTGGCCCGGCTGCTGGGCGTCGTGGAGAACGAGTACGAAGCCGGCCGTGACGACGTCGCCGTCGTCGGCCCCAAGCTCCGCGGCTGGTACGACCGCCGGCAACTGCTGGAGGTCGGTGTCTCCATCGCCAACTCCGGCCGCCGCTGGACCGGCCTGGACCGCCGTGAACAGGACCAGGGCCAGCACGACCAGGTCCGGTCCGTCCTGTCGGTGTCCACCGCCGGCATGCTGATCCGCCGGGATGTCTTCGACGAACTCGGCGGATTCGACCGGCACCTGCCCCTGATGCGGGACGACGTCGACCTGTGCTGGCGCGCGCACACGGCCGGACACCGGGTCCTGGTCGCCCCCGACGCGGTCGTACGGCACGCCGAGGCCGCCTCCCGTGAGCGCCGCGCCGTCGACTGCGTGGGCCGCACCGCCGCCTCCCCGCACAAAGTGGACAAGGCGGGTGCCGTCCACACCCTGCTCGTCAACACCCGTACCGCGGCACTGCCCTGGGTGCTGCTGCGGCTCGTCCTCGGCACCGTGCTGCGGACCTTCGCCTATCTCGTCGGCAAGGTCCCGGGGCAGGCCGTCGACGAGATACGCGGCCTCGTGGGCACCCTGCTGCGGCCCGAACGCATCCTCGCCGGACGGCGCCGCCGCGGCAGCCCGCAGATCGACAAGGGCGAACTGCGGGCGCTGTTCCCGCCGCCCGGCGCGACCGTCCGCGTCACCGTCGAACAGGCCGCGAGCAACCTCGTCGGCCGCTCCGACCCCGAAGTCACCACCGGCGCCGGACGGCACGGCGGCGCCGTCGAGTCCGGACCCGGCGGTGACGACGCCGACTTCATCGAGGTCGAACAGTTCGCCCGGCTCAAGCGGATCGCCCGCAAACCCGGCCCGCTGCTCTTCCTGCTCCTGCTGCTCGTCTCCCTCGCGGCCTGCCGCGCCCTCCTCGGCAGCGGCGCGCTCGCGGGCGGCGCCCTGCTGCCCGCGAGCGCCGGCTCCGGCGAACTGTGGGCGCGGTACACGGACACCTGGCACGCGGTGGGCGCCGGCGGCACCGGCTCCGCACCCCCCTACCTCGCCGTCGTGGCGTCCCTGGCCACCCTGATGCTCGGCTCGACCGGACTCGCCGTGACGGTCCTGCTCATCGGCTCGGTGCCGCTGGCCGGCCTCAGCGCGTACTTCGCCTCCCGCCCGCTCGTCGAGTCCCGGCTGCTGCGCGCCTGGGCCGCCATCACCTACGCCTTCCTGCCCGCCGTCGCCGGTGCCCTCGCCGGCGGCCGGATCGGCACCGCCGTGCTCGCCGTCCTGCTGCCGCTGATCGCCCGCGCGGGCATCGCCGCCGGCGGGCTCACCCACGCCCCCGGCCTCCGCGGCAGTTGGCGGGCGACCTGGGCGTACACGCTGCTGCTCACCCTCGCCACCGCGTTCACCCCGATCGTCTGGCCCATCGCCCTGCTCCTCGGCCTCGGCGTCCTCGTCCTGCGCAGGTCCGACCTCCCGGCCCACGGGCTCCGCTTCCTGGCCCAGCTCGGCACCCCGCTGCTGGTCCTCGCCCCCTGGTCGCTGTCGCTGCTCCCGTTCGGTTTCTTCCAGGAGGCGGGCCTGGAGTACGGCGCCTCCGCGGCCTCCGCCCTCGACCTGCTCGGCGCGAGCCCCGGCGGCCCCGGCGCGGCCGGCGGGCTGGTGCTCATCGGCCTCGTGCTCGCCGCCCTCGCGGCCCTGCTCCGCTCCGAGCGCCTGCTCGCCATCCGCGCCGCCTGGGCGGTCGCCCTGGTCGGACTCGTCTTCGCGGTCCTGTCCAACGGCTCCACCTGGGCCGGGCCCGCGACGCTCGTCTACGGCATCGCCCTGCTGGCCGCGGCCGCACTCGGCGCCGACGGGGCGCGCTCGCGGGTCGCCGAGCAGAGCTTCGGCTGGCGCCAGCCGGTCGCCGTGCTGATCGCCCTCGCCTGCGCGGCCGGCCCGCTGCTGGTCGCCGCCGGCTGGGTGATCCGCGGCGCCGACGGGCCGCTCGAGCGACGCGATCCCGTGCAGGTGCCCGCGTTCGTCGCCGAGGAGAGCGGCACCCGCGACCAGGCCCGCACCCTTGTCCTCGACAGCGACTCCGCCGCCCGCGTCGACTACGTGCTGGTCCGCGGCTCCGGTGCCCGCATGGGCGACGCCGAGATCGCCGCCTCGGCCGGTGTGAACACCGGGCTCGACAAGGTCGTCGCCAATCTCGTCGCCGGCTCCGGGGCCGACCAGGCCGACCAGCTCGGCGGATTCGCGGTGCGCTACGTCCTCGTCCACCCGGGCGCGCCCCGCGACGTCACCCGCGTCCTGGACGCCACGCCCGGCCTGACCCGGCTCAGCCAGCAGGCGGGTGGCGCGCTGTGGCGCGTCGACCAGAACGTGGCCCGCGCGACCATCGTCCCCGCCAAGGGCGCCAAGGGCGGTGAGGGCGAGCCGCAGGCCGTGGCCGCCGGACCCGTCGAGATCGGCATCGAGATCCCCGACGGCGCCGAGGGACGCGTCCTGCGCCTGGCCGACGCCGCGGCCGACGGCTGGACCGCCACCCTCGACGGCGAGCCGCTGACCCGCACCACGGTCGACGGCTGGGCCCAGGGCTTCCAGCTCCCCGCCACCGGCGGACAGCTGGTCGTCACCTACGAGGAGTCGTTCACCCACACCGCCTGGCTGTGGGCGCAGGGTCTGCTCGCCGTATTCCTCGTCGTGCTCGCCCTGCCCGGCCGCCGCCGCGACGTCGACGACGACCTGCCGGAGGAGCCGGACGTCCCCGCCGAGGCGCTCGTCGGCGACGGCCGCCGCGCCCGCCGCCTGCGTGCCCAGGCGGAGGCGGAAGCCGCGGCAGCCGAGGAGGCGGGCACGGACCGGGGTGTGGACGACGGCGTGGCCGAGGCCGCGGACGACGGGTTCGACGCCCCGCCGGAGCCCGTGGCCATTCCGCAGCAGCGGCCCTACGACGAATGGGACGCGTCGAGCCACCCGGATCCGAATCCGGACCCCGAGTACGACGGCGCCTACCCCGGCGCCTCGTACCCGCAGGAACAGCGGCAGCCGCCGTCGCAACAGGAGCGACAGGAGCAGCAGCAACAGCAACAGTACGCGACGGACGGTTACGGACAGCCGTACCAGGCGGACCCGTACCAGGGCGGCCAGGGCGGCCAGTACGACCCGTACGCCTACGACGGCACGTCCCAGCAGCCGCGGTACGACCCGACGACGTACGACCCGACGACGTACGACCCGTCGGCGTACGGACAGGGCTACGAGGGTTACGACGGCCACGACCAGACCTACGCGCAGGGCTACGACGCGTCGTACGACCCCGAGCAGCCGCACCGCCCCCAGCCGGGCAGTGAGCGTCCCGACGGGAGCCAGCAGTGAACCGCACCACCCTGTCCCTGATCGCGGGAGCCACCGCGCTCGCCGCCGTCACCGGCTTCGCCGTCCTGACCGCGCCGGACCCCACGGCCGCGGACGACGGCGTCGCGACGGCGGCGGCCCACCTGCCCGTGGAACGTTCGAGCCTGCTGTGCCCGACGCCCAGCAGCTCCGACCTCGCCGAGACGACGTACACGTCCTTCACGCCCGTCACGAAGGGCACGGAGAGCGAGGGCAGTGCCGAACTCCGGCCGGCCACCGCGGGACAGCCCGCGGAGGAGGGCACGGAGGAGAGCGAGAAGGGCGGTGAGAAGGACGGCGACGGGAAGAAGACCGCCGAGTCCGCGAAGCCCGAGAAGCCGGTGCTGGAGCACAAGAAGGAACCCGGCAAGCCGGTCACCGCGGACGTCTCCGGAGGCGAGGCACCCGCGCTCCTCGGCACCGCCGAGGGCCGCTTCGCTCCCGGCTGGACCGTGCAGCAGACCACCGAGGTCGCCGCGGGCACCGGCCGGGGCCTCCAGGGCGTCACCTGCACCGCCCCGGACACGGAATTCTGGTTCCCCGGTGCGAGCACCGCGACCGAGCGCACCGACTACGTCCACCTGACCAACCCCGACGACTCCGCCGCCGTCGTGGACATCGAGGTCTACGGCAAGGACGGTGCTCTCGAGACCGAGGTGGGGGAGGGCATCACGGTCAAGCCGCACTCCTCCGAGCCGGTGCTGCTGTCCACGCTCACCGACGAGGAGCAGACCGATGTGACGGTCCACGTCGTCGTCCGCAGCGGGCGGGTCGGCGCGGCCGTGCAGGCCTTGGACAACTCGCTGGGCGGGGACTGGCTGGCCGCGTCGGCCGATCCGGCGGCCGGCCTGGTCCTGCCCGGCATCCCCAAGGACGCCACCGCCGTACGCCTGGTCGTCTTCACCCCCGGCAATGTCGACGCCGATCTGAAGGTGCAGCTGGCGTCGCCCTCCGGGCTGATCACACCGGCCGGCAACGAGACGGTGCATGTGAAGGGCGGGATGACGACCGCCGTCGACCTCGGCGACGTCATGCGCGGCGAGGCGGGCTCCCTGGTCCTCACGCCGACGGACCGCTCGGTGCCCGTCGTGGCGGCCGTCCGGGTGTTGCGTGGCAAGGGCGACAACCAGGAGTCGGCCTTCGTTCCGGCGGCCCGCGAGGTCGGCCTGCGGGCGACGTCCGTCGACAACACGGCCAAGGGCAGCACCCTCGCCGTGACCGCACCCGAGGGTGCCGCCAAGGTCAAGGTCACCGTGTCCGCGGGCACCGAGGGCGGTGCGTCGGCGACCGAGACGTACACGATCAAGGCCGGTACCACCCAGAACATCGAGGTCCCGGTCCCGGACGACGTCGAGGGCACGTACGCGCTGACGGTCGAGCCCGAGTCGGACGACGCCCCCGTCTACGCCTCCCGGACCCTCACCGCCCCGGACGACGGCGTCCCCGCCTTCACCGTCCAGACCCTCTCCGACGACCGGGGCATGGTGGCGGTACCGCAGGCGGAGGAGAACCTGTCGGTCCTGCAGAAGTAGGAACAGCCAGGAGCGGGAGCCGCCGGGAGCAGGAGCCGCCGGCGCCCGTACGGCGGGACGCACGGGGTGAACCGCGCCGGTGTCCGCACGGCGGGTTCACCCCGTGCGGGCGCCGGAGCGGTTGCTCGGGGCTTGGTGCGTCAGTCCTCGCCGTATCGGGGATCCACGGTCTCCGGCGTCAGGCCCAGCAGTTCGGCGACCTGCTCCACGACGACCTCGTGGACCAGCGCCGCCCGCTCGTCGCGCCCCTTGGTGCGGATCTCCACCGGCCGACGGTAGACCACGACCCGCGCGGGGTGCCCCTCGCGGGTCGGCACGGTGCCGCCCAGCGGCACCGTCTCGTCGCTCCACCCCGCTCCGGGCGCGTCCAGGCGCGGGACCTCCAGCACGAGGAAGTCGATGTCGGCCAGCTGCGGCCACCGACGCTCCAGCCGTTCCACGGAGTCCTGCACCAGATCCGCGAACGTCTCCGCGCGGCTGGCGGCCAGCGGCACCTGGGGCGGCGCGATCGGCCCGCGCATGCCCCGGCCGTGGCGATCACGACGGCGGGGCCCACGGTCGGCGGCACGGGGCGTCACAGGGGTGTCCATCAGGGTGAAGCGTAGTCTCCGCCGGTCCGACGCGCCCGACTCCCACACGGCTTCGGACCTCGACCTCGCACAGGGTCGGCATCCTGCTCCCCACCCGCTTCGGATCCCGGCTCCCGCGCGGCGCCGGAACACCGCTCCGTACGGCGTCGGGGCGCGGCGCCGGGGCGCGGTGGCGGACCGTCCGGATCGGCATGTCGTCGCATGACCATTCCGGCCAAGGTTCGACTCGATTCCATATCTTTCATGGGTCGGTGATCTCAAGGTATTTGACGGTGTTTGTACCAAGTGATGACCGGAGGGGAAGCCGCAGGCGTTCCGCAGGTGAGCGTCGGAGCAGGTCAACGGCGTGTGGCGACAGGGGCGTAGGGGACCTTTCAGGCCACGACACGGGGGAACGCGCAGGAGGGGAGTCGTCGCGGCCCGCTCAAGAGTGCGGTACCGTCCAACATCGTGAGCCCTGTACGTCGCTGTTCGCGCACCGCTTGCGGCCGTCCCGCCGTCGCGACGCTGACGTACGTCTACGCCGACTCGACCGCGGTCCTCGGCCCGCTCGCCACCTATGCCGAACCCCACTGCTACGACCTGTGCGCCGAGCACTCCGAGCGCCTCACCGCGCCGCGCGGCTGGGAGGTCGTCCGTCTGCTCGACGGTTCGGCCCCCGCGCGGCCCAGCGGAGACGATCTCGAAGCGCTCGCGGACGCGGTGCGTGAAGCGGCCCGCCCCCGGGAGCGGTCGGCCGACGGTGCGGGGCGCGGCGCGGACCCGATGGAGGTCGCGCGACGCGGTCACCTGCGCGTGCTCCGCTCTCCCGACAACTGATGCCGGACAACCGTGCTTGAGCTCTGACGCCTGAGTGCTGAACTGCCGTCGCGAGCACGGCCGTTCACATGGTCGTGCCGGGTGTCCGTGTTCGCGGTTCCTTCCTCCCTCCCGTCCCACCTGTCCCGTGAGTAAGGTGCCGCACGCCCATTGACGCGCGCTTGTCGAGGACACGACCATTCCGAGGACGTAGCGAGATTCTTCCTCCGCATTGCGGAATCCAGGAGGCGCGTCCGTGTACGTCCAGGAACTGGAACCCGTCGCCGACTCACTCGGTCTGTCCGCCCTCGTGGCGGCGCTGCCCCTCGTGATCGTCCTCGTCCTGCTCGGCGGCCTGCGCATGAAAGCGCACCTGGCGGGCCTGATCGGCCTGTTAGGTGCCGTTCTTGTGGCCTGCCTGGCCTACCGCATGCCTCTGGACCAGACACTCTCCAGCGCCGTCCAGGGAGCGGTCTTCGGCCTTTTCCCCATCATGTGGATCGTCGTCAACGCGCTCTGGGTGTACCGGATGACGGTCCGCACCCAGCACTTCGACATCCTGCGCCGCTCCTTCGGACGGCTCTCCGACGACCCGCGGATCCAGGCCCTGGTCGTCGCCTTCTGCTTCGGGGCACTGCTGGAGGCGCTCGCCGGGTTCGGAGCCCCCGTCGCAATCTCCGCCGTGATGCTCGTGGCCCTCGGTTTCGACCCGGTCCGGGCCGCCGTCGTCGCGCTCGTCGCCAACACCGCGCCGGTGGCGTTCGGCGCCATGGGCACGCCGGTCGTCACGCTCGCCCAGGTGACCGGCCTGCCGCTGGACTCGGTGGCGTCCGTCGTCGGCCGCCAGACCCCGCTGCTCGCCCTCGTGGTGCCGCTGGTGCTGGTCTGGCTGGTGGACGGGCGGCGCGGGCTGCGGGACACCTGGATCCCCGCGGCGGCCTGCGGAGTCGCCTTCGCCATCGCCCAGTTCGTCGCCTCCAACTATGTCTCCGCGCAACTCGCCGACATCGCCGCGGCCCTGGCCGGCGCGGGCGCCCTGGTCGCCGTACCGCACTCGCGCATGCCCGCCTCCGAGGCCGTACGCACCTCCGTGCTGACCGGTGCGCGCAGCGAGGAGCTGGACGAGGAGGACCCCCGCCGCGAGGTCGTGCGGGCGTACGCCCCGTACGCGCTGATCGTGGTGATCTTCTCCGTCGCGCAGATCCCGGTGGTCAAGGACTGGCTGGCCGGGGCGACCCGGAAGTTCGACTGGCCCCTCCTCGACGTCGCCGCGCCGAACGGCGAACCGGTCGGCGCCAACGTGTTCACCTGGCCCGTCGTCTCCACCGGCGGCACCCTCGTCCTGTTCGCCGGCGTGGCCACCGCGGTCGTGCTCGGCCTGCACGCGCGCGTGGCGGTCAGGGAATGGCTCGCGACCGTGTACGAACTGCGGTTCGCGATCCTCACGGTGACCTCGGTGCTGGCGCTCGCCTACGTCATGAACCTCTCCGGCCAGGCGGCGACGATCGGCTACTTCGTGGCCGCCGCCGGTGCCGGACTCGCCTTCCTGTCACCCGTCCTCGGCTGGTTCGGCGTCGCCGTCACCGGCTCGGACACCTCGGCCAACGCGCTCTTCGGCGCCCTCCAGGTGACCGCCGCACGGGAGTCCGGACTGCCGCCCGACCTGCTCGCGGCCGCGAACAGTTCGGGCGGTGTCCTCGGCAAGATGATCTCGCCGCAGAACCTCACCATCGCCTGCGCCGCCGTCGGACTGGCGGGCAAGGAAGGGGACCTGCTGCGCAAGGTGCTGCCCTGGAGCCTCGGCCTGCTGTTCGTCATGTGTCTGATCGTGGTGGGGCAGAGCACCTTCGTGCTCGGGTGGATGCTGCCCTGACCCGAGGCGGCGTCCGTGAGTCCGGTCGGTCGCCGCCGGACAGGGGCCCGGTCGGTCGCCACCGGGCACGGGTCCGGTCGGTCGCCCCCGGGCACGGGGCCCGCCGGTCACCACGGGACTGCCCGCAGCGGAGTGTCACCCTCTGCGGGTAGTTTGTGGTGACCGACAGGACCTCCGGAAGGGCTGGCCGTGACTGCTGATCTGTCACAGATCGTCAAGGCGTACGACGTACGCGGGGTCGTCCCCGACCAGTGGGACGAGTCCCTGGCCGAACTCTTCGGCGCCGCCTTCGCGCGCGTGACCGGAGCGAGCGCCATCGTCACCGGACACGACATGCGGCCCTCCTCGCCCGGCCTGTCGGGCGCCTTCGCCCGCGGCGCCGCGGCCCAAGGCGTCGACGTGACCGAGATCGGCCTCTGCTCCACGGACCAGCTCTACTACGCCTCCGGCGCCCTGGACCTGCCCGGTGCGATGTTCACCGCCTCGCACAATCCGGCCCAGTACAACGGCATCAAGCTGTGCCGCGCGGGCGCCGCGCCCGTCGGCCAGGACACGGGCCTGACGGAGATCCGCGAACTCGTCGAGAAGTGGAGCGAGTCGGGCGCCCCCGAGCCGGCTGCCACGGCGGGAACCGTCACCCGGCGCGAGACGCTGGACGACTACGCGACACACCTGCGCTCCCTCGTCGACCTGACCTCCATCCGGCACCTGAAGGCCGTCGTCGACGCGGGCAACGGCATGGGCGGCCACACCGTCCCCTCCGTCCTGGCCGGCCTGCCGCTCACCGTCGTCCCGATGTACTTCGAACTCGACGGCACCTTCCCCCACCACGAGGCCAACCCGCTCGACCCGGCCAACCTCGTCGACCTGCAGCGGCGGGTTCGCGAGGAGGGCGCCGACCTCGGTCTCGCCTTCGACGGCGACGCCGACCGCTGCTTCGTCGTCGACGAGCGCGGCGAACCGGTCTCCCCGTCCGCGATCACCGCCCTGGTCGCCTCCCGCGAACTCGCCCGCAACGGCGGCAAGGGCACGATCATCCACAACCTGATCACCTCCTGGTCGGTGCCGGAGGTCGTCGAGGAGAACGGCGGCACACCGGTACGCACCCGCGTGGGTCACTCCTTCATCAAGGCCGAGATGGCCACCAGCGGCGCGATCTTCGGCGGCGAGCACTCGGCGCACTACTACTTCCGCGACTTCTGGAACGCCGACACGGGCATGCTCGCCGCCCTGCACGTCCTCGCCGCCCTCGGCGGCCAGCAGGGCACCCTGTCCGCCCTGGTCGACCAGTACGACCGCTACGCGGGCTCCGGCGAGATCAACTCCACGGTCGACGACCAGTCGGCCCGCCTCGCCGCGATCAGGGCCGCGTACGAGGGCCGCGACGGCATCACCCTGGACGAACTGGACGGCCTCACCGTCACCGCCGCCGACTGGTGGTTCAACGTCCGCCCCTCCAACACGGAACCCCTCCTGCGCCTGAACGCGGAGGCCCGCGACCAGGCCACCATGACCAGGATCCGCGACGAGGCCCTGGCCGTCATCCGAGGCTGATCCGGGCCCGCGGACAGATGAGCGGCCCGTACGGCACGCTGCAACGGCGCCTGCGCCCGCCGGGCATCGGGTGCCGCGAGGGCCGGCCCGCGTGGGGCCTGCGGACCGTCCGTTCGGTGCGACCGGCCGGGGCCGCCCCCGATGGCTTCCGCGTTGCTGCGGGTGGTCGGGCGTCCGCACCGTGCGGGGGAGGCGCGGGCCTTGAAACCGGGAGAGGCGTGGCTACCGGCCCCGCCGCGAGGACATCCGCGTCGCCGGGGCCGGGCTCCGCGAGGACCGGCACGTGAGCGTGCCCCACGGACCGGCCCCCGTGTGACTGCCGGGGCGCATCGGCCTGCCGCGCGCACAGTCATGTCGGGCATCGCGCAAGCCGCTCGTCCCGAAGCCGTGGCGGCCCGTGTCCGGCAACGGGCGGCCCGTGTCCGGACAATGGGCGGGCCGTGTCCGGACAATGGGTCCCGCGTCCGGCACCCACGAACGGGCCCGTGAGCGTGTACCCGGCGGCCACCGCGTGCCCCGCCGGACCGGGGCACCGGCCCCAACATCCGCTGCTCGCCCGCCGTGCCGCCCACCGGCGGTACCCTGACCAGGCGCATCCGCATACGCCCGCCCCGAAGGGAATCACCCCATGCCGTTGGAAACCGGCCTCCTGGAGATCCTCGCCTGCCCGGCCTGCCACTCTTCCCTCAAGGAGCAGGACAACGAGCTGATCTGCACCGACCAGGAGTGCGGCCTGGCGTACCCGGTCCGTGACGGCATCCCCGTCCTCCTCGTCGACGAGGCCCGCCGCCCCGCGTAAACGACGATCCGGCGACCCTGCGCACCAGCGACCCGCCGCTCCGCGTACCGCCGCCCCCCGCGTACCGACCGCCCCGCCGATCGGAGGCAGCCGCCCCATGCTCGACGAATCGCTGCTCGACTCACCGGAGGGCCTCGCCGAGGCCGACCGCCGCGGGTTGCTCCGCGGCGCCGCCGAGGCGGGCGCCTGTGTCCGCACCGCCGCGCGGCATGCGGCCGAGGCCGGTGTCCACGACCTCAAACCCGACGGTCGTCCCCGCGCCGTTCTCATCGCGGGCCCCGGCGCGGCCGCCACCC
This sequence comes from Streptomyces incanus, assembly GCF_042656345.1. Classification (NCBI taxonomy): domain Bacteria; kingdom Bacillati; phylum Actinomycetota; class Actinomycetes; order Kitasatosporales; family Streptomycetaceae; genus Streptomyces; species Streptomyces incanus. The sequence continues at coordinate 66,668 of NZ_JBHSPC010000045.1, forward strand.
AGACCGCCGACCTCATCGGCACCCTCGCCGGCGCGGGCAGTCCCGTCACCCGGCTCGCGCCCACCGGCGTGGCCCCCGCCGCGGGCGCGCTGCGCTGGGAGCTGCCGGGCTGGGCCGGTTCCGTGGACCTGCTCCTGATCGCCACCCCGGACGGCACCGAGCCGGGCCTGTCCCTGCTCGCCGAACAGGCCTACCGCCGCGGTTGCGCCGTCGTCGCCGTGGCCCCCGCCCGGACCCCGCTCGCCGACACGGTCAGCGGCTCCCACGGCCTGTTCGTCCCCATGGCGACCACGTCCTACGAGCAGGACGAACCCCTCGCCGCCTCCGCCCCCGGAGTTCTGTGGGCGCTACTCACCCCGCTGCTCGCGCTCCTGGACCGCGTCGGCCTGCTCACCGCCCCGCCGGACGCCCTGGAGAAGGTCGCCGACCGCCTCGACCGCATCGCCGAACGCTGCGGCCCGGCCATCGCCACCTACAGCAACCCCGCCAAGACCCTGGCCGCCGAACTCGCCGACGCGCTGCCCATCGTATGGACCGAGGGCACCTCGGCCGGCCCGGCGGGCCGCCGCTTCGCCACCGCGCTCGCGGAACTGTCCGGCACCCCCGCCGTCGTCGCCGAACTCCCCGAGGCTCTCGGCTCGCACAGCGCCCTGCTGGCCGGCCCGCTCGCCGGCCGCGCCGACCCGAACGACTTCTTCCGCGACCGCGTGGAGGAAACCCCCGCCCTGCACGCGCGCGTGGTACTGCTCCGCGACCGCCCGATCGGCGGCCTCACCGCCGCCCCGGCCGCCCGTGAGATGGCCCTCGGCCACGACACACCGATCAGCGAACTCGAACCGGAGGAGGGCGGCGATCTGGAGACCCTCGCCGAGCTGATCGCCGTCACGGATTTCGCCGCCGTTTACCTGGCGCTCACTTCGAGAGCCTGATCATGCGAAGGACAGCCCCACGGGATGTCCTGACCGGGACGTCCCGACCCGGACGTCCTGACCGGGACTTCTGCGGGGCGTCCGCCCTGCCCTTCGCCGAGAACCTGCCGAACGCCCCAGAGAGAACCCCATGGATCGCCTCGACAACACCGTCCGCCCCTACGCCTGGGGTTCCACCACCGCCATCGCCCAACTGCTCGGCGTCGAACCGACCGGTGAGCCGCAGGCGGAGATGTGGATGGGCGCCCACCCCGGCGCGCCCTCGCGCACCGGCCGGGGCACACTCGCCGAGGTCATCGACGCCGACCCGGAGCGGGAACTCGGCGCGGCCTCGGTCGCGAAGTTCGGTCCGCGCCTGCCCTTCCTCCTCAAGCTCCTCGCCGCCGGCGCGCCGCTGTCCCTCCAGGTCCACCCCGACCTGGACCAGGCGAAGGCCGGCTACGCGGACGAGGAACGACGTGGCGTCCCCGCCGACGCCGCGCACCGCACCTACAAGGACGCCAACCACAAGCCCGAACTGGTCTGCGCCCTCACCGACTTCGACGGCCTCTGCGGCTTCCGCGCCCCGCTGCGCGCCGCCGAACTGCTCGATGCCCTCGGCGTGGACTCCCTCAAGCCGTACGTCGACCTGCTGCACGCCCACCCCGAGGAAGCGGCCCTGCGCGAGGTCCTCACCGCGATCCTCACCGCCGACCGCGACGAGATGGCCCGCACCGTCACGGAAGCGGCCGCCGCCTGCGACCGCCTCGGCGGCGAACACGCCCCGTACGCCGACATCGCCCACCACTACCCGGGCGACCCCGGCGTCATCGCCGCCATGCTCCTCAACCACGTCCGGCTCCAGCCCGGCGAGGCCCTCTACCTCGGCGCCGGCGTCCCGCACGCCTACCTGAACGGTCTCGGCGTCGAGATCATGGCCAACTCCGACAACGTCCTGCGCTGCGGACTGACCCCCAAGCACGTCGACGTCCCCGAACTCCTGCGCATCGTCCGCTTCGAGGCCGGCGACCCCGGCGTGCTGCGCCCGGAGGCCGCACCGGACGGCGAGGAGCTCTACGACACCCCCACCGACGAGTTCCGGCTCTCCCGCTACGTCCTGCCCGCCGGCGGCACCACCCGCGACCTCACCCTGGCCGCCCCCCAGATCCTGCTCTGCACGGCCGGCTCCGTACGCGCGGGCGAGCACCAGCTGTCCCCGGGCACCTCCGTGTTCGTCCCCGCAGGCGAAAAGGCCGAAGTATCCGGTACCGGAACACTGTTCAGGGCAACGGTCGTCGCCTGACCACCCGGTGACGACGATCCGGCCCACCGCAGCCCGACCGTGCTGCAACAATGTCCCCCCGTTACAGCACGGTCAACGCCCGGGCGGCGTACGAAGGCGCCGACCCGGGCCCGTGCACGGTGGACGAAGGGACAACGCGGACACATGAGCGCGTCAGGCGGAACCAAGGCGATCGTTGCGGCACTCGCCGCCAACGCCGCGATCGCGATAGCGAAGTTCGTGGCGTTCCTCTTCAGCGGTTCCTCATCGATGCTCGCCGAATCCGTGCACTCCGTCGCCGACTCCGGCAACCAGGCCCTGCTGCTGGTCGGCGGCAAGCGGGCCCAGCGGCTGGCCACCCCGCAACACCCCTTCGGCTACGGTCGCGAGCGCTACATCTACGCCTTCCTCGTCTCCATCGTGCTGTTCTCGGTCGGCGGCCTGTTCGCCCTCTACGAGGGCTACGAGAAGATCGCGCACCCGCACGAACTGAAGCACTGGTACTGGCCGGTCGGCGTGCTGGTCTTCGCGATCACCGCCGAGACCTTCTCCTTCCGCACGGCCATCAAGGAGTCCAACGCACTGCGCGGCGAGCGCTCCTGGAAGGAGTTCGTCCGCCACGCCAAGGCCCCCGAGCTGCCGATCGTCCTCCTGGAGGACCTCGGCGCCCTCATCGGCCTCGTCCTCGCCCTCGGCGGCGTCGGCATGGCCCTGCTCACCGGCGACAGCGTCTGGGACGGCATCGGCACCCTGTGCATCGGCGTCCTGCTGATCCTGATCGCCGTTGTCCTCGCGCTCGAGACGAAGTCGCTGCTGCTCGGTGAGGCCGCGGGTGCCGAGGAGACCCGGAAGATCGAGGCCGCCGTCGTCGACGGCGACACCGTCACCCGCATCATCCACATGCGCACCCTCCACATCGGCCCCGAGGAACTTCTGGTCGCCGCGAAGATCGCCGTACGGCACGACGACACGGCCTCGGAGGTCGCCGCCGCCATCGACGCCGCCGAGTCCCGCATCCGCGAGGCCGTCCCGATCGCCCGCGTGATCTACCTGGAGCCCGACATCTACCGCGAGACCGAGGCCGCCAAGGGCGCCGACGCCGCGGCCACCCCGGGCGGCCCGGCCCCGACGGAACACTGAGCCCGCACCCGACCGGCCCCGGCCCCACCGGCCGGCACACCCCCTGATCGGCTACGACCACCGACCGGTGACGACCACCGGGCCCGGTGGTCGTTGCGCTTCATCGCCCTCCGTGTTCGGCCTGATGTGTTCGGCAACCGGCTGGGGACGGCCACGTCCGTCGGTGTAGCTTGGGACGGAGCCAGACGTCGCTGCTGATGGCGGTCGGGCGGTCCCCCTGCGGACCGGCCGAGGGAGAGAGGGCCTCCGACGGACTGCGCTGCGCGCACGCGGGCATGCCTGTGCCCTCCCCGGGGCACCCCTGTGTCCGCCGCCGCGCAGAACAGCCGTACCCACCTCGACCCACACCCCGAGGAGCAGCTCTTCATGACGACTGTCGACAACCGACAGGACTTCAAGGTCGCCGACCTCTCCCTGGCCGCCTTCGGCCGCAAGGAGATCACCCTCGCCGAGCACGAGATGCCCGGTCTGATGGCGATCCGCAAGGAGTACGCCGAGGCACAGCCCCTGGCCGGCGCCCGTGTCACCGGCTCCCTGCACATGACCGTGCAGACCGCCGTCCTCATCGAGACCCTGACCGCCCTCGGCGCTCAGGTCCGCTGGGCGTCCTGCAACATCTTCTCCACCCAGGACCACGCCGCGGCCGCCATCGCCGTCGGCCCGAACGGCACGCCCGAGAACCCGCAGGGCATCCCGGTCTTCGCCTGGAAGGGCGAGACGCTGGAGGAGTACTGGTGGTGCACCGAGCAGGCACTGACCTGGCCGGACACCTCCACCGGTGGCCCGAACATGATCCTGGACGACGGCGGTGACGCCACCCTCCTGGTCCACAAGGGCGTCGAGTACGAGAAGGACGGCAAGGTCCCCTCGGTCGACACCGCCGAGTCCGACGAGCACCGCGTCATCCTCGAACTCCTCACCCGCACGGTGAGCGAGAGCCCGCAGAAGTGGACCCAGCTGGCGTCCGAGATCCGCGGCGTGACCGAGGAGACCACGACCGGCGTCCACCGCCTGTACGAGATGCACCGCGACGGCACCCTCCTGTTCCCGGCGATCAACGTCAACGACGCCGTCACCAAGTCGAAGTTCGACAACAAGTACGGCTGCCGCCACTCCCTGGTCGACGGCCTCAACCGCGCCACCGACACCCTGATCGGCGGCAAGACCGCCGTCATCTGCGGTTACGGCGACGTCGGCAAGGGCTGTGCGGAGTCCCTGCGCGGCCAGGGCGCCCGCGTGATCATCACCGAGATCGACCCGATCTGCGCCCTGCAGGCGGCGATGGACGGCTACCAGGTCACGACGTTGGACGAGGTCGTCTACAAGGCCGACATCTTCGTCACCACGACCGGCAACAAGGACATCATCATGGCCTCGGACATGGCCAAGATGAAGCACCAGGCCATCGTCGGCAACATCGGCCACTTCGACAACGAAATCGACATGGCCGGCCTCGCCAAGACCCCCGGCATCGTCAAGGACGAAATCAAGCCGCAGGTCCACACCTGGACGTACCCCGACGGCAAGGTCCTCATCGTCCTTTCCGAGGGCCGCCTGCTGAACCTGGGCAACGCCACCGGCCACCCGTCGTTCGTGATGTCCAACTCCTTCGCGGACCAGACCCTGGCCCAGATCGAGCTGTTCACCAAGCCCGACGAGTACCCGACCGGCGTCTACGTGCTGCCCAAGCACCTGGACGAGAAGGTCGCCCGGCTGCACCTCGACGCGCTCGGCGTGAAGCTGACCACCCTCCGCCCCGAGCAGGCCGATTACATCGGTGTGACGGTCGAGGGCCCGTACAAGTCGGACCACTACCGCTACTGAGCCGACGCCCGAGGAGCCGACGCCCACCGGGCCGAGGCTCCCGCCGCGGGGAGCGCGCCCGTGCACCGACGCGCTCCCCGGCGGCAGGACCCTCCGGGACAGGCCCCCGCACCCCCGTGCCGGGGGCCTGTCCCGTTGTCCGGCCAATGACCGGGCCGGCCCGTCAAGACCCAGGACTCCCATGCCCCGCGGCCGCTATTCGCTCCACGATCCGCACGATCACACCCTCCTCGCCGAAGAACACTTCCAATGCGCCCCCGGCCCCTCCGGCTGGCGCTACGTCTCCCGGCTCACCGCCCCATCCGGCGATCACCTGGGCTCGGTCGACCTCGCCCTCGACGAACTCGGCCGCCCCATCCGACTTGAACTGCACGCCGCGAGCTGGCAGGTCCGCGGCGCCGCCCTCGACGGCGTCACCTGGGTCCGTACCGACCCCACCGGAACCCACGCCACCGAAGGCAATGTGCGCGCCCACGCCTTCACCGGTTCCTCACCCGCGTTCCTCATCGCCACCGCCCGTCTCCTGCGCCTCACCCCCTCCGCCCCGGCCACCCGGGTACGCCTCGTCGCCTTCACGGATCCGGTGCTCGCCCCACTCACCGTGGACCAGTCCTGGACCTTGGTGGAAAGAGAAGCACACGCCACTGACAGCGGCCCCCTGACCGTGGACGAATACCAGGTCACAGCCCTGGACACCGGTGAGCAGCAGACCGTGCACCTCTCCGGGGACGTGGTCCTCGCGGCCCCCGGCATCGAACTCGAGGACCTCGAGTCACCCCCCTCGGCCCTCGACTGACCGACAACCCCGGCGGCCGCCCCGAACGCGCCCTACGCCGGCGGCACGAACCCGGTCGACGACCCCTCGGCCGCAGGCGGAGGAGACACGGGTGTGGCGGGCATGGCGGGAACACTGGGCGCAGAAGGAGCAGAAGGAGCAGAAGGGTTCGAAGAACCGGCGGGATGGGCGGGAGGGGAGGGGGCAGCGGGAACGGAGGGGTATGCGGTCGGCGGAGCCGCCCGATGGACGGGCGGCGGGGCGTACGTACCCGCCGGTCCGGAGGTGCCGACCGGCCCGCCCCCCATGACTGCCGCCCCACCCGCACCGTGCCCGAAGGCACGCCGCGCGTCCCGGGCCTGCCGCTCCTGCACCACCGCCGCCAGGTACGCCGCCGCCGGCACGCCCTGCGGCACCGGCGCCCCCGTCCGCTCCGCCAGGTCCGCCGCCAACCGTTCCGCCATCGCGTGGCCCACCTGCGGGTCCAGCTGCCGCATCCGCGTCAGGTACTGGCGTACGGCGAGCCACAGTCCGTCCGGTACCGCGGACAGATCGAGCCCCGAGAACCGGCCGGCCAGCCAGGGCGGAGGCGGCGGTACCGAGCCCACGGGACCGACCGGCAGCCTCTCCCGAACGACGAGGGTCCCGGCGAAGACGTCTCCGAGCCGCCGCCCCCGCGACGACACGAGCGAGGCGATGCACGCGACGACGCCCATCGTCATCAGAATCTCGATCACACCGATCAGGCCCCGCACCAGCGCATGCCGGAAACGGATCGGCCCACCGTCGTCCCGCACCACCCGCAGCCCGCAGGCCACCTTTCCGAGCGACCGTCCATGGGTGAGCGTCTCGATCGCGATCGGCCCACCCACCAGCAACAACAGAAAGAGCGCGAGGGAAATCGCCGTCTGCGCCGCCTGGTCCAGAGATGCCGTGGCAGCCACCAGCGCGATGGTCACCACGACATAGAGGGTCACCGCCGCGACCAGATCGAGCAGCACGGCCAGCGCTCTGCTGGGCAGCTTCGCGGGGCGCAGCTCCAACGCCACCGCCTCGCCCGTCACCAGCTCACTCATGTCCGCCCGCCCTTCCCCTGCCCTGCCCGGAACACCGCCAGTCTGCCAAGCTGATGGCACATCGCACCGGAGTACGACCAGCCGATCATCCCGTACCGCCGAGCCGGCCGGTCCGTACGACCGAAGAGCTCGCGGCGGGAGCCGACGAACAGCCGAGGAGCAGGCACACCGATGGACCTCGACGTCTTCGTCTCCGCCCACCGCGCGGAGTGGGACCGCCTCGACGCCCTGCTGCGGCGCCAGCGCCGGCTGACCGGTGCCGAGGCCGACGAACTCGTCCTCCTCTACCAGCGCACGGCCACTCACCTCTCGTTGATCCAGTCCGCGGCCCCCGATCCCCAGTTGACCGGCAGACTCAGCCAGCTGGTGGCACGCGCGCGCGGCGCTGTGACAGGGGCACGGCGCGCATCCTGGCGGGACGTCACGCACTTCCTCTCGCACAGCTTCCCGGCCGCCGTGTACCGGGCACGCCACTGGTGGGTGCCCACCGCACTCCTGTCCACCGCCGTCGCGGTCCTCCTCGGCTGGTGGATCGGAACCCACCCCGAGGTCCAGGCATCCATCGCCGCACCTGCCGAGCTGCGCGAGCTCACCCGCCCCGGCGGCCAGTACGAGACGTACTACTCCAGCAACCCCGCGGCCTCGTTCGCCGCCCAGGTCTGGACGAACAACGCGTGGGCCGCCGCCCTCTGCCTGATCCTGGGCGTCTTCCTGGGCCTGCCGGTCATCTGGATCCTCTTTACGAACATGCTCAACCTGGGCGTCGGCTTCGGACTGATGACCTCCGCGGGCCGGCTGGACACCTTCCTCGGTCTGGTTCTGCCCCATGGCCTCCTCGAACTGACCGCGGTCTTCGTCGCCGCCGGCACCGGCCTGCGCCTCGGGTGGACCCTCATCGACCCCGGGCCACGCCCGCGGCGCAGGGCCCTCGCGGAGGAAGGCCGGGCCGCACTGGCCATGGCGATCGGCCTCGCGCTGGTCCTCTTCGTCTCCGGCGCGATCGAAGGCTTCGTCACCCCGTCCGGCCTTCCCACCTGGGCCCGCATCACCATCGGAGCCGTCGCGGAGCTGGCCTTCCTGACCTACGTCTATGTCCTGGGCGGGCGCGCGGCCCGGGCCGGTGAGACCGGCGACCTGGAGACGGCCGAACGCAGCGCCGTCGTGCCGACGGCAGCCTGATGTGCGTGGAGCTCCGTTCAGCTGCTAGTCTCCTCTTCGCCCCGCAGGAACCGTTGACACGGACCGAGCGGGGAGGTAGATTTTAACAGTTGCCTGGAGCTGGGTTCTGACCCGCAGGGGCAACGGTGAGAGTCTGACTGCTTCTCGAGACTTTAGATTTCGACGAAGCCCCTCCCGATGAATCGGAAAAATTCGACCGGCAAGTCCGGCACGAAACTTCTGATAAAGTCGGAACCGCCGGAAAGGGAAACGCGGAAGCGGACACCCGGAAGGCGAAACCCCGAG
>NZ_JBHSPC010000046.1:0-169967 GCF_042656345.1 Streptomyces incanus
GCCTGGCCGCCCTGGTCCACCTCTTCATCGGCCACGCCATCGCCAACAGCCTCCACCGGCGCTGAGCACGAGGGTCTTCGCCCGCGGCCGCCGGGGCGCGGCTGCCCCGGCGGCCGCGTCCCCGGTCAGACCCGGGTGCAGCAATCGGGGTCGAGGCCCTTCGGGAGGCGGTCGCCGCTGAAGACCGCGCAGGTGGCCTCGTGACCACCGAGCGCGGCGACGGCCAGCAGCAGTGAACCGGCCGTCCAGGCGGTCAGCTCGACCGGCCAGATCGCCTCGTCGTCGAAGACGTACCCCGTCCAGTACAGGCCGGTCTCCGGATCGCGCAGGTGCTGAATGGACTGGAGCACCTCCAGCGCGCGGTCGGACTCGCCCATCACCCAGAGGGCCAGGGCGAGTTCGGCCGACTCACCGCCGGTCACCCATGGGTTGGGGACCACGCAGCGCACTCCGAGCCCGGGGACGACGAAGCGGTCCCAGCCCTCCTCGATCCGGCCCTTGGCCTCGGCGTCGGTGAGGGCGCCGCCCAGTACGGGGTAGTACCAGTCCATGGAGTAGCGGTCCTTGTCGAGGAACCGCTCCGGGTGGTGCCGGATCGCATGCCGGAGCGCGCCGGCCGCCAACTCCCAGTCCGGTTGCGGCTCTTCCCGCTGCTCGGCGATGGCGAGGGCGCAGCGCAGCGCCTGGTGGACGGAGGAGCAGCCGGTGAGCAGCGCGTCCGTGGTGGGCGTGCCGTCGTCGTCGCGCCGCCAGCCGATCTGCCCGCCGGGCTGCTGGAGCCGCAGCACCCACTCCACGGCCGCGTACACGGTGGGCCACAGGCGGTCCAGGAAGGTGTCGTCGCCGGTGGAGAGGTAGTGGTGCCAGACGCCGACGGCGATGTAGGCGACGAAGTTGGTCTCCCTCCCCCGGTCGGTGACGTCGTCGGGGTCGCCGTCGGCGTACGCCGCGTACCAGGATCCGTCCGCCAACTGGTGTCTGGCCAGCCACCGATAGGCCTGTTCGGCGGCCTCGTGGGCGCCCGCGGCGTCCAGGGCCATCGCGGCCTCGACGTGGTCCCACGGGTCGAGGTGGTGGCCCCTGAACCACGGGATCGCCCCGTCCTCACGCTGCACGGCGAGGATGCCGGCGACGGTCTCGGCGGCCTGCTCGACGGTGAGGACCCCGGGCAGGACGAGGTGTTCTGTCCGGGGGATCGTCACGGGGTGGCCGCCCCGGCCTCGGCAGCCGTCACGGTGTCCGTACCCGTACCCGTACCCGTACCCGTACCCATGCCCGTACCGGCCTCGGCCCCGGCGCGCGGCAGGTGCGGCTTGGTCGCGTACGCCACGAAGCTCTTGCCCATCACCGGGTTCAGGGTCCGCTCCGCGAGGCGGGTCGCCAGCGGCTTCTTCATGATGTCCCAGACCAGCAGCTTGTGGTACGCCCGTACCGGCAGCGCCTTGTCGTTGTCCACGCCGAAGGCGCACTTCAGCCACCAGTACGGCGAGTGCAGCGCGTGCGCGTGGTGGGTGCCGTAGGGGCGCAGGCCGGCCTCGCGCATCCTTGCCAGCAGCTGGTCGGCCTTGTAGATGCGGATGTGGCCGCCCTCGACCTCGTGGTAGGCGTCGGACAGGGTCCAGCACACCTTCTCGGGGCCGTAGCGCGGCACGGTGACCGCGATGCGGCCGCCGGGCCTGAGCACGCGGACCATCTCGGCGAGGACGCCCTTGTCGTCGGGGATGTGCTCCATGACCTCGGAGATGATCACGACGTCGAAGGACTCGTCGGGGAAGGGCAGGGCGAGGGCATCGCCCTCCATCGCGGTGGCGGTGGCCCCGGCGGGCGCCTCCCCGGCCTCCTTCATCGCGGCGAACCACTGGGCGACCTCGCGGATCTCCTCGGCGTTCTGGTCCAGCGCCACGACCTGCGCCCCGCGCCGGTAGCACTCGAACGCGTGCCGGCCGGCACCGCATCCGAGGTCCAGGACACGGTCGCCCGGGGCGAGCGGGAACCGGGAGAAGTCGACGGTCAGCACGTGGCCCTGCTTTCACGAGGGGAGGTGACGGGTTCTTCTGCGGCGGGCGTCCGGACCGCCCCGGGGCCGGCGGCGTCCTCGGCGGCCGGACCGGCCGCCACGGGCGCCGGGTCGGCCGCGGTAACGGGAGCGGGAGCGGCGACGACAGGGTCGGCCGCTGCGGCCCGGGCGCGGGCCATCGCCTCGCGGTAGCGGGCCACCGTGCCCTCGGCCGCGCGGGCCCAGGTGAAGTGCCGCAGCACCCGTTCCCGTCCGGCGGCGCCGAGCCGCGCGCGCAGCTCCGGGTCGGCGAGCAGCCGGTTCAGCCCGGCGGCCAGCGCTTCCGCGTCGCCGGGCGGGACGGCCAGACAGGTCTCGCCGTCGCGGCCGGCGACCTCCGGGATCGCGCCGCCGGTCGTGGCGAGCAGCGGGGTGCCGGTGGCCATGGCCTCGGCGGCCGGCAGCGAGAAGCCCTCGTACAGCGACGGTACGCAGGCGACCTGGGCGGAGCGCACGAGATCGACCAGTTCCGCGTCCGAGATGCCCTTGACGAACTCGACGGCGTCGCCGAGCCCGTACCGCTCCATCGCCTGCGCGACGGGCCCCTTGGCGGGGCGCGTGCCGACGACGACGAGGTGTGCCTCGGGCTGTTCGACGCGGACCTTGGCCAGCGCCTCGACGAGGAAGACCAGTCCCTTGAGCGGCACGTCCGCGCTGGACGTCGTCACGATCCGGCCCGGTACGACGGGCACCGACGGGTCCGGCGAGAACAGGTCGGTGTCGGCGCCGATGTGGACGACGTGGATGCGGTCCCGGCGTACGCCCAGGTGACCGACGATCTCGTCGCGGGAGGTGCCGGAGACGGTGAGCACGGAGGGCAGACGGCGGGCGACCCGCTTCTGCATCCTGGTGAACGCGTACCAGCGGCGCACCGAGGCGCGCCGGCGCCTGCTCTCCGCCGCGTCCAGGTCCAACTGCCGGTCGACGGTGATGGGGTGGTGGATCGTGGTCACCAGGGGCGCGCCGACGTCGCCGAGCAGGCCGTAGCCGAGCGTCTGGTTGTCGTGGATGACGTCGAAGTCGCCGCGCCGGGCCCGCAGATGGCGGCGGGCACGCAGGGAGAAGGTCAGCGGTTCGGGGAAACCGCCGGTCCACATGGTGCCGACCTCGAGCGCGTCGATCCAGTCGCGGTACTCGCCGCGGCCCGGGGTACGGAAGGGATCCGGCTGGCGGTAGAGGTCGAGGCTGGGCAGCTCGGTCAGGCTCAGCCCGTCGTAGCCCTCGTCGAGGACGGGGTAGGGCTGGGCGCCGACGACCTCGACCTGGTGTCCGAGGCGGGCGAGCTCGCGGGAGAGGTGACGGACGTAGACACCCTGTCCGCCGCAGAACGGGTTCCCCTTGTAGGTGAGGAGCGCTATGCGGAGCGGTCGCGAGTCGTCGACGGGGGCACCTCCCTGCGCGAGCGCAGTCGAGACCGCGGGGGAGGACCCCTGCGAGAGCCCGGTCTGACTGGCCTCAGCGGTCACTCTGGGCCCCCTTCTCCCTGCGCGGTCCCGCGACTGTACGTCGGGACGCTAATCTAGAACAAGTTTCAGAGTTGATCGTTCGGAGGCTCCGAATCTACCGGCAGGTAAGGACGCGGCGAGCAGTGGATCAGGTGATTCACGCCACGGCGGGATGCGTGCCATGCTGTCCGATCACCAACCCTCACCGACGGTCACGGAATGGGGCCCATGCCCGCGGAAGCCCACAGGGACAAGGCGGCCGAGGCGGCGGAACCGGACGAACCTGCCACGGCGGACAAGGCGGCGACGATGGAAGCCGGCACCACTCGCACCTCCCCTGCCTCACCCCTGACCGAGCGCCAGGAGGCGCGCAGGCGGCGCATCCTGCACGCGAGCGCCCAGCTGGCCGGCCGGGGCGGCTTCGACGCGGTGCAGATGCGCGAGGTCGCGGAATCCTCCCAGGTGGCGCTGGGCACGCTGTACCGGTACTTCCCGTCCAAGATCCATCTGCTGGTCGCCACGATGCAGGCCCAGCTCGAACACATGCACGCCACCCTGCGGAAGAAGCCGCCGACGGGCGCGACGGCCGGTGAACGGGTCGCGGAGACCCTGATGCGGGCCTTCCGCGCCCTGCAGCGCGAGCCCCGGCTGGCCGACGCGATGGTGCGCGCCCTGACGTTCGCGGACCGCAGCGTGAGTCCGGAGGTCGACCAGGTCTCCCGCCAGACGACGGCGATCATCCTGGACTCGATGGGTCTCGACGACCCCACGCCGGACCAGCTCTCGGCGGTCCGCGTCATCGAGCACACCTGGCACTCGGTGCTCATCACCTGGCTGTCGGGGCGCGCCTCCATCGCCCAGGTCAAGATCGACATAGAGACGGCGTGCCGCCTGATCGACCTGGCGGCACCTGCGTCACCATCGAAGGATTCCGACTGACGAAGTCGAAACTTTCGAACACTCCCCACGCAATCGCCCCTCCCTCTTCACTCCTGTCATCCTTCGGCCATAAGCAACCCAGTTACGCGTGAACGGTTGACCACCCCTCCGTTCATTCATATCGTCTGCGCTGCCATTCGGAGTTCATCCCGAAACATTCGAACCCGCAGGGCGAGCTTCGGGCACCTCGGCACAGAGCACGGCAGCAGACGATCCCCGCCATCCGCACCACTACGGCACCCCCACCGGAGAAGAGATGACATGCGCATGATCAAATTAGGAGTCCGAGAGATGAGGGCCAAGGCGACCAGAGGCCCCCTGGCCGTCGCCGCGACCGCGCTGCTCACCGTGACCGCGCTCGTGGCGCTCCCCCAGAGCACCGCGCACGCCGCCGACACCCTGGGCTCGGCGGCGGCCGAGAAGGGCCGCTACTTCGGTGCCGCGGTCGCCGCGAACCGCCTGGGCGAGGCCCAGTACGCCGCCACGCTCAACACCGAGTTCAACTCGGTGACGCCCGAGAACGAGATGAAGTGGGACGCCCTCGAGCCCAGCCGCGGCTCGTTCGGCTTCGGCAACGCCGACAGGATCGTGGACCACGCCCGGAGCCGGGGCAAGTCGGTGCGCGGGCACACCCTGGTGTGGCACTCCCAGCTGCCCGGCTGGGTCTCCGGCCTCGGCGCCACCGACCTGCGGTCGGCGATGAACAACCACATCACCCAGGTCATGACGCACTACCGGGGCGCGATCCACTCCTGGGACGTGGTCAACGAGGCGTTCCAGGACGGAAGCAGCGGCGCCCGGCGCAGCTCGCCCTTCCAGGACAAGCTCGGCAACGGCTTCATCGAGGAGGCCTTCCGCACGGCCCGCGCGGCCGACCCGAACGCCAAACTCTGCTACAACGACTACAACACCGACGGCGTCAACGCGAAGAGCAACGCCGTCTACAACCTCGTTCGGGACTTCAAGTCCCGTGGGGTGCCCATCGACTGCGTCGGCTTCCAGTCCCACTTCAACAGCGCGTCGCCGGTGCCCTCCGACTACCGGGCCAACCTCCAGCGCTTCGCCGACCTCGGCGTGGACGTGCAGATCACCGAGTTGGACATCGAGGGCTCGGGCACGACCCAGGCCACCCACTACGGCAATGTCGTCACCGCCTGCCTCGCGGTGTCCCGATGCACCGGCATCACGGTGTGGGGCATCCCGGACAAGTACTCGTGGCGGTCGAGCGGAACGCCCCTGCTGTTCGACGACAACTACACCAAGAAGCCCGCCTACCACGCCGTCCTGAGCGCGCTCGGCGGCTCCGCCGGCGGTGGCGGCGACCCCGGCACCCCCGGCGCGGCCTGCACCGCCGCCTACACCACGACGGAGGACTGGGGCGGTGCCTACAACGGCAAGGTGACCATCACCGCGGGCAGTTCGCCGATCAACGCGTGGAGCGTCAACGTCACCATGACGCCCCCGCAGAAGGTCTCCACGGTCTGGAACGGCTCACCCACCTGGGACACCAGCGGCAACGTCATGACGGTGCGGTCCAGTTGGAACGGCACGCTCGCGGCCGGAGCCTCGACGACCTTCGGCTTCACGGTGACGAGGAACGGCGGCTCGACGGCGCCACCCCAGCTCGGCCCTTGCACAGCCTCCTGAGCGGAGCCCCGGCTCCGGCGGCCCAGGTACCGGCCCGCACCCGTCGACGGGTGCGGGCCGGTGACGTACGCGGCCGTGCGGGCCGGTGACGTACGCGGTGGTGTGAGCGGTGACCTGCGCGGCCACGTGACCTTGGCCACCCGCTTCAAGCCACTCCTGGCCGCTTTCTTACGGGCGGGTAGAGTGGCGACGTCGTCATCACACCCGTACGGGGGGAAGCCGGTGCAACTCCGGCGCTGACCCGCAACCGTGAGCCGTCCACCGTGACGGTGAGCCGGAATGCCCCGGACGGATCGTGACCGGCTCACGCGTCCGGCGGTCCGCCGGTGCGCGGCACCGTCGAGGTATGCGGAGCCGAGCCGCCGGGGTGTCCCGTGCTGCCCGGCTCCCCCGCAGGGAGAGGCACCCGCCGATCATGAACGTCCGCAGCAGCGCAGCGGTTCTGGCCGCCGTCGCCGTGATCGGCGCCGCCGCACCGGCCGCCGCCGACTCGTCCCCGTCCCCCTCGCCGTCCCGGCAGGCCCTGCCCTCCGCCCTGTACGGCAAGAGCGACCCGCAGTACGACGGCGTGTGGCGCCAGTCGCTGGCCCTGCTCGCCCAGCACACGGTGGGTGCCGAGCCGCCGAAGGCGGCCGTCGACTGGCTGACCGGCCAGCAGTGTGCCGACGGCTCCTTCGCCCCGTTCCGCGCCGACACCGGTACGCCGTGCGACGCCAAGACCATGGTCGACACCAACCAGACCGCCGCCGCCGTGCAGGCCCTCGCCGCGCTCGGCGGGCACGACGCCGTCACCGGCAAGGCCGTCGACTGGCTGAAGTCCGTACAGAACAAGGACGGCGGCTGGGGCTACACGGCGGACGGGGCCAGTGACGCCAACTCCACGTCCGTCGTCGTCGGCGCGCTCGCCGCCGCGGGCGAGAAGCCGGCCGAGGTGGTCAAGGACGGCAAGTCCCCCTACGACGCCCTGCTGAAGCTGGCACTGCCGTGCGACACCCGGGGCGACGGCGCGGGTGCCTTCGCCTTCCAGCCGGACAAGAAGGGCGAACTGGTCGCCAACGCCGACGCCACCGCGGCCGGCGTGGCCGGCTCCCTCGGCGCGGGCCTGGTGGTCGAGCCGGGCAAGGGCAAGGGCAAGGCGGCGGACGCCGCGTGCGAGAAGGCCACGACGCCCGAGCAGGCCGCCGCCAACGGTGCCGCCCACCTCACGGACGCGCTCGCCGCGGACGGTCACCTCGTCTCCTCGCTCCCCGGCGCCGAGGACCAGCCCGACTACGGCAACACCGCCGACGCGGTGGTCGCGCTCGCGGCGCAGGGTGCCACCGAGCCGGCCGCGAAGTCCGCGGCCTGGCTGGAGAAGAACGCCGCCGACTGGGCCGCCCAGAGCGGTCCCGCCGCCTACGCCCAGCTGATCTTCGCCGCCCATGCCACGGGCACCGACCCGCGCGCCTTCGGCGGCACCGACCTGGTGAAGCAGCTGACCGCCGCCGGGCCCGCCGCACAGGCGGCCGACACCTCCGGTGAGAAGAACGGGCAGGAGCAGAAGGACGAGAAGGAGAAGGACGACTCGGGCTCCTCTTCCGACGTCTGGTGGGCCGTCGGGAGCTGCCTCGTCGCCGGTATCGGCATCGGCTTCCTGGTGAGCGGCCGGAACAAGAGGCGGAAGCCGTGATCCGTCGGTCCCGCCGGACCGGCCGGGCCGCCGTACTGTTCCTGGCCGCGCTCCTGCCCCTGTCGGCGGGCGCGGGCCAGGCGCAGGCCGCCGGCTACCGGTACTGGTCGTTCTGGGACCTCGACGGCGACAGGTGGACGTACGCCACCCAGGGCCCGTCCGTCGCCCGCCCCGCCGACGGCGACGTCCAGGGCTTCCGCTTCGCCGTCAGCGAAGAGTCCGACGACTCGTCACAGCCCCGGGGCGCCGCCGACTTCGCCGGCATCTGCGCGCAGACCCCCGCGAAGGACGGCAGCAAGCGGGTCGCCCTCGTCATCGACTTCGGTACGGCCGAGGACGCCCCGTCCGGCGAGACCCCGCCCGCGAACCGCACCGCCTGCGCCCGGGTCGCCCCGGACGCCAGCACCGCCGAGGCCCTGGCCTCCGTCGCCGAACCCCTGCGCTACGACAACAGCGCCCTGCTGTGCGCCATCGCCGGATACCCGCAGCGCGGGTGCGGGGAGCAGGTGTCGGGGACGGGCACGGAGTCCGGCACGGGCGCCTCGGCGCCTGGGCAGGAGACCGGGGACGGCTCCGGGGAGGCCGGTTCCCCTGCCTCCCCGGCGTCCTCGGCGTCCGAGGAGGCCGGGGACGCCGGGGACTCCGGTGGTCCGTCCCTCGGTCTCTTCGCCGGGATCGCCGTGGTGGCGCTGCTCGGGGCGGCGGTCTCCCGGCAGATACGCCGTCGTGGCTGAGCCCGGCGGCGGCCGGCCACGGGAGCGCACTGCCCCCGCCCCCGCCCTCCGTCGCCGGCAGGGCACCCCCCTGCACCCCGGCGCCTGGTGGCTGTGGGCGCTGGCTCTCGGTGTCGCCGCCACCCGCACCACCAACCCCCTGCTGCTCGCCCTCCTGGTCATGGTCTCCGCGTACGTCGTGGCCACCCGCCGGCCGAACGCCCCCTGGGCCCGCGCGTACGGCGCGTTCGTCAAGCTGGCGCTGGCCGTGATCGTCATCCGGCTGCTCTTCGCGATCGTCCTCGGCTCCCCCATCCCCGGTACGCACATCCTCCTCGACCTGCCCGAAGTCCCGCTCCCCGACTGGGCGCAGGGCATCCGTCTGGGCGGCCGGGTCACGGCCGAGGCGCTCACGTTCGCCCTGTACGACGGCATGAAGCTGGCCACGCTGCTCATCTGCGTCGGCGCCGCGAACGCCCTCGCCAACCCGTCCCGCCTGCTGAAGTCCCTGCCCGGCGCGCTGTACGAGATGGGTGTGGCCGTGGTCGTGGCGCTGACCTTCGCGCCGAGTCTGATCACGGACGTCCAGCGGCTGCGCGCCGCCCGTCGGCTGCGGGGCCGTCCCGACCGCGGGGTCCGGGGTCTGCTCCAGGTCGGACTCCCGGTGCTGGAGGGCGCGTTGGAGCGTTCGGTCGCGCTCGCCGCCGCGATGGACGCCCGCGGGTACGGCCGTACGGCACAGGTCCCGGCCGGGGTCCGCCGTACCACCGCCGTCCTCACCCTCGGCGGGCTGCTCGGCGTCTGCGCGGGTACGTACGGGCTGCTCACCGCCGAAGGCGCCGCGTACGGTGTCCCCGTGCTCCTCGCCGGTCTGGCCGCCGCGCTCGCGGGGCTGTGGCTGGGCGGGCGGCGCTCCCTGCGCACCCGTTACCGGCCCGACCGCTGGGACGCCCGCGCCTGGCTGGTCGCCGGCTGTGGCGCGGCGGTCGCGGCGCTGCTGGCCCTCGCCTCCGTACGCGACCCGGCGGCCCTGCACCCCGGCGTGGTGCCGCTGGTCGCGCCCACGCTGCCCCTGTGGCCGGCGGTGGCCGTACTCATCGGCCTGCTCCCCGCCTTCGTCACCCCCGCCCCCGAGGACACCGGCAAGGAGCCGTCGTGATCCGCTTCGAGAACGTCTCCGTGACGTACGACGGCGCCCCCGAACCCTCCGTGCGGGGCGTCGACTTCGAGGTCCCCGAGGGTGAACTCGTCTTGCTCGCCGGGCCGTCCGGGGTCGGCAAGTCCACGGTGCTGGGCGCGGTCAGCGGCCTCGTCCCGCACTTCACGGGCGGCACCCTGCGCGGCAGGGTCACGGTGGCCGGCCGCGACACCCGCACCCACAAGCCACGCGAACTCGCCGACGTGGTGGGGACGGTGGGCCAGGACCCGCTGTCGCACTTCGTGACGGACCTCGTCGAGGACGAACTCGCCTACGGCATGGAGTCGTTGGGACTTCCCCCGGACGTGATGCGCCGCCGCGTCGAGGAGACCCTGGACCTGCTGGGCCTGGCCGACCTGCGTGACCGCCCCATCTCCACGCTCTCCGGCGGCCAGCAGCAGCGCGTCGCCATCGGCTCGGTCCTCACCCCGCATCCCCGGGTGCTGGTCCTCGACGAGCCGACGTCCGCGCTGGACCCGGCGGCGGCCGAGGAGGTCCTCGCGGTGCTCCAGCGGCTCGTCCACGATCTCGGCACCACCGTCCTCATGGCCGAGCACCGCCTGGAACGCGTCGTCCAGTACGCCGACCGGGTGGCGCTGCTGCCGGGACCGGGCGAGCCCCCGCTGCTCGGGACCCCGGCGGAGGTGATGGCGGTGTCCCCGGTGTTCCCGCCGGTGGTGGCCCTGGGCCGGCTCGCCGGCTGGTCCCCGCTCCCGCTGACCGTACGCGACGCCCGCCGTCGCGCGACCCCCCTGCGCGAGCGCCTCGCAAAGGCGGAAGCGGCAACCGCGACGGCGAGGGCAGCCGCGACGACCGCACCGGCCCCCGCCCGGAAACCCCTGGCCGCCCCCACCACTTCCACCCCCCGCAGGACCCCTCTCTCCCTGTTCACCCGCAAGCGGCCGGGCACAGCCACGGCCTCTCCTTCCGCTCCCGCCCCCGCCCACGTGGCCGAGGTCCGCGCCCTGGCCGTCCGTCGCGGCAGCGTCCGGGCGCTGCGCCACATCGATCTGACGGTCGCCCCCGGCGAGACGGTCGCGCTCATGGGCCGCAACGGCGCCGGCAAGTCCACGCTGCTCGGCGCGCTGGTCGGGCTCGTGGAACCGTCCGCCGGTTCGGTCCGCACCGGTGACGCCGTGCCGCACCGCACCCGCCCCCGCGACCTGGTCCGCCGGGTGGGACTCGTCCCGCAGGAGCCGCGGGACCTGCTGTACGCGGACACGGTTGCCGCGGAGTGCGCCGCCGCCGACCGGGACGCGGAGGCGGAGCCGGGCACCTGCCGCGCCCTGCTGTCGGAGCTGCTGCCCGGCATCGCGGACGGCACCCACCCGCGCGACCTGTCCGAGGGCCAGCGTCTGACCCTCGCCCTGGCGGTCGTCCTCACCGCCCGCCCGCCGCTGCTCCTGCTCGACGAGCCGACCCGCGGCCTGGACTACGCGGCGAAGGCCCGTCTGGTGACCGTCCTGCGCGGGCTGGCCGCCGAGGGCCACGCGATCGTCCTGGCCACGCACGACGTGGAGCTGGCGGCGGAACTCGCCCACCGGGTCGTCCTCCTCGCCGAGGGCGAGGTCATCGCCGACGGTCCGGCGGCCGACGTGGTCGTCGCGTCGCCGTCCTTCGCCCCGCAGGTGGCGAAGATCCTGGCCCCGCAGCACTGGCTCACGGTCTCCCAGGTCCGGGAGGCCCTGTCATGACGCCCGCTCCCACCCCGGCCACGGACCAGGCCACCACAGCCACCGCCCCCACCGGCAAGGCCACCGGCACCCAGCGCCAGGCGCGGGCCGTCCGCCTGGGCCCGCGTTCGCTGGTGGCGCTGGCCCTGGTGAGCGCGGTGGGCGTGGCCGCCTTCGGCTGGCCCTTCCTGGCCCCGCCCGCCTCCGCCCTCAACGCCCACGCGCAGGACGCGCCGTGGCTCTTCGCGGGCCTGCTCGTGCTGCTGGTCGGGGTGGTGGCGGCGACGATCTCGGAGTCGGGCCTGGGTCCGAAGGCGGTCGCGATGCTGGGCGTGCTGGCGGCGGCGGGGGCGGCGCTGCGCCCCATCGGCGCGGGGACGGCCGGTCTGGAACCCATGTTCTTCCTGATGGTCCTCAGCGGCCGGGTCCTCGGGCCGGGTTTCGGCTTCGTGCTCGGCTCGGTGACGATGTTCGCGTCCGCGCTGCTCACCGGCGGGGTGGGCCCGTGGCTCCCGTTCCAGATGCTGTCAATGGGCTGGTTCACGATGGGCGCGGGCCTGCTCCCGGGCCCGGACCGGCTGCGGGGCCGGGCGGAGCTGTGCGTGCTCGCCGTCTACGGCTTCCTGGCGGCCTTCGCCTACGGCACGATGATGAACATGGCGGGCTGGCCCTTCATGGCCGCCCTGGCCTCGAACATCTCCTTCGACCCGGACGCGTCGGTCCCCGCCAACCTGGCCCGTTTCCTGGCGTACTGCCTGGCCACGTCCCTCGGCTGGGACCTGGGCCGGGCCCTGCTCACCGTCGTCCTGGCCCTGACCCTGGGCCCCCCGGTGCTCCGCGCCCTGCGCCGCGCCACCCGCAGGGCGGCTTTCGAGACGCCGGTCACTTTCACCGGGCACCCTGAGTGACGCCGCGCGCGTCGACAGTGACGGAACTGACGGCCCGTCGTGAGACGCCCCACATGACCCGGCTCACATACGAAGCGGGGTCGTAGCCCCGGAGGCCTCCTCCGCACCCGCGCCCACCCGCCCCGAGCTGCGCAGATGACCACCGACCCCAGGACGGCACTTCCCCCGAAATGCGACCGCGAATAGTAAAAGGGACCTTTGCGGACAAACCTCGAAACCTGCTTCTGTGGAGCAGTCGCCAGGCGCCGACGTGCCCCACCCGGGCCCCGGCGCCGACGTATGCCCCGCCCCCACACACCACCGGGTGTTCCGGGGGCCGGACCTACGACGACCGCCCTGCAGCCGAAGAAAGGTTTCTACGTGACCGCCGCTTCCCTCCTCCGCACCATCGCCACTCCGAAGAAGGCCCTCGCCGGTGCCGCCATCGCCGCCGCGGCCTGCGGCTCGCTGATCGCCGCCGCCCCCGCGCAGGCCGCCACCACGGGCTCGGGCTCGGCCCAGGCGACCGCGCAGGCGATGGTCGGCGACTCCGCGCAGTACCAGTGCTTCTCGAACATCGTCCACCACGAGAGCGGTTGGAACCACACCGCCACCAACCCCTCCAGCGGCGCCTACGGCCTGGTCCAGGCCCTGCCCGCCACCAAGATGGCCTCGGCCGGCTCCGACTGGAAGACCAACCCCACCACCCAGCTCTCGTGGGGCCTCGACTACATGAACGAGCGCTACGGCAGCCCGTGCGCCGCCTGGGACTTCTGGCAGTCCAACAGCTGGTACTGACCGACCCGGCACCAGCCCTCGCATCACCCCGGCACCACCCGCACCACCCCGCATACCGAAAGCGGCGGCCCCCAGATCCCCGGGGCCGCCGCTTTCGCCATGCGCGGCCGAGCCCTCACCGCCGAGCCCTCACCGCTCGAGATCGAGCACCGGCACACCACGCCCCTTGTACGCCTTCGCCTCGACGGTGGCCACGAGGGAGTCGGCCCCCCACTCGGGCAGATGCCGTGCCGCGTGAATCGCCGCTCCCACTCCCGGCGGCACCCCGTCCCGCTCCATCCGGGCGACCGCCAGCGCCGCCGGATAGTCCAGATCGACCGTGTGGACGACCTCCAACTGCCCCACGTGCTCGGCGATCCCCAGACGTTCCCGGTCGGCCTCCAGGACCGACAACGTGGGCACCCACAGGCGCGTGTCGGTCTCGAAGTGAGCGCGGTGGACGAGCGCGGACACCTGCCGGTTCCCCGACAGTGCCAGGAGGGTCGGCGCGTCGAGGACGAGATGGTGCAGGATCACGCGGCGGCCTCGCCCTGCTGCCGGGCGAACGCCTCCCGGAGCCTGCGTCCCATCGCCGCACTCTCCTCGTCCCCCACCTCGACACCGAAGTGCTCGGCAAGGTACGCCCGCGTCCGCTCGGCCCGTTCCCGACGCTCCTCGTCGGTCAGCGTCGACTCCGCGTACTCCTGCACGAGCGTACGGATCGACGTCCCCCGGGACTCCGCAATCACCGCCAACCGGTCCCGCACCTCGGCGGGAACCCGAATCATCGCATCAGCCATGAGGGGAGTCTACGCCCCCGTATACAGCGCCGCGCTCCTCATGACCGACCGGTCGCGCGGGAACCTGTTTCCGGGCCGGTTCCTCCTGTGCGGGGGCGGGGCCCGGCAGCTTGACCTCCGCGGCCTCGGGCCCCGGCGCGGTGCCGGTGACGGCGGCGGACACCGTCCGGGCCCGCGGTCCCTGGAAGAGGTACGTCAGGCCGAAACCGGCCACGACGACGAGGGCGCCGCCCGCCGCGTCCAGCATCCAGTGGTTGCCGGTGGCGACGATCGCGGCGACGGTGAACAGGGGGTGGAGCAGGCCGAGCGCCTTCATCCACATCCTGGGCGCGATGATCGCGATGACCACGCCGCACCACAGGGACCAGCCGAAGTGCAGGGACGGCATCGCCGCGTACTGGTTGGTGAGGGCGGTGAGGGTGCCGTAGTCCGGCTTGGAGAAGTCCTGCACGCCGTGCACGGTGTCGATGATCCCGAGGTTCGGCATCAGGCGCGGCGGGGCCAGCGGGTAGAGCCAGAAGCCGGCCAGGGCCAGCAGTGTGGTGAAGCCGAGGCTCGCGCGCGCCCAGCGGTAGTCGACAGGGCGCCGCCAGTACAGCAGGCCGAGGACCGTGAGCGGGACGGCGAAGTGGAAGGACGTGTAGTAGAAGTCGAAGAAGTGCCGCAGCCAGTCGATCCGCACGACGGCGTGGTTGACCGCGTGCTCGATGTCCAGGTGGAGCACGCGCTCGAGGTCGAGGATCTGGTGGGCGTGCTCCTCCGCGCGGGCCCGCCCCTGCGTGTTGCTGCCGCCGGTCGCCGCGAGCCGCACCTTGGAGTACGCGGCGTAGGTGACGCGGATCAGCAGCAGTTCCAGCAGCAGATTGGGGCGGGTCACGACCCGGCGCAGGAACGGCAGCAGCGGGACGCGCCCGAAGCGGGTGGGGACGGGCTCGGCGTACCGAGTCGGGACGGGCGTCCGGAAGTACGGCGAGGTGTGCGACAGGAACGGGACCACCGTGGCGGCGGCGAGGGCGGCGAGCAGGACGGCGTTGTCCCGGACGGGGTACAGGAACGGCATCTCCGGCAGGATCATCTGGGCCGGCAGCGTCATCACCAGGACGACGGCGACGGGCCACACCAGCCGGTCGGAGGCGCGTCTGCCGACCGTGCCGACGACGGTGAGCAGCGCCCACAGCAGTTGGTGCTGCCACGCGGCCGGGGAGACGACGATGGCGGCGCAGCCGGTGATCGCGACGGCGAGCAGCAGCTGGCCGTCGTGGGCGTAGCGCACCGCGCGGCGCAGGCCGAGGGTGACGACGGCCGCGCCGAGCAGCAGGAAGAGGCCGATCTCCAGGGGGCCCTCGGCTCCCAGGCGGAGCAGGGCGCCGTGCAGGGACTGGTTGGCGAGGCCGTCGGCCCGGCCGCCGAGTCCGACGCCCGCCAGGTGGTGCACCCAGTAGGTGTACGAGTCCTGGGGCATCGCGGCCCAGGCGAGCGCGGTGCCCGCGGCGAAGGTGATGCCGGACGTGGCGGCGGCCCGGCGGCGGCCGGTGGACCAGAGCAGCGGGGCGAAGAGCAGCAGGGTCGGTTGGAGGGCGGCGGCGACACCGATCAGGATGCCGCCGGCCCGCTGCCCGCGGGCGACGAAGCAGCCCAGCAGGACGAGGAGGACCGGGATGATGCTGGTCTGTCCGAGCCAGAGGGTGTTGCGCACGGGCAGGGACAGCATGAGCAGGCTGATCGCGACCGGCGCGGCCAGCGGCGCGGCGCGGCGGCCGACCGGCTGGGGCAGGGCGCGGGCGGCGATCAGGCCGAGCGCGACGACCAGCAGCAGCGTGCCGAAGGTCCAGCCCCAGCCGAGCGCCTGTTCAGCCGATCGGGTGAGGGGTTTGAGGACGAGCCCGCCGAACGGCGTACCGGTGAAACGGGTCGACTCGTAGAGCGAGCCGCTGACCTGCAGCACGCCGTCGTGTCCGAACCAGGTCTCGAGGTCCGTGAGCCGCTCCCCGCGCGGGGTGGTCAGGACGGCCGCGACCTGGCGTACGGCGAGGACCGCGGCGAGCAGCCACAGTCCGAGCCGCACCGTGTGCAGGCGTGATCCGGTACCGCCGGCGGCCGTGGTTCCGAAGGCCTTCGCCGTTCGCCCCCTGTGTTCCGCGTTTGCCACGCCTCGTCGGCCTCCCGCCCCATTGATCCCACGCGTCCCGCGCGTGAGGGTCACTGCGCGAACCCTATGAGGCTCGCGCCGCCCCCGGAAGAGACGCAGGCAACCCCTGTTCACCTGACGTCCGTCCCGCTTTGGTCCCGCTTTGGTCCCGCTTTGGTCCGGATGACGATAGACGGAGGAGGACAGGTTGCCCGCCGGGATGCGAGAGGGATCACAGGGGAGGCCGAAGACGTACCTTCACCGGGGTGACCGGAGGGGACGAACCAGCCGGGTCCCACTGACGGGTCGCATGAAGAACGAGATCGCATGAAGAACGAGCTGAAGAACGAAGGTGTGCGCACATGAACGAGTCACGACTGTGGCACCAGGTGGACGACTACTTCGCCACCCTCTTCGCGCCCGACGACGAAGCCCTGACGGCCGCCCTGCGGGACAGCGAGGCCGCCGGCCTCCCGCCCATCGCCGTCACCCCCGCCCTGGGCAAGCTCCTCCACCTCCTCGCCCGGGTGCAGGGCGCCCGGCGCATCCTGGAGATCGGCACCCTCGGCGGCTACAGCACGATCTGGCTGGCCCGTGCCCTCCCGGCCGACGGGCGGCTGATCTCCCTGGAGTACGACCCGTGGCACGCCGAGGTCGCCACCGGCAACATCGCCCGCGCGGGCCTGGACAAGCTCGTCGAGGTACGCGTGGGTCCGGCGCTGGAGTCGCTGCCCCGGCTGGCCGACGAGCACCCGCCCCCGTTCGACCTGGTCTTCATCGACGCCGACAAGGTCAACAACCCGCACTACCTGGAGTGGGCCCTGAAGCTCACCCGCGCGGGCAGCATCATCGTCCTCGACAACGTCGTCCGGGGCGGCCGGGTGATCGACCGGGACAGCACCGACCCGGACGTGGTGGGCACCCGTGCCGCCCTCGAGCTGATCGCCGGCCATCCGAGGCTGAGCGGGACGGCGGTCCAGACGGTCGGCGCCAAGGAGTACGACGGCTTCGCCCTGGCGCGGGTGCTGGAGTGAGCCGGTGTGCCCGTGCGGTGCCGGCCGGCCTCACACCTCGTGGTAGAAGCCCACGTTGACGCTGCGCGGGGCCGAGCGGTCCAGGATGACGACCTCGCCGTTGCCGCCCCGGGGCAGGGCGACGCTGCCGCCGTAGGCGACCGGGTGGGCCTGGTCCCCGATGGTCAGCCGGACCTCGGAGGACGGCTCGGGGAGCGAACCGCGCAGCCAGCTCAGGTACCAGGTGCCGTCCTGGGCGCACTGGAACTCCAGGTGGACCCGGGACACGAACAGCCAGTCGTCCGGCGTGGAGAGCCGGCACACCGACCTGTCCCGGCCCACCCGCAGCACAGCGCCCGGCTCGGTCGGCGCGTCGGCCATGAGCATGCCGGCCGTGGCTCCCGATTCCGCCGACGACACGGTGGCCATGGTGAGTTCGAGCACGTGCGCTCCTCCTGGGACGTTCTGGCGGACCGGCGGTACCGGCCCGACGGCGGCCACAACGGCCTGGTGCGGCGGCCGGAACGGCTCGCTGTCGCCGCATGATAAAACGCCCGGCTCCCTCCCGTCCGTCCGGCGGGCACAATGGCCCCATGACCGAGCGAAAGCCGCCGGACGTCGATTTCGAAACGTGGGTGGACAAGCAGATCCGTGACGCCGAGGCGCGCGGGGACTTCTCGCGGCTGCCGGGGGCGGGCAAGCCCCTGCCGCCCGACCTGGAGTCCCCGTACGACGAGATGTGGTGGGTCAAGCGGAAGCTGGCCCGCGAGGGCTGCTCGGTGCTGCCGCCGACGCTGGCCCTGCGCAAGGAGGCCGAGGACGCCTTGGAGGCGGCCTACGCGGCCCCCTCGGAGCGGATCGTCCGGAGGATCCTCACGGAGATCAACGTCAAGATCCGCGACATGATGTACAAGCCGCCGCCCGGCCCCCCGCTGGGCAAAAAACCGTACGACGTCGAGGACGTCGTACGGCAGTGGCGGGAGCGCCGGGCGGGGGCCGAGGGGCCGGAGCGCCGGGGCACCTGACGGCCGGCCCCGGCGCGGAGCCGGTCAGGCGCGCAGGAGCCGTTCCGCCAGTTCGCGGTAGTCCCGCAGGGCCAGGCGCAGTTGCTCGGTGCCGGTCTCGGCGGCGCTCGGGCCCGCGCCGGCGTCCTCGGTCTGCCAGGACCGGCGCAGGGTACGGCGCCGCTCGGTCACCGCGTCCGTGAAGCGGGCGGCGAGTTCCTCCAGCACGTGATCGGCCTCCGCGACGGAGTCCCGCGGGGCGTCCACGAAACCGGTCACGGCGTGCTGCAACTGCGCGGAGAGCTGGTCGCCTTCGTCGAGCGGAAGCAGACCGGGGCCGTACGCGGCGCCGGGGACGCGGTCACCGTCGTGGCGGTCGTCCAGGGGCGTGTACGGGTCCGGCGTGCCGCCGGTCCGCGAGCGGTCGGCGGTCGGGGAGCCGGCGCCGTCGCGGGCGGGCAGCACCGTGCCGGTGTCCTCGCGGAGGTCCGGTGCGCCGGCTCGGGCGCCCTTCTCGTAGGCGTCACGGCGGGGGTCCCCGTGGACGTCCTCGTGGATGTCCTGGTGAACGTCCCCGTGGGTGTCCTCGCGGACGTTCCCGTGGACTCCGTCACGGGTCCCGGGGACGGTCGCGCGGGTGGTGGTGCGGGGCCCCTCGGCCAGCGGTTCGTCGCCGGGGCGCCGGGTCGTGTCGGTCATCTCGCTCAGCTCTCCTTCGCCTGTCGCCGGTGGAGCAATGAGGGCGTGTGGGGGCGGCCGCGTTCGGCCGTCCTCGCGCGGTGGTCGTCCGGGTCGCCACGGTGGCCGTCCGGGCCGCCGCGATGGTCTCCGCCGTCGTGATGGTCTCCGCCGTCGTGACGGGACGGCCGCACCAGATCGTCGAAGAGGGCGCGGGCCTCGACCATGGCCTCGCGCATCTCCTCGGTGCCCGCGCCGCCTTCGTGCCCGCCGTTCACGCGGGCCTGCGCGACCCGGTGCACCCGGCGGTAGCCGTCGACGTGGTGGGCGTGGTGCACGGACAGTGCGGCGAGCTGCTCCTCGTACTGTCCGCCGTCGGGGTAGCCCCGGGCGGCGGCGAGGTCGGCGAGCAGCCGGTCCGCCTCGGCGACGGCGTCCCGCGGCGAGTCGACGAACCGCTCCTGCGCGGCCGTCCAGTCCGCCTCGTACCTCTCCCGTTCGGCGGTACCCAGCGGTCGTGCCCGCAGGTCGCCGTGGAGCTTCACGCGCTGGGCCAGTTCACGTTCGGCGGCCTCCGCGTCCCCGTCGTGCCGGGCGACCGCCCGGTCGTACTCGGGTCCGAAGCGCCGCTTCAGGTGCGTGCCGTGGCGTGGACCACGGGCGCGCAGGGTCAGTACGGCCGCCGCGACGACAACGACCGCCACGATCACGATCAAGGCAATGATCAGGCCAGTGGACATGGATGCCTTCCGGTTCGTCGGCCAACCGGCACTTCCCGCGCGCCGGTTCTCCATGCGGGTTGCCCAAAGACCCGCCCGCAAACAGGGGTTGCGCGCGCGGTGCCGGAGGACCGGAAGATGCGGTCAGGTCCTGGACCGTCGCGTCGCCCCCGAACTCCCCGGCTCCCCCGTCGCCGCCGCGCTCTGGCGGGCGTACCGCACGGAGGCCGGCGACCGCTGGTATCTGCCGCACGGGGGACGCCGGACCGATCCGGAGGAGCTGGAGCGCGAGATCGCCGCGGAGTCGGGCGCCGGCCTCGTGCCGCCACGCGGGCATCCGCTGGTCGCGCGGTACGGGGACGAGGCGGCGGGCAGTGCGGGGATCCGGCTGCCGGACCCCGCGACTGCCGAACTCACCCGGGTCTTCCTGTACCGGGGGATGCGGGGCAGGGGCGGTGCGGCGCTCCTGGTGCGCGCCGCCGAGGACGCGGCCCGCGCGTCGGGTGCCACCCGGCTGATCCCGGACACGCGCGGCGACCCGGTGGAGGCCCGCGCCCTGTCCGCGCGGCTCGGCTTCACCGAGACGGAACCGCACAACGGCGGACCGGCCGCCGAGCACTGGTTCACCAAGCGGCTCGGGTGACCTCCGGTGCGGGCTCGGAGCAGGTCGGGTGACCTTCGACCGGAGAGCGGACGCGGTCCGGCGCGTGCGCTTCCAAGGCGCCGGGACGTCCTCGCAGCGGAGCCACTGGGACATTCCGGCAACGCGGGAAGCGTGCGTGCCAGGGCGTGGCCGCCCGATCAGAGATCATCCGACCGGCCCTCAGCCGACCGGCGTACCCGGGCGCCCGCCGCGCGCACCCCCCGGACGCTCGCCGCCGCCGTGCGGGCGTTCCCCACTGCCGTGCGGGCGTTCCCCGCCGCCGTGCGGGCAATCCCCGCGCGATCCGCCCAGCTCCCCCGACAGCTCGTACACCAGTTGCACCAGATCGGTGGGCCGGTTCGGTCCCCACCAGTCGCCGAGCAGCTCGGCCAGGGACTCCTCCCGGGCCCGCGCCAGCCGCTCGGCGGCCTCGAACCCGTCGTCGGTCAGGACGAGGCCGAGGCCCTCGCGCCGGGCGAGGTGCCGCACCTCGGCCTGGCGGGCGGCCTCCATGACGACATCGAGCGGGACGGGACTGCGCTCGGCGAGCAGCACCGGTTCCACCGTGCCGTGCCTCCTGATCCGCAGCAGCAGCCAGCTCGTCGCGGGCAGCAGGTCGTAGCCCGCGCGGGCGGTGGTCTTCCGGTAGATGTCGCGCCGGCCCTCGCGGGTGCCGAGCAGTGACAGCGCGCGGCACACCTCGTCGTGCGACGACCGCTCCACCGGGTTGCCGGCCAGCGTCTCGGCGCCGTCGGGCGCGGTGACCGAGGCCCGCAGCTTGTCCTCCTTGAGGAGCCAGGCCAGGACGAACCCGACGAGGACGACGGGAGTGGCGTACAGGAAGACGTCGGTGATGGCGGAGGCGTACGCGTGGAAGGTCTCCGGGCGCAGGGCGGCCGGCAGGTCTCCGATGCCGCGCGGGTCGGCCTCCAGCGCGTCGGCGGAGACGCCGGGCGGGAGCCGGGCGCCGCGGAAGACGTCGGCGAGTTTGCCGTCGAGGCCGTTCGTGAAGATCATGCCGAAGACGGCGACGCCGAACGAGGCGCCGATGGAACGGAAGAAGGTCACGCCGGAGGTGGCGACGCCCAGGTCCCGGTAGGAGACGGAGTTCTGCACGATCAGCACCAGAACCTGCAGCATCAGGCCGAGCCCCAGGCCGAAGACGAAGAAGAAGGCGCTCATCACGGCGGTGGAGCTGTGCTCGTCGATCTGGTGGAGCAGCAGCAGGCCGACGGTCATGACGCCGGTGCCCGCGATCGGGAACACCTTCCAGCGGCCGGTGCGGCTGATGATCTGTCCGGAGCCGGTCGAGGCCAGCAGCGTTCCGGCCACCATCGGCAGCATGTGCACGCCGGACATGGTCGGGGTGACGCCCTGGACCACCTGGAGGAACGTCGGGAGGTAGGTCGACGTGCCGAACATGGCGAAACCGACGATGAAGCTGATCACGGCGGCGAGCGTGAAGGTGCGGATCCCGAACAGTTTCAGCGGCAGCACCGGTTCGGCGGCCCGGCGTTCGACGGCCACGAAGGCGACGGCGAGGACGGCACCCAGCGTCGTGAGGCCGATGGTCTGCGGCGAGCCCCAGGCCCAGGTGGTGCCGCCGAGGGAGGCGACCAGGACCAGGCAGGTCGCGACGGAGGCGATGAGGAAGGTGCCGAGGTAGTCGATGACGTGCCGGGTCGAACTGCGCGGGATGTGCAGCACCGTCGCGATGACGGCGAGGGCGACGATCCCGAGGGGCAGGTTGATGTAGAACACCCAGCGCCAGCTCAGATGCTCGGTGAACAGTCCGCCGAGCAGCGGCCCGAGGACGCTCGTCGTACCGAAGACGGCGCCGAACATGCCCTGGTACTTGCCGCGTTCGCGGGGCGGGACGAGATCGCCGACGATCGCCATGGACAGCACGATGAGTCCGCCGCCGCCCAGCCCCTGGAGCGCGCGGAAACCGATCAGCTGGGCCATGTCCTGCGCCACGCCGCACAGCGCGGACCCGATCAGGAAGATGACGATGGCGGTCTGGAACAGCCGCTTGCGGCCGTACTGGTCGCCGAGCTTGCCCCACAGCGGGGTCGCGGCGGTCGAGGCCAGCAGATACGCGGTGACCACCCAGGACAGATGCTCCAGGCCGCCCAGCTCACTGACGATGGTGGGCAGCGCGGTGGCCACGATGGTCTGGTCGAGGGCGGCGAGCAGCAGGCCGAGGAGCAGTGCGCCCATCGAGACGATGACGTTGCGGGACACCTGCTCACGGGGATCGCCCTGACCGCCCGGACCGCCCGGACCGCCCGGACCGCCCGGACCGCCTGGACCGCCTGGACCGCCTGGACCGGCATCGGCGGCCGGTGGTCCGGAACCGGCACCGGGCGAGGGCCGCGCGCTGCCCGCCCTCTCCGCCCTGCCGTGCACGTCCCCGGACATGACCACCTCCACAGGTTCTCGTTTCCACGGTCCATCGTGATCGGTGTGACCGGTTATGGCCTGTTGAGTCCATCCGGAAGACCGTATTCCGGGGGCGTGTGCGCAGGCGTGTGGAGAAGATCTGCATAATCTCTGGAGATCACGAGGGGAGGGAGTACGCGTGGACGATTCGACGGGCACCCCGTGCCCGGAATGCGGTGCGCCAGGGAACAGGGGCAACACCCCTTCCTGCGCCTGCAATCTGCGCGCGTCCGACGCCTTCCGCAACGCCCGTACGGCGCAGGCGGCAGAGGCCGAGGACTTCACTCCGCTCCGCATCCGCCCGTACGTCGAACTCGACGACGGCACGACGACGGCAGGGGCAGCGGCGGCAGCGGCGGCGGCAGCGAGTACGCCGAACGCCGCACCGGCCGACGGGAACCCCGGCGCGCCGGAGGTCGGCGACACCCCGGCCGACGACGGTGCGCCGGAAGCCGGGCAAGGGGCCGAGCAGGCCCGCACCCCGGCCGACTCGAGCCGGCGGGACACCCCGGCGACTCACGGCGGGCCCACAGCGCGGAACGAGCGGACCGCACACGACGAGCGGACCGCACGGGCCGGTCAGGCGGCGCCCGAGGCACCGCAGCCGGCCGCCGACGCGACCGTGCAACTGCGTGCCATCACCCTGGACCCGGACCCACTCACCGCACCCGAACCCCCCGGCGACCCGGACGCGACGTCCGTACTCCCCCCGGCACTCCCCCCGGCCACCCCCGTGCCGGCCCCGGCCCCGGCTCCCCGGCCCACGCCCCTCGTCGCGCCTCTCGCGCCGCCCACGAGCGAGCCGAGCGCCACCGACCTGAACCTGTTCGACTCCACGCGTCCCCTAAGGACGGTCCCTGCCGGGGCGGGTTCACTTCCGGTCCCGGGGGCCGGCGAACCCGCTCCACCCGGCAGCCGCCACCGTCGCCGCGCCACGCTGCTCGTGGCCGCCGGGGCCGTCGTGGCGGTGATCGGGGCCGCCGGCTGGGCGAGCGGGCTGTTCGCCTACGAGACGCCGTCCCGGGACGGCGCGCTGCCGAAGGACGTACGGGCGAGCGTGCCGGACACGCTCGTGGCCGACGCTCCCTCGGTGGCACCGGCCACGAGCGTGTCCGGCTCACCGGAGGTGTCCGCCCCGGCGTCGGCCCCGCCGTCCGGGAGCGCGAGTCCGTCGGCGTCGGCTTCGCCATCGGCCTCGGAGTCGGAGGCGGAGGCGGAGGCGGGGGCGGGCGTTTCGGCGGCCCCCTCGGATGCGGCGGAGCCCTCCGCGACCCCGCCGACCACCGCCCCGGCCGAAGCCCCCGAGGAGGCGGAGGAACCGGACGCCGGCAGCGCCACCGGCCCCACGCTGAGGCGCGGCGACCGGGGTCCGGAGGTCGTCGACCTCCAGCAGCGCCTGAGCAGGGTGTACCTGTACAACGGCTCGGCCAACGGCCGGTTCAACCGCCGCACGGAGGACGCCGTCCGCAACTACCAGTGGGCGCGGGGCGTCCATGGCGACGAGCCGGGTGTGTACGGACCGGAGACCCGGGCCCGGCTGGAGGCGGAGACCGGGAACCGCTGAGGCGACGGAACGTGCCGTACCGGCCGCACCGCTTCACGGCGGCGACAGGCGACGTCAGCCCGCGTGCCCGGCTTCCGTGATGTGCAGCAGGATCGTCCCGTCCGCGCCGCGCTCCACCCGTACCTGGGTCAGGTCGCGTACGACCACGTCCGGGTCGTGGAGTCCGGCGCGCGGGCCGATGCCGATGACGCGCATGCCGGCCGCGCGCCCCGCGGCGATCCCCGCGCCGGAATCCTCGAAGACCACGCAGTCGGCCGGGGCGACGCCCAGTTCCGCCGCGCCCTTGAGGAAGCCCTCGGGGTCGGGCTTGCTCGCGCCGACCGACTCGGCCGTCACCCGCACCTCGGGCCGCTCCAGCCCTGCGGCGGCCATCCGGGCCGTGGACAGGGCGACGTCGGCGGAGGTCACGAGGGCGTGCGGGAGGCCGTCGAGCGAGGCGAGGAACGCGCGGGCGCCCGGTATCTCGACGACGCCCTCGGTGTCCGAGGTCTCCTCGGCGAGCATGCGCGCGTTGTCGGCGTGGTTCTGCTCCATCGGCCGGTCCGGCAGCAGCAGCGCCATCGAGGCGTAGCCCTGGCGGCCGTGCACGACCTTCATGACCTCGTCGCCGTCGAGCCCGTTCCGCTCGGCCCAGCGCCGCCAGACGCGCTCCACCGAGGCGTCCGAGTTGACGAGGGTGCCGTCCATGTCCAGCAGGAGGGCGCGGGCGGTGAGTACGACGGTGGCCGTCATCGGCAGCTCCAAAGCGCGGGGGAGGCGGGGCCGGGTGCGGGTGCGGGCCCCGGTGCGGTTCCCGGGAAGGGGGGACAAGGCGGCCCCGCCCGCCGGTCAGGGAAAACGGGCGGGAGCCACTTTGTTCATCCACGATACAAAACAAGTCCGGTATCCCGCCAGCGGCTCCGCCGAGCGTTCACGGATCGTTGGCCGCGCCGTCGCCCCCGCAGTTGCAGCCGCAGCCGCAGCCGCCGACGGAACCGGCCGGCCGGCCGTGCGTCCCGCTCGGCCCGCCCTTCCCGGCCCGCCCACCGGCCCGGCCCGCTCCGCTCAGCCGGTCGCCGCCTCCCACAGGCTCCACGCCCCGAGCCCCAGCATCAACAGTGCCGCGATCCGGGTGATCAGCTTGAGCGGCACCCGCTTCATCAGGGCCCTTCCGCCGACGATGCCCAGCCCGGCCACCGCCCACAGCGCCAGCACCGCACCCAGGCCGACGGAGAGCGGGTCGTCGTACCGGGCGGCGAGGTTGGCGGTCATGATCTGGGTGAGATCGCCGAACTCGGCGACCAGGATGAGCATGAAGCCCGCCCCGGACACCTTCCAGAAGGACTGGTCCTTGGGGTTGCGGACCTCCTCCTCGCCCTCGTCCTTCTTGAACAGCAGCACCGCCGCGCCGCCCAGGAAGAGCGCACCCGTGATCGCCTGCACGAGCTGCTGCGGCAGCAGGGTGAGCACGCTGCCCGCCGCCACCGCGAGCGCGACATGCACGGCGAAGGCGGCGGCGACACCGGCGAAGACGTAGGAGGCCCGGTAGCGGGTGCCGAGGACGAGGCCGGCGAGCGCGGTCTTGTCCGGCAGCTCGGCGAGGAAGACGACGCCGAACACGATGGCCGTCACGGTCAGGTTGATCAAGGTTCCTCGATCGGTCGGGGCTGCCCCACCGAGAGTCTGCGCGTATCCACGGGACGCCTCGGCACGGCAGCGCACATGGCACCCGCGCCGAGGGGCACGGGCGTGCACTGCTTGCCGAAGGTCTCGCCGGCCGACCCCTGTACGGGGCCTGCCTCCGGGCGCCGGCTCAGACGGGCTGAGCAGTATGTCGACGGTCCGGCGAAGGGCTACTCCCCCTCTGCGCCGTCCATCGTACGCGAGGCCGGTCCGAGCACCCGTACGCCCACCTCCGCGCGCACCCGCACCCCCCTCCGCGCTCCGCCCATACCTGCGGGAATCCCGCGAAAACGTCACGCCCGCACGACAGCCGCACCACATCGGCACCGCCGCACATCTAGACACGTCATGCACACGTCATTAAGTTCTCACCGGGCTCACCCCTCCCCGTAACGCCGCGAGGCGAGCATTCCCCTTGCTCGCACCCCGACGGCCCCACCCCACAAGGGAGTTCGCATGACCAAGTTCTACGCGCGTCGACGCCTGAGCATAGTCGCGGCGCTCACCGGGCTCATAGCCTCCGCCGGAATGCTCAACGGCCCGAGCGCCTCCGCCGCCCTCCCCACCCCGGTCAGCGCCTCCACGGCCCGCACCTACCTCGCCTCGCTCACCGTGTCCACCGAAAGCCGCACCGGCTACAACCGCGACCTCTTCCCCCACTGGATCACCATCAGCGGCACCTGCAACACCCGCGAGACGGTCCTCAAGCGCGACGGCACGAACGTCGTCACCGACTCCGCCTGCGCCGCCACCAGCGGCAGCTGGTACTCCCCGTACGACGGCGCCACCTGGACCGCCGCCTCCGACGTCGACATCGACCACCTCGTCCCGCTCGCCGAGGCCTGGGACTCCGGCGCCGGCTCCTGGACCACCGCCCGGCGCCAGGCCTTCGCCAACGACCTCACCCGCCCGCAGCTCCTCGCGGTCACCGACAACGTCAACCAGGCCAAGGGCGACAAGGACCCCGCCGAGTGGATGCCGTCCCGCACGGCGTACCGCTGCACCTACGTCCGCGCCTGGGTGCAGGTGAAGTACTACTACGGCCTGTCGGTCGACTCGGCCGAGAAGTCCGCCCTGCAGGGCTACCTCGCGAGCTGCTGACCGCGCAGCACGCCGCAACAGGCTCAAGGTCCCCCGCACTCCTCCGTCGTTCCGTACCGTACGGGGCGACGGAGGAAAGGGGCACCACCATGACCGGACTGCGCCTCGGGCCGCTGCTGAGGTACATCGACGGCTCGTCCGCCACCGTCTGGGTCGAGACGAGCCGGCCGGGCACCGCCGAGGTGCGCTGCGCCGACGGGCCCGGTGGGACGGCCCGCACCTTCCAGATCGCGGGGCACCACTACGCGCTCGTCGAGGTGACCGGCCTGACACCCGGCACGGCGACGCCGTACGAGGTGTTCCTCGACCGCACCCGCGTGTGGCCGCCGGCCGAGGACGAGGCCTTCGTGTCGCTGCCGCCCTCCGTCATCGCCACTCCCGGCGCGGAGGCCGCCGCCGGTGTGCGGGTCGCCTTCGGCTCCTGCCGCTGGGCGTCCCCGCCGACCGGCGAGCCCGATCCCGTCGGCCCCGACGCGCTGCACGGCCTGGCCGCGCGCATCGCCGCCGATCCGGGCGGCGAACGGCCCGACGTGCTGCTCCTTCTGGGCGACCAGGTGTACGCGGACGAGACCTCCGACGCCACGCGCGCCTATCTCGCCGCCCGCCGCGACCTCGAGGACCCCCCGGGCGACCAGGTGGCGGACTACGAGGAGTACACCCACCTCTACTACGAGTCCTGGCTCGACCCGCTGGTGCGCTGGCTGCTGTCGACCGTCCCCACGTGCATGGTCTTCGACGACCACGACGTGATCGACGACTGGAACACCTCCGCCTCCTGGGTCGCCGACATGCGGGCCACGCCCTGGTGGGGCGAGCGGGTGCGCAGCGCTCTGATGTCGTACTGGGTGTACCAGCATCTCGGCAACCTCTCCCCGCGCGCGCTGGCGGCGGACCCGCTGTACGCGTCCGTGCGGGAACGCCCCGACGGTACGGACGTGTTGCGGGCCTTCGCCGCGAAGGCCGAGGCGGACGCGGCCTCGGTGCGCTGGAGTTACCGGCGCGACTTCGGCCGGGTGCGGTTGCTGATGGTGGACACCCGGGCGGCCCGGGTCCTGACGGAGGGCGAGCGTGCGATGCTCGACCCGGCCGAGGCCGCCTGGCTGCGCGCGCAGGCGCTGGACGAGCGCGGCGCGTACGACCATCTCCTCATCGGTACGTCCCTGCCCTGGCTGCTGCCGCATCTGGTGCACGACGTCGAGGGGTGGAGCTCCGCCCTGGCCCGGGGTGACAAGGGGCCCCGCTGGGCGCGGTTCGGGGAGTGGCTGCGGCGCGCGGCGGATCTGGAGCACTGGGCGGCGTTCCCGGAGTCCTTCGGGGAGTTGGCGGAGGTGATCGCCGAGGCCGGTACGGGGCCGGACGCGCCGGCGACGGTGTGTGTGCTCTCCGGTGACGTCCACCACGCGTATGTGGCGGAGCCGAGCTGGGGCGCAAAGGGGCGGGGGCGCGGGTCCGGGGACGGGCGGGGGCGCGGGCGCGGGCCGGATGCCCGGGTGGTGCAGCTGACCTGCTCCCCCGTGCACAACTCCATTCCCCTGTCGATCCGACTCGGGTTCCGCTTCGGCTGGAGCGCCGCCGCCCGCGGCCTCGGCCGGGTCTTCGCCCGGCACGGGCGCTCGGGGCGGCCGCCGGTCAAGTGGCGCAGGACCGGCGGGCCTTGGTTCGGCAACCAGCTCATGACGCTGACCATGCGCGGGCGCTCGGCGGTGCTGCGACTGGAGCACGCGCGCACGGCGAAGAGCCCGGCGCCGGGGACGGCCGCGGGGCGGCCGGGTGCGGGGCCGGAGGTCCGGCTGAGGACGGTGACGGAGACCGAACTGAGCGGGTGACGTACGGGGGGAACGCAAGGCGGCACGAATGCACGGTGCCGTACGCACGAACTCTTCGTGACCTTTCCGTCACCTGTCCGGCGTACTCTCAGTGACTGTCAACGGTCACTCCCGCCGCTCCTTTCGATACCGCGGCACGGTCTGGCCGACGGGGGAGCAACGGGGAGTTCGGGTGGAGAGTTTCGGGTCGCTGATCGGCAGCCCATGGATCTACGCGGTGGTGACCCTCTCGGTTCTGTTTGACGTGTTCCTGCCGGTGCTGCCGAGCGGTGTCCTTGTGATCGCGGCGGCCACGGCCGCCGCCGCGGGCACCGCGACCGACGTGCCCGACATCCTGGTCCTGACGCTCTGCGCCGCCACCGCCTCCGTCCTGGGCGACCTGGTCGCTTACCGTCTCGCCTGGCGCGGTGGCGACCGCCTGGACCGGGCGATCGCCCGGTCCCGCCGTCTGGCCGGCGCGCAGAAACGTCTTGGCGCCGCGCTGGCCCGCGGCGGCGGCGGTCTGGTCGTCCTCGCCCGTTTCGCCCCGGCCGGCCGCTCACTGGTCTCGCTCGGCGCGGGTGCCGCCCGCCGCCGGGCCCGCGACTTCCTGCCCTGGTCGGCACTGGCCGGCCTGTCCTGGGCCGCCTACAGCGTGGCCCTCGGCTACCTCGGCGCCCGCTGGCTGGGCGCGACCTGGCTCGCCACCGCGGTGTCGGTCGGCGCGCTGTTCGGGGCGGGCGCGGGGGCGGCGTACCTGATCCGTGAGCGGCCGGTACCGGTGGAGGCCTCGTAACGGGGTGACGGGGGCCCGCCCCGCCCCTCTTCACCCGCTA
Organism: Streptomyces incanus; assembly: GCF_042656345.1. Classification (NCBI taxonomy): domain Bacteria; kingdom Bacillati; phylum Actinomycetota; class Actinomycetes; order Kitasatosporales; family Streptomycetaceae; genus Streptomyces; species Streptomyces incanus. Next base: position 29,400 of record NZ_JBHSPC010000046.1, read on the forward strand.
CGTCGCCCGCCCCGCCCATCCCACTCGCCCCGCCTCCCCGTCTACCCCGCCTGCCGCACCGCGCTCGCGCTCGCCCCGGTGCCGCGCACCTCCAGGCCGTCCAGCAGGCCGGCCGTGGCCTCGGCGATCGCGTCCACGGCCCGGTCGAAGACCTCGCGATTGTGGGCGGCCGGCGCCCGGAAGCCGGACACCTTCCGCACGTACTGCAGGGCGGCGGCCCGGATCTCGTCTTCGGTGGCCTCCTCGGGCAAGGCGGGCGGACGCAGGGTCTTGATACTCCGGCACATGCCCCCAGTCTCACCCCGGGGCGCCCGTGACGGCCATGCCGGACGACCGCGCGCCCGGGCTTGCCCGGTCGGGTGAACCGGGCGAGGAGACCTCCGAGTAACCCGCTCCCCAGAAATCGAACAGACGTATCATTGGCGCGTGGCTGCGACCTATGACTTCCCGAGTGACCTCCTCGCCGGTCAGGAGGAGCTGCGTCAGGTCCAGGCCGAGCTGTCGGCCCTGTTGAAGCGGCTTCCCTGGTCGGTGGAACCGCTCGACGGGTTCAGCGACGACACCGGTTGGCGCCTGGTCGAGCGCCCCGCCTCACCCGGCTGGACGGACGACGAGCAGGCCGAGGTGGAAAAGCTCCGGCGCCGGGAGCACGAGCTGGTGGTGTTCGTCAGCACCCACCGGTACTGGGCGGAGCTGACCGGCGTCGACCGCGTCCACGCCCGCTCCCGGCTGAAGCACGCGCACAGGAGACCGCCGCCGGGCGGGACGGAGCCGCCCCCGTAGGGACCCCTCGGGCGCGAACGGCACAGGGCCTTTCGGAGCAAGCTCCAAAAGGCCCTGTTCTCGCGAGACCGCAAGATCGCGATGCAGTGGGCGCGGACGGTTTCGAACCGCCGACATCCTGCTTGTAAGGCAGGCGCTCTACCCCTGAGCTACGCACCCGGGACCCGGGCGCACCGCCCAGGCCGAGTCGACAGCCTACATGGCCCCGGGAGCGATCCGGGTGCCCGGGTCCTTCCGCGATCCGTCCGGGCGGGGTTCCCTCCGGGTCCCCTCAGGGGTTGGGAGCTGATGGGATGTGACTGAGTACGAGTGTGTTCTGGCGTGTGCAAGTGAGTGCGGGGGTGCGGTCGGGGGTGTGTGTTGTCATGCCTGTGGTGGGGAATGGGAGTTCGTCTGCCGAATGCGTGACCTTTGCGGGGGGTGTTCGTTGGGTGGGGTGAGCGAATTTTCACGGTGGTTGGGGGTGCGGGATGGGCGGACTGCGGGAGCTTGCGGCGCCGTTTGTCGCGTCCGGCCCGTCGGGGGTTGCGGTGCGTACCCGGCTCAAGCAGCTCACCGCTCGCGATGAGGAGGTGCTGCGGCGGGTGGGCGCGCATCTGGGCACGCTGGCCTGTCGTGACCTGAGGACACGCTGCCACGACGGCCTGGACCACGACGCGAAGGCGTGGGCCGCGCGCAAGCGGGAGCTGACGCCTGTGTCGTCGGCCCGCTGGGCGGGTGCCATCACCAAGGCGACGCATGACCAGTGGGCGCTGGCCCGGCGCTGTGCGCTCGCCCACCTCCAGTCCCTTCAGGCGGGCGTCCAAACCCTGCGGCACCGGCTGTCACTGCCGCTCGGCGCAAAGGGCGGCAAGCGGGCTCCGGGCGGGTACCGCAGCAGGCGGGAGTGGCACGCCAAGGCCCGCCGCCTGCACATCCTGGAGGACCGGCTGGCGCGGGAACGCGCCGACTGGACGGCCGGGCGGGTGCACGTGGTGCGCGGCGGCAAGCGCCTGGCCCGCATGCGGCACCAGCTGCCCGCCGCACGGCTCACCGAGCCCCAGTGGCGTGCACGCTGGGAAGCCGCCCGCTGGTTCCTGCGGGCGGACGGGGAGAGCGGGAAGCGGTACGGGAACGAAACCATCCGTATCAGCCCGGACGGAGAGGTGAGTATCCGGCTCCCCGCACCCCTCAAGGAGTTGGCGAACGCTCCGCACGGCCGGTACGTCCTCACCGGCCGGGTGGCATTCGCGCACCGCGGGCCGCAATGGGCCGACCGCGTGGCAGCGAACCGGGCCATCGCCTACCGCATCCACCACGACCCGGCCCGCGGCCGCTGGTACGTGACCGCCTCCTGGCAGAAACCCGTCACACGCACGATTCCCCTGGCAGCGGCGCTGTCCGAGGGGGTGATCGGTGTGGACACGAACGCCGACCACCTCGCCGCCTGGCGCCTGGATGCTCACGGCAACCCGACCGGCAGCCCGCGCCGCTTCTCCTACGACCTGACCGGCACCGCCGACCACCGCGACGCCCAGGTCCGCCACGCCCTGACCCGGCTGCTGCACTGGGCCCGCAGCTGTGGTGTGCAGGCGATCGCCATCGAGGACCTGGACTTCACCGCGGAGAAGACCCGGGAGAAACACGGCCACAGGAAGCGGTTCAGGCAGTTGGTCTCCGGCCTGCCCACCGGCCGGCTCCGCGCCCGCCTCGTCTCGATGGCCGACGCCATGGGCATCACCGTCGTCGCCGTGGACCCGGCCTACACCTCCCAGTGGGGTGCCCAGCACTGGCAGAAGCCGCTGACCAGCACCACCCGCAGGACCACCCGCCACGGCGCAGCCGCCGTGGCGATCGGGCGACGCGCCCAGGGGTATTCGGTCCGGCGTCGGACGGCACCGCCCCGTGCACACCGGAGTGATGTGCACGGGCATCGGACCGTCCAGGCCGCACCGGATGCCCCCGGGGGTGAGGAGACCCGCCCCCGCGTTCCCGGACCACGGACACGATCCGTGCCACCGGACGCGGAACGAACGCGGGCGACCAGGACACCCAGAACCGTTCGGGGCGTCCGCAGTGAGCAGGAACGGGTCCAGGACCCACTCCTGCTCACTGACCAGGAACGGTAACCCCACCTCGATTCCGGTAGTGGCCCGGATCCCTTGGCGGGGCCCGTTTCCGTACGGTCGAAGAGCGCCGGAAAGCGCGACCGTCCGTCCCAGGGGGAGACCTTCATGACCCGCACCACCCGCCCGTCCAGCGCCACCGGCACGACCCGCACCGCCACCGGCTCCTCCCGTGGCGTGCGCCTGCGCGCGGTCGCCCTCGGCGGGGCCGCCGTGGTGCTCGTCGGCGGGCTGACGGCCTGCGGGGCGTCGGCCGCGGACGACACCGACCCCGACCGCCGGTCCTTCGACCTGCCGGGCAGCACCCTCACCGTCGACTCCGACGACTCCGCGCTCGAGATCGTCGCCGCGGACCGCACCCCCTCGGGGAAGATCGAGGTCACCCGGTGGTTCCAGGGCACCGTCGCGCTCGGCACGGACCCGAAGGCCACCTGGTCGCTGGAGGGCGACCGGCTGAAGCTGCGGATCAAGTGCTCCGGCATCGTCGCCGACTGCTCCGCCAAGCACCGTATCGAGGTGCCCCGCGGGGTCGCCGTGAAGGTCGAGGAGGGCGACGGCAGTGTGCGCGCCCGGGGCTTCCGCGACGCGCTGAACATCCGTACCGGGGACGGCTCCCTCCACGTCACCGACACCACCGGTCCCCTGACCCTGCGGACCGGTGACGGATCGGTGCGGGCCGAGGTCGCGTCCCGCACGGTGCGCGCCCGGACCGGCGACGGCTCGATCCGCCTGGAACTGAGCGCCGTACCCGACCTGGTGGAGTCCCGCAGCGGCGACGGTTCCGTCACCGTCGAACTCCCCCGGGCCACCTACCGGGTGATGTCCGGGACGGGTGACGGCGCCGAGAAGGTGTCGGTGCCCCGCGACGACACCAGCTCCCATGTGGTGGACGTCCGCACCGGCGACGGGAGTCTCACCGTCCGTACGGCGAACTGACCGACCCGTGTGTTCGTCCTTCCCCGGTGGGACAATGGCCATCGGGCAGGGCGAACGACATACGGGAGAGGGATGTGACGGCGATACCAGGACAGCCGTACTCGCCGTCGAGACGCCGCGTGTGCCGCACGCGTGGTCTTCCGTCCGGGGGCCCGGCCCCCCGGGGTCCCGTCTCCCGGGGCCGGGTCGCCGGTCCGCTCCGTGACACGCTCGCGCTGACGGTCCTGCCGCTGGTGGCGGCGCTGGTCCTGCCCGCCGCGTTCGCCGGCGGCGGCACCCGGCGCTGGTTCGGCGGCCGGGCCGACAACCAGCGGGCCGAGGCGCAGGCCGCCAAGGACGCGGCGGCGGCCGCGTTCTACGAGCTGGACAGCGCCCAGCGGGACCTGCGGATCTCCATCGAGACGATCACCGCCGTCGACAGCTCCCCCGCCGCCCGCCGCGCCGTCGCCGACTTCGAGGCGCTCGGCCGCCGGATCGACGAGGCCAGCCACACGTACATCGACGCCGTCGACGCCCATGATCTCGACCGCGACGCCCTGGAGGCCTCCGCCGCCTCCCGGGCCCGCACCGAACTGACCGCCGCCAAGGGCGAGCTGGACCGGGTCAAACGGGAACTGGACCGCTTCACCGACGGGCTCGGCCCCCTCCTCGGCAAGGCCGAGACCCAGCTGGCCCGGCTCGCCCCCGCCGTCGAGCGGGCCCGCCAGGCGCTGCTCGCCGCGTCGAACGCGCTGGACACCGCCCGTGCGTCGGGGCTGCGGGCCGATGATCTCGCCGCCCGGCTCGCCGCGCTCTCCCCGGAGCTGACCAAGCTGAACCAGGGCGCCGGACAGCACGGCGTCCCGCAGACCCTGGAGCGGGCCGAACGGGTCATCCGCCAGGCCGAGGCCATCCGCGCGGAGGCCGACCGGCTGCCGGAACTGGCCGCCGAGACCGGCCGCCGGCTGGTCTCCCTGCGCACCCGCGCGCAGGCCCTCACCACCCGCTGCGAGCAGGTGGAACCGGTGCTCAGCGAGCTGCGCCGGCGCTTCAGCGCCGCCTGCTGGCAGGACCTCCAGGGCGTCCCCGACGTGGCCACCGAGAACGTGCGGCAGGCCGAGAGCAAGCTCGCCGAGGCGAGCACCGCGCGCGACGAGCAGCGCTGGGCGGACGCCACCGCTGTGCTCTCGACCGTACGGGCGCTGCTGAACACGACCGACGATGCCGTGTCCGCCGCCGGAGACCGGCTGCGGCAGCTGAACGCCGTGCAGAAGGACCCGGAACAGGAGATCGAGCGCACCCGCTTCGCCATCCGGGACGCCCAGCGCCTGGCCATGGCCGGCCGCCACACCCCGGACCCGCGCCACGCACGCCCGCTGGACAGCGCCGTGGCCCGGCTGGAGCGGGCCGTCGCCGGGCTGGAAGGCCGCCACCCCGACTACTGGCACTTCCTGACGGAGACGGAAGCGGTCCGCCTGTCGGTGGCGCAGGTGGTGGCCCTGATCCGCGAGGACCGGGGCGGCTTGGCCGGCTGACCGGGGCGGATCCGGCCGCTCCGCTCCCCGCCACACACCACACCCCTCGCCCCTCGACCACCGCCACAGGCCACAACCCGCCGTCCGCCGGTTAGCCTGTGGGCATGCCTCGCTACGAGTACCGCTGCCGGACCTGCGGCGACACCTTCGAACTGAGCCGTCCCATGGCGGAGTCCGCCGCTCCGGCGGACTGCCCGGCAGGACATGACGACACCGTGAAGCTCCTGTCCACGGTCGCCGTGGGCGGTGCCGCCTCCGCACCGGCCGCGGCTCCCCGCGCGGGCGGCGGAGGCGGTGGCGGCTGCTGCGGCGGGGGCTGCTGCGGCTGACCGGCCCCGGCCCCGGCCCCGGCCCCGGACAGACTCTGGCAGCCTTCGGACGCCGCTCGGCGACCGCGGGACCGGCGCCCGGAATCTTCCTCAGGTTCTCTTTGGCCACGGTTTCGTACGGTTGTCTGCATGAAAGCCATCGCAACGCACAACCTGTCCGCCGCAGCGGGCTCGGAAGCCGGACCCCAGTGGATCAACGACCTCATGGACGTCATGGGCGCGCCGGGGGCGGGGCTGGCCATCGCGCTGGAGAACCTCTTTCCGCCGCTGCCGAGCGAGGTGATCCTGCCGATGGCCGGGTTCGCCGCGAGCGGCGGGCGGATGAGCCTGCTCGCGGTCCTGCTGTGGACGACGGCCGGTTCGGTGATCGGCGCGCTCGCGCTGTACGGCGTGGGTGCGCTGCTCGGCCGGGAGCGGACGGTGGCGATCGCGGGGCGGCTGCCGCTGGTGAAGGTCTCGGACATCGAGAAGACCGAGGCGTGGTTCCTGCGGCACGGGACCAAGGCGGTGTTCTTCGGCCGGATGATCCCGATCTTCCGCTCGCTGATCTCGGTGCCGGCCGGTGTGGAGCGCATGCGGCTGTCCGTGTTCCTCGGTCTGACCACGCTGGGCAGTGCCCTCTGGAACACCGTCTTCGTGCTCGCGGGCTACGCGCTGGGCGAGAACTGGCAGCAGGTCACGACCGTCGTGTCGGCCTACTCGAAGGTGGTCCTCGCCCTGGCCGTGCTGGCGGTGCTCGCGTTCTTCGCCCTGCGGATGCTGCGGCCGGGTGCCGGCCGCAGGCGGCACGACCGGCAGGCGGGCACGGAAGAGGCACGGTCGGCGTCCTCCTCCAAGGAGGAGGACGATCCCGCCGGCCAGTACGGCCTGGCCGGCCAGGGGCGTCACAGCTGACCCCCCTCGCAGCTCCCGCACGGCCTCACTGAGGCCGTCACTTCACCGGGGCCGCCTCACGGAGCCCGCCTCACCGGGGCGGGTGCGCCGCCCTCAGGAACTCCCGCAGGATCTCCTCCCCGGCCGCGACCCCGCGCTCGGGGAGCGCGGTGATCCCGGGGGCCGTCCAGTCCGCGTCGGCCAGTTCGCCGTGGCCGGGGCGCCAGCCCCGGTCGGCGGCGAGCAGCAGGTCGGCGTCGAGGAGCGAGTCGCCGGCGGCGAGGGTGAGGTCGGCACCGGTGCGGCGGGCGACCTCGCGCATGGCCGCGCTCTTGGTGAGCGGCTTGGGTACGGCGTAGATCTTGCGGCCCTGGAGGGAGACCGTCCAGCCGCGGTTCTCCGCCCAGACGGCGAGTTCCTTCACCCACTGCTCGGGCAGCAGCTCGCGCTCGACGACGAGGTAGGCGAAGAGATCCTCGGCGACGCGGTGCTTGCGCGTCCAGGCCGGGTCGGCGGTCCGCTCCAGGTGGCTCCGCACCTCGGCGAGCGGGGCGCACTCGGCGGCGAGGCGGGCGGTCACCCGGGCGTGCCAGTCCGGGTCGGACTCGCCGTCGACCAGGAGGTGGCCTCCGTTGGCGCAGATCGCGTACGCCGGCGCGGGGCCGGGGAGGCTGATGCGCCGGTACTGCTCGCGGGTGCGGGTGGTGGTCGGTACGAACACGGCGGCGTCGCCGAGTTCGGTGAGGAGCCGGGCCGCCGTCTCCGTCATGTAGGACAGCGGGCGGCTCTCGTAGACCTCCACGCACAGCAGCCGCGGGGCCTCGGCGTCGGGCCCGGTCAGGGCGAGGGCGTTGGTGGAGTAGATGAGGGTGCGGTCGAGGTCGCTGGCGACGAGGACGGTCATCAGGCCGTCACCGCCTTGCCGTCGGAGCCGGTCGCGCCGCGCGTGTACCGGGGGTGGATCAGACCGACGCAGGTGTACGGCAGTTCGGCGACCTCCTCGACGGGGACGCCCCGCTGGTCGGCCAGCAGCCGTACGTGGTCGAGGTCGTGGCCGGCTCCGGCGCGCGCGAGGATCTTCCACGGCACCCGGCGCAGCAGGACCCGGGTGGTCTCGCCGACGCCGGGCTTGACGAGGTTCACGTCGTGGATCCCGTACTCCTCACTGATGCGTTCGACCGCGGCCCAGCCCTCCCAGGTGGGGGTGCGGTCGGCGGCGAGCAGCTCCTTGGCCTGGGCGCAGGCGGCGTCCGTGACCTCGGGGAAGCGGGTGGAGACGGCGTCCAGGAAGGCCACCGAGGCGTCCGCGCCGGCGAGTTCGCGGTAGAACTTGGCGCCGTGGAAGTCGTCCGGACCGACCAGGTCGGCGCGGAGCACGGTGCGCGAAATGAGGCCGGACACGGTCGAGTTGAGGCAGGCGGACGGGATCAGGTAGTCCTCGCGGGTGCCGTACGTCCGCACGCAGGAGCCGGGGTCGGCCAGCACCGCGATCTCCGGGTCGAAGCCGGTGACGCCATGGGTCTTCTCGAACTCCTCGACGGCCTGGGCGAGTTCGCGGGTGATGGCGCCCTTGCCGGTCCAGCCGTCGACGAAGACGACGTCCCGGGGGTCGTGGTGGGCGGCCAGCCAGCGCAGCGCGTTGGCGTCGATGCCCCGGCCGCGGACGATGGAGACGGCGTAGTGCGGAAGGTCCAGCTGGTGCCGGTACCGGGCCCAGCGGCGCATCAGGATGCCGACGGGAGTGCCGGCGCGGGCCAGGGAGACGAGCACCGGGCGGGGCGACCTCTCGGCGAGGACCGTCTCGGTGACCACGCCGACCGCGTGGGCGAGGCGGGCCGCCGAGGTGTGCAGGGCCGCGCGGAACAGCTCCTGGTACTGGACGCTCGGCTGGTACTCGACGGGCAGTGACTCGGCGTAGTGCGCGCCGCCGCTCTGGATGGCCTCCTCGCGCTCCTCGGTCGGCGCCTCCAGTGTGACGTCGGAGAGGTCCTGGAGCAGCCAGCCGACCTCCTCGGGCGCGTACGAGGAGAAGGCGGGGCCGCGAAGGGGCTCGGGCAGCATGGAGGCGGGCCTTTCGGGGGCGGCCGGGGAGTCCGGGGCGTCCGGTCCGGCCGGCACGTCAGGTGGTGCGGGTACGTATGACGGCACGACCGCGAGGAGGACCTGCGGGGTGTGTGCGGCGAGTTCGGCCAGCAGCCCGCCGGGCGCGTGCAGCGCGGGGGTGTCGGCGGCCGAGTCGACGACGGCGACGACGGTGTCGAAGCCGGCGCCGGCGACGTTGTAGGCGTAGCGCTCGCCGGGACCGTCGGCGGGGTCGTCGTGGGCGGGGAAGGCCAGCCGGGTGCGTATCGCGTAGCCGGGGTCGTCCACGGCGAGGACGGGCGAACGGGTGGTGGTCGAGAAGCGGACCTCGGCGTCGGCCTCCTGGGCGGCCGCTGTCTGCTCCAGCCTTTGTTCCAGTGTGTGGGCGAGGCGGAGCGGGGCGTACATCAGTTCCTCGAAGCCGAGGACGAGGACGCGGCGGGCGCCGTCGGGCAGCGCGTCGGCGATCCGGCCGGCCATGGCGGGCAGGGCGTCGTCCAGGCGGGCGCGGTGCGCGGGCGTGAACCCGTGCCGCCCGCCGTCGGGCAGCCCGTCCGGCCAGCCCAGTTCGACGCGCGCGACCCGGCCGGTCCGCGTCGGCGTCCCGGCCGCCACCCGCGCCTCCGCCTCCGCCTCCTGCCGGGCTACGAGCTCCCGTCCCTTCTCCAGCACGCCCTCCGGGAGCCGTACCGTGCCCGAGAGGGTCGCCACCAGGTCGACCCGGGCGCCGATCCCGCGGGCGAAGTCGTCGAGCCGGCCGGTGTCGGCGGGTGAGCGCATGTCGACCAGGGCGACCACCACGTACCGCCGCCGGGGGTGGCGTGCGTGCAGGTCGCGGATGGTGTTCAGGATCGTGTTGCCGGTGGAGAACTCGTCGTCGACCAGGACCAGCGGTCCGTCCCCGGCCAGCAGCCCGGGGTCCTCGGGGAGCAGCAGGTGCGAGGTGGCGTGGGAGTGGGACTCCTCGAAGCCGCCCGCCGTGGCGACCCCGGGCACCGGGCGGCGGGTGGAGTGCAGGCAGGGGGCGACGCCCAGGCCGTCGGCGACCGAGTGGCCGAGGCCGGTGGCGGTTTCGGCGTACCCGAGGACCACCGCCCGATGCGCCTGTTCGCCGAGCAGTTCGCGGACCCGGCGGCCCAGGGCGACGCCGTGGCCGTGCACGACGGCGGGCGACTGCGGTACGTGCTTGCCCAGGACGTGGGACACCAGCAGGTGCGCCCGCTTGGGGTTGCGGCGCAGCGCCAGCCCGAGCAGCCCGGTCAGCCGGTCGTCGCCCGCCAGCTCGACGCCCAGCCGCTCGGCGACCCAGCTCCCGGACCAGACGTCCCCGGCGGGTATGTCCTCGCCGGTCCGCGATCCGTCGCGCGCCTCGCGGCGCACTCCCTCGTTCACTGCCTTCTCCATGGATTCCTTGCCGTCGATCCGGTCGGGTCGGGTCACTTGGTCAGGCCGGCCGCGAGCAGCTCCACGAACCCGATGTCCTCGTTCGCGACGCCGAACACCTCGGCGCGCAGCACGGTCCGCTCGGCCCAGGCGCGGTGCGGCTTCACCTCGTTCATTTTGTTCGTGTACGCCGACCTCATGACACCGCCGGCGACGCGTTCCGGCCGCAGGATGTCCTGGGCGTCGCTGTACTCCTCGTGGCTGACGACGGACAGCGCGTGCACGGGCAGGACGTGCGAGGGGTGGATACAGGTCTTGCCCTGCAGTCCGTTGGCCCGGTCCAGGGAGATCTCCCGCAGCAGGCCGTCCATGGCGTGCTCGATCAGCGACTGGCGCAGCTCCACGGCCTGCACCTCGAGGAACGGGCTCTGCCGCAGTTGCGGCTTGAACATGCGCTCCTGGATCCGGAAGTACTCCCAGACCGGTCCGGTCACGGTGAATCCGGTGCCGTCGACCCGGGCCAGCATGTTCACCACGTCGGCGATCACGGAGGCGACGATCTGGAGGTCGTAGGCCGTCATGTCGGGGCCGCGGCGCAGCCCGTACGGGGAGCAGAAGTCGGTCACGCCGAGGCGGAGGGCGAGGACCCGGTCGCGGCACTTGTCGACCGCGCGGAGGATGCCTTCGAGGGTCTCCACACGGGTCTCGCGGTAGAGCAGCTCCGGCGACTCCAGCACCGGCATCGCGAAGAGGCGGTGTCCGCCGGTGGCCTCGGCGACGGCGAGGGCCTCCAGGAAGGGCGTGCCGCGTTCCTCGGTGAACTTCGGCAGGACGAACCCGGACAGCAGCGGGGCGGTGGGGCCGAGGCGCCGGACGAGATCGGGTATCTGCTCGGGGGTGCGGACCCGGATGAACAGCAGCGGCAGATCAGCCCCGGCCCGGCCGGCCAGATCGGCGAACTGGGCCACGAGGTTCGCCTCGCCTGCGGTCACGTCGTCGTCGCCTATGGAGTCCTCGAGGCACAGCACCATCGAGACCACGCCGTTCCCGGCCTGCTTGACGATGTCGTCGGCGAGCAGGGGCCGGGTCGCGGGACTGTACAGCGTGGCGCCGAGGGCCATGGAGAGCAGGTGGGCCGGGGACTGGGCCGTGAACAGGCCCGGCTCCCGGTGGAAGAGACGTTTCCGCACCGCAGGGGCGATCTGTCCGAAGTGATGCATTGAACTCCCCCGGGACCGTTGGGCATGCTGAGGAATGGCTGTGGAATATCGAAAGGTGGCCGGTAATAGTACGTACGTATCGATGTCGGCGGTTCCCGCCGGGCGTGAACTTCGGATGACCCGGTCATGTCGATGCCGGGCGGCGTCGGCGCACGCCGGACCCCGCATTGTCGTGACCAGGGCGGAGAGGGCAGGATGACCGCATGACGCACGCCATGCTGAAGGGGTCGAACGTCCCGCTCCGAGCCACCACGGTACGCGCAGTCCTGCGCTGGTCACCCGGCCAGGGGGTACCTGACGTGGACGCGTCCGCGCTGCTCCTCGGGCTCGACGGCCGGGTCCGGTCGGACGAGGACTTCGTCTTCTACAACCAGCCCCGGCACCCGTCCGGCAAGGTGTGGCGGCTGGGCAAGAAGCGTGTCGCCGAGAGCCTGACCGACACGATCCAGACGGATCTCGGCGGGGTCGAGGAGGGCGTCGGGCGGATTCTGCTGGTGGCGTCGGCGGACGGCGTCACCTTCGACACCGTGGACACGCTGCGCATCCTGCTGTACGACGCGCAGGCCCCGGACGCGGAGGCGCTGGCGTACTTCGACGTCACGCCGGAGACGGGCCGGGAGACCGCGCTGATCTGCGGTGAGCTGTACCGGCGCGGGGACGGCTGGAAGTTCCGGGCGCTCGGCGAGGGCTACTCGAACGGGCTGAAGGGCCTGGCGACGGACTTCGGGATCTCGGTGGACGAGTCGGAGGCCGCACAGGCGCCCGTCGCCGCCGACACCGCCACGCCCGCACCCTCGGCCCCTCCCGCCCCACCCGCGCCCCCGGTCCCCTCCGAGGCGCTGACCCAGGCGCATGCCCCCGCCGCGGCCGATCTCTCCGTCCCGCTGCCACCCGAGCAGCCGCCGGGGATTCCGGCGCAGCCCGCGTACGGCTACCCACCCCAGCAGCCGCCGGCCACCCAGCCGGCCTACGGCTACCCGCAGCCGACCGGCCGGCCCGCCTACGGCTACCCCCAGACGTCCCCCGCGCCCGCCGCCGCGGCGGCCCCGTCCGGCTACGGCTACCCGCCCCCGGCCGCCCACACCCCCGACCCCGACTTCCGCCTGCCCCCGCAGGGGCCGCAGTTCATCGGGCGGTAGGGCCCGTCCGGCCGCCCGGCTACCGCCCCGTCTTCGACTTGAAGCCGCGCCCCCACTGCAGGCCCCAGCCGTAGAGGCGGTCCAGCTCTCCCTGGAAGCCGTAGACGAACTTCACCTCGCGGCGGACGATGATCTCTTCCTTGATGTTCTCGATCATCACCACCGCGCAGGAGCGGGCCTGCGGGTGGCGTTCGTCCAGGCCTATCTCGATCCGCGGGCCGTTGCTGGGGTAGAGCGTGACCCGGGCGTGGGTCCGGTCGAAGGCGGGTGTCTGGTCGTAGATGTACACGAAGACCAGCAGGCGTTTGATGTTCTCGCGCTGGTCCAGGTTGACGTAGAGCGTCTCCCCGGAGCCCGAGCCGAACCGGTCGTCGCCGCTGAGCTTGACGTACGGCGGCCCGTTGACGTCGCCGAGGAGGCCGCCGAGCGGCTGGACCACGCCCTTGGTGCCGTCCTGGAGCTCGTACAGGCAGCCGAGGTCCAGGTCGACGTTGACCATGCTCTGGCTGTGCGCGACGACCTCCGGGGGCTTGAGCGCCTTGAAGGGGTGGCGCAGCAGGCTCTCCCGCTGGGAGCCGCCCAGGTCGGAGGTCCGCATCCGCCAGCTCAGGTTGACCCGGAGATTTCCGGTGGCCGCGCCCTGTCTGGTCAGGGACACCTGCGCGTACCGTTTCGTCAGCTCGATGGCATTGGTGGCCGCGTTGCCCGAGTCGAAGGCGCTGTCGTTTCCACGCCACAGTCCGTCCAGGAAGCCCATTCCCGCCCCAAGTCCACTCGTCGAACCCCCGCTGCCCCACTGGCCCTGCCGGCCCCGGCCGCCTCGCCGACGCCCCTGCCGTCNNCCGTCGAGGACTGGTCCTCGACGGCCGCCCCGAACAGAGCGTTCCTCACCCGGAGGGCTGTCACACCCCGGAGGGGACCTCGGTCTTCTCACCCGCGCCGCCCTCGGCCGCCGCGTGGGCCTTGTTGCGGCGCACGGAGGACCAGAAGGACAGGCCGATCAGGACGACACCGATGAGGCCGGTGATGATCTCGTTGATCTCGTACTGGATCGTGACGAGCAGGAGCGCGGCGAGGGCGCCGATCGCGTAGTGCGCGCCGTGCTCCAGGTAGACGTACTCGTCGAGGGTGCCCTGGCGGACCAGGTAGACGGTCAGCGAACGGACGTACATGGCGCCGATACCCAGGCCCAGGGCCATCAGCACGATGTCGTTGGTGATGGCGAAGGCACCGATCACACCGTCGAAGGAGAAGGACGCGTCCAGGACCTCGAGGTAGAGGAACAGGAAGAACGCGGCCTTGCCGCTGATGGCGAGGGCCGTCTTGGGCTTGCCGGCTCGCGCGGCCCGCTCCTCCTCGTGCTCGCGTTCCTCCTCCTCCTCGAGCCGGTCCTCGAAGAAGCCGGAGAGCCCGCCCACGATCATGTAGGTGATCAGACCGCCGATACCGGCGAGAAGAACGGTCTCCGCCTTGTCGACATGGACGCCGCCGTGCTGGTAGGCGTTGGCGCCGACCGTCAGGGAGGCGATCAGCAGGACGACCAGGGAGATGCAGACCGACAGCATGTCGACCTTGCCGAGCTTGGCCAGCGGACGCTCGATCCAGGTCAGCCACTTGACGTCCCGGTCCTCGAAGATGAAGTCCAGGAAGATCATCAGCAGGAACATGCCACCGAAGGCGGCGATCGACGGGTGCGCGTCGGTGACCAGCTGCTGGTAGCGGTCCTTGTCACTGAAGGCGAGATCGACCGCCTCGATCGGACCGAGCGAGGCACTGATGGCGACGATCACGACGGGGAAGACCAGTCGCATACCGAAAACGGCGATCAGGATGCCGACGGTGAGGAAGATCTTCTGCCAGAAGGCGTTCATCTTCTTCAGGATTCCGGCGTTGACCACCGCGTTGTCGAAGGACAGCGAGATTTCGAGGATCGAGAGGATCGCCACGATGCCCAAGGCGGTCCACCCCCCGAAGAGGACCGCTGCGACCAGGCCGAGCGCGGTGACCGCGAACGACCAGCCGAAGGTTTTCAGAACCACTGGCTACCCCATCATGTGTGGGGGGCTCCCCCGGACGTTCCCCGGAGGAGACTCTCCCCGCTGCCGTAGTCGGCTTTACGAAACGTTGACTCCGAAGTCTAGAGCGATGCCCCGCAGCCCGGACGCGTACCCCTGGCCCACCGCCCTGAACTTCCACTCCCCCTGATAGCGGTAGAGCTCACCGAAGATCATCGCGGTTTCCGTGGAGGCGTCCTCCGAGAGGTCGTAGCGGGCGAGTTCCTGACCGTCCGCTTGATTGACGACTCGGATGAAAGCATTGCTGACCTGGCCGAAAGCCTGGCCGCGGTCGTCGGCCAGGTGGATGGAGACCGGAAAGACAATCTTGTCGCACCGGTCCGGCACCTTGGAGAGGTCGACCAGCAAGGACTCGTCGTCGCCCTCGCCCTCACCGGTGAGGTTGTCACCGGTGTGCTCGACCGAGCCGTCCGGGCTGTGGAGCTGGTTGTAGAAGATGAACCACTCGTCCCCCATGACCCGGCCGCCGCTGCACATCAGTGCGCTGGCGTCGAGGTCGAAGGGGGCTCCGGTGGTGGAGCGCGCGTCCCAGCCGAGCCCGATCAACACCTGCGTGAGGTTCGGTGCGGCCTTGGACAGGGAGACGTTTCCTCCCTTGGCGAGCGTGACGCCCATGATGCTGGTCCCTCCCCGGGTGATGTTTCTTGGAGGCTGTTGTCCCATCCGGTTTCGGATCAGGCTGGGGAGCCTGGCGCCGTCGGATCCAGGGCGGAGGAGGGAGTCGACGCGAGCGTCGGCGACCGACGGCAACGCCGGAGGCGGCGGTGCCAGGCTCCCCAGCCCCGGAAAGGGGTGGGACAACAGCTTCTCAGGTGGTCCTGCACGTCCGGCGCCGCACGTAAACCGTGCGGCGCCGGACGGGACAGCCGTGCGAGACGGCCGGACCCGGGCGGGAACGCCCGGGACGCGAGCGTCTCAGACGTTGACGCCGAAGTCCTGCGCGATGCCGCGCAGACCGGAGGCGTAGCCCTGGCCGATGGCGCGGAACTTCCACTCGGCGCCGTGCCGGTACAGCTCTCCGAAGACCATGGCGGTCTCGGTGGAGGCGTCCTCGGACAGGTCGTAGCGGGCGATCTCGGCGCCGCCGGCCTGGTTGACGACGCGGATGAACGCGTTGCGCACCTGGCCGAAGGACTGCTGGCGGTTCTCGGCGTCGTAGATCGACACCGGGAAGACGATCTTCTCGACCCCGGCGGGGACACCCGCGAGGTTGACCTTGACCTGCTCGTCGTCGCCCTCGCCCTCACCGGTGAGGTTGTCGCCGGTGTGCTCGACCGAGCCGTCCGGGCTCTTGAGGTTGTTGAAGAAGACGAAGTCGGCGTCGCTGCCGACCTTGCCCGTGTTGTTCACCAACAGGGCGCTGGCGTCCAGGTCGAAGTCGCTGCCGGTCGTGGTGCGGACGTCCCACCCCAGTCCGACGATGACCGCGGTCAGGCCCGGCGCCTCCTTGGTCAGCGATACGTTGCCGCCCTTGCTGAGGCTGACTCCCACGAGTCCTCCCTTGATGTCCGGGGGCAGGAAGCCCCCTCGTGCGTCGGATGTCGGATCAACGATTCGATCCTAGTAATGGGTTCCCGGCCACCGCAGGCCCCGGGGCCGAGGAATCGTCGCTGTCGGGCGTGCTCATAGCGTGTCGAGCGCCTTGACGTAGTCGTTCAGGTCGCGTGCGTCGGGCAGCGCGTTGACGACCGTCCACCGTACGAGGCCCTCCCGGTCGATGACGAAGGTCCCCCGTACGGCGCAGCCCTTGCCGGCGTCGAAGACGCCGTAGGCGCGCGAGACGTCCCCGTGCGGCCAGAAGTCCGACAGCAGGGGGTACTCCAGACCCTCCTGCTCGGCGAAGACGCGCAGGGTGTGGATGGAGTCGGTGGAGACGGCGAGCAGGTGCGTGTCGCGGTCGGCGAGGCGGCCTCGGCCGTCGCGCAGGGCGCGCAGCTCGTCGGTGCACACGCTGGTGAAGGCGAAGGGGTAGAAGACGAGCACCACGTTCTGACGGCCTCGGTGGTCGGACAGCCGTACGGGCGCACCGTGGTTGTCCTTGAGCTCGAAGTCGGGAGCCTGGTCGCCGACCTGGATCGCCATCGCCTGGTTCGTCCCTTCGGGGGTGCTGCGCCCGGTTCTGTTCCCTGGGAACAGCCTACTCAAGGGGGACGACAATGGCCCGGACGGGCTGAGCTGATCAGCCCGTCCGGTTGAAAACGGGGTACGGCTGCCCGTGGGGGCAGTGCCGTCGCCCCTGCTACCTCCGGGACTTGGCCGCCTTGGGTGTGGCCAGTCGGCTGCCACTCCAGTCCTTGCCGACGCTGACGCCCTTGGCGGCGGTCAGGCCGGCCGTGGTCGCGGCTTCCGAGATGTCACTCGGCTCCACGTATCCCGAACGGCCGGTCTTCGGCGTGAGGAGCAGAATCGCCCCGCCTTCCTCGATGTACGTGCCGGCGTCCACCAGCGCGTCCGTCAGGTCGCCGTCGTCGTCGCGGAACCAAAGCACAACGGCGTCAGCCACGTCGTCGTAGTCCTCGTCGACAAGGTCGCTCTCGATGACGCCCTCGATGGCCTCGCGGAGCTCCTGGTCGACGTCGTCGTCGTAGCCGATCTCCTGGACCACCTGCCCGGGCTGGAACCCCAGCCTGGCGGCAGGGTTCGTCCGCTCCTCCGCGTGGTCCGCGGTCGCGCTCACGGGTTGCCTCCTGATCATGGTTTGGGAATATCTCAGCCACGCGCGGGCGCGCGGCGTTGGCCGTAGTCCACACGGGCGGGGCGGATCGCGCAAGTACCCGGCCGTCCGGACCGCCTAAACGGTGACGATCCTGACCGGGTCACCGCAACTCCAGGCACATCATCCTGGTCCACAGTGACTCACACCACACCTTTGTGCCCCGAATGGGCGTTTGGGAACTGTATACGGGTACGAGACTCGCATGAATCCGAGATTCGCTCCGTACGCCACCGTACCGGTGTCGCGTGCGGGTTACCTATCGGTAGAGATGACGTGTGCGGCCCCGGGGTGGACCATGGGGAGCGCGCAGACCCGGCTGCATCAGTGAAGCAGCGGCCTCCTCACGGCCCTTCGACAGGTAAGGAACAGCGTGGCTTCCGCATCCGATCGCACCCCGATCATCATTGGTGGCCTTCCGAGTCAGGTCCCTGACTTCGACCCCGAGGAAACCCAGGAGTGGCTCGATTCCCTCGACGCCGCCGTCGACGAGCGCGGCCGGGAGCGGGCCCGCTACCTGATGCTGCGCCTGATCGAGCGGGCCCGCGAGCGGCGCGTGGCCGTGCCCGAGATGCGCAGCACGGACTATGTGAACACGATCCCCACCCGCGCGGAGCCGTTCTTCCCGGGCAACGAGGAGATCGAGCGCAAGATCCTCAACGCGACCCGCTGGAACGCGGCGGTGATGGTCTCGCGCGCACAGCGGCCCGGGATCGGCGTCGGCGGCCACATCGCCACCTTCGCCTCCTCGGCGTCGCTCTACGACGTGGGTTTCAACCACTTCTTCCGCGGCAAGGACGGGGGCGACGGCGGCGACCAGGTCTTCTTCCAGGGCCACGCCTCGCCGGGCATCTACGCGCGCGCGTACCTGCTGGACCGGCTCAGCGAGCGGCAGCTGGACGGCTTCCGGCAGGAGAAGTCGAAGGCGCCCGAAGCGTTGTCGTCCTACCCCCACCCGCGTTCGATGCCGGACTTCTGGGAGTTCCCGACCGTGTCGATGGGCCTCGGCCCGATCGGCGCGATCTACCAGGCCCGGATGAACCGTTACATGCAGGCGCGCGGCATCGTCGACACCTCGAAGTCACACGTGTGGGCGTTCCTCGGCGACGGCGAGATGGACGAGCCGGAGTCGCTGGGCCAGCTGACGCTCGCGGCCCGCGAGAACCTGGACAACCTGACCTTCGTCGTCAACTGCAACCTGCAGCGCCTGGACGGGCCGGTGCGCGGCAACGGCAAGATCATCCAGGAGCTGGAGTCGGTCTTCCGGGGTGCCGGCTGGAACGTGATCAAGCTGGTCTGGGACCGTTCCTGGGACCCGCTGCTCGCCCAGGACCGGGACGGCGTACTGGTCAACCGGATGAACACCACGCCGGACGGCCAGTACCAGACGTACGCCACCGAGTCCGGGGCGTACATCCGCAACCACTTCTTCGGTGACGACCACCGGCTGCGCGCCATGGTCGAGAACATGACCGACGACCAGATCCTGTACCTGGGCCGCGGCGGTCACGACCACCGGAAGATCTACGCGGCGTACAAGGCGGCCCTGGACCACAAGGGCCAGCCGACGGTGATCCTCGCCAAGACGGTCAAGGGCTGGACACTGGGCCCGAACTTCGAGGGCCGCAACGCCACGCACCAGATGAAGAAGCTGACGGTCGACGACCTCAAGGGCTTCCGGGACCGCCTGCACCTGCCGATCGCCGACAAGGACCTGGAGTCCGGCCTGCCGCCGTACTACCACCCGGGCCGCGACTCGGAGGAGATCCAGTACATGCACGACCGCCGCAAGTCCTGCGGCGGGTATGTGCCGACGCGCGTGGTGCGCTCCAAGCCGCTCGTGCTGCCCGGCGACAAGACGTACGCGAACGTGAAGAAGGGATCGGGTCAGCAGTCCATCGCGACGACCATGGCCTTTGTCCGACTCCTCAAGGACCTCATGCGGGACAAGGAGATCGGCAAACGGTTCGTACTGATCGCGCCGGACGAGTACCGCACGTTCGGCATGGACTCGCTCTTCCCGAGCGCGAAGATCTACAACCCGCTGGGGCAGAAGTACGAGTCCGTGGACCGGGATCTACTGCTCGCGTACAAGGAGGCGCCGAACGGGCAGATGCTGCACGACGGCATCTCCGAGGCCGGCTGCACGGCCTCGCTGATCGCGGCCGGCTCGGCGTACGCCACACACGGCGAGCCGCTGATCCCGGTGTACGTCTTCTACTCGATGTTCGGTTTCCAGCGCACCGGTGACCAGTTCTGGCAGATGGGCGACCAACTGGCGCGCGGTTTCGTCCTCGGCGCGACCGCGGGGCGTACGACCCTGACCGGTGAGGGCCTTCAGCACGCGGACGGCCACTCGCAGCTGCTGGCGTCCACGAACCCGGCGTGCGTCGCCTACGACCCGGCCTTCGGGTTCGAGATCGCGCACATCGTGCAGGACGGTCTGCGCCGGATGTACGGCGGCGACGAGCAGCACCCGCACGGCGAGGACGTCTTCTACTACCTGACCGTCTACAACGAGCCCATCCAGCATCCGGCCGAGCCGGAGAACGTGGACGTGGACGGCATCCTCAAGGGCCTGTACCGCTTCCGTGAGGGCACCGCGGGCTCGCTCCCCGCGCAGATCCTGGCCTCCGGTGTCGCGGTGCCCTGGGCCCTCGATGCGCAGCGGATCCTCGCCGAGGAGTGGGACGTGCGGGCCGACGTCTGGTCGGCGACCTCCTGGAACGAGCTGCGGCGCGAGGCCGTGGACTGCGAGCGGCACAACCTGCTGGGCCCGGAGGAGGAGCAGCGGGTGCCGTACGTCACCCGGAAGCTGTCCTCGGCGCAGGGGCCGGTCCTGGCGGTGTCGGACTGGATGCGCTCGGTGCCGGACCAGATCGCGCGCTGGGTGCCGGGGACGTACCAGTCGCTGGGCGCGGACGGCTTCGGCTTCGCCGACACGCGCGGGGCGGCCCGGCGGTTCTTCCACATCGACGCGCAGTCGATCGTGGTGGGGGTGCTGACGGAGCTGGCCCGCGAGGGGCACATCGACCGGTCCGTGCTGAAGCAGGCCATCGACCGCTATCAGCTGCTGGACGTGGTGGCAGCCGAACCGGGCACGGCCGGCGGCGACGCCTGACGCCGCGACGGACAGCATCCACCCGCCCCGACGGACGTCGGACACCGCCCACGGGCACGGAGCGCCTCACACGGCGCAGGGCGCATGAGGAAGGGCCTCCGGCGAATCACCGGAGGCCCACCCCCATTCCGTCCCGGAGGCATCCGTACCGCCGCCGGGCCTTCCTCCGTCCGGACCCGGAGTCCTCCGTCCGGACCCGGATCTCCCGGGTCGTCAGAACACTCCGTAGCCCGAGCCGGTGGCCGAAGCCAGCCAGATGATCGCCAGCAGCGTGTCGATGGCGCCCAGGACCAGGGCGACCAGCGCCGGGACCGGGCGGGACCCGGCCCAACTGCGGCCCATGGCAAGCCAGCCGCAGACGATCGCCACCGGGCCGAGGACGATCCCCAGCACGAAGAAACCGGCGACCGCGCAGATGACTCCGATGATTCCGAGCGTCGCGCGATCCGGCCCGGTCCGTGACCACGTCCGGCCACGTGAGCGGGGGTGCCTGCGCGTGCCGTTCGAGAAGCTCGCCATCATCAACTCCCTGAACCCCGGGGTTGGTTGGGGTTGTAGTGGGGTTCGACATGCGGGTACCCCCACCCGGAGCGTGAATGCCTCCGAAGCGCGGACGAGCAAGCCGCTGCCTGCGCGCCGCCCCCCTCCAGCAGCGCGCCGCAGCCGGCATCCTCCAGGCCCTACGGAGGACATGACCCACTGTGACCTGCGATGCCCTCCGAACGGGAGGGACCGTCACGTCGGTTCACCCTGATGAGCGAACCCGGTCCCCGGATCCGTCAGATGTGGCCGACGCCCGCGCCGGCCTCCGCGTTCTCACCGCGCTTGGCGAGGAAGGCGACGCCCACCGCCACGACGGCGACTCCGGTGGCGACCAGGGAAGCCATGCTCATGCCGGAGAGGAAGGTGTCGTGCGCCACGTCGGTGACCGTCGCGACCATGTCCGGGGGCATCTGCTCGCTCACCGGGGCCACACCGACCTGGACGGCCTCGGCGGCCTGCGCGGCCTGTTCCGGGGTGAGCGGCTGGAGTCCCGCGTCCGCCCAGTTGTCCGCGAGGTCGCTGTCGACCTTGGAGGCCATCACCGCGCCCAGCACGGCCGTACCGAGGCTGCCGCCGACCTGCATGGCGGACTGCTGGAGACCACCGGCGACACCGGAGAGCTCCAGTGGCGCGTTGCCCACGATGACCTCGGTGGCGCCGACCATGACGGGCGCCAGGCCGAGGCCCAGCAGGGCGAACCAGAGCGACATCACGGCACTGCCGGTGTCCTTCTGGAGCGTGGAGACACCGAACATGGCGAGCGCGGTGAAGGCCATGCCGCCGGCCAGCGGGATGCGCGGGCCGGCCTTGGTGATGACCACGCCGGCCAGCGGGGAGCCGACGATCATCATGCCGGTGAGCGGCAGCAGGTGCAGACCGGCGTCGACCGGGCTCAGGCCGTGCACGTTCTGCAGGTAGAAGGTGACGAAGAACAGGCCGCCCATGAAGGAGATGGCCATGAGGACCATCAGCACGACACCCGCGGACAGCGGGACGGAGCGGAACATCGCCAACGGGATCAGCGGCTCCTTGACCTTCTTCTCCCAGAACGCGAAGACCACGAAAAGCACCACCGAGACGGCGATGAACCCCCAGGTCTTCAGGTCTCCCCAGCCCCACTCGGGGGCCTTGATCAGCGCCCAGACGAGGCAGAACATCGCGCCGGACAGCAGGCCGATGCCGGGCACGTCGAAGGAGTGCGGGCGGTTCTCCGCGCGGTGGTCGAGCAGGATCCACACGCCGAGGGCGAGCGCGATGACGCCGACCGGGACGTTGATGTAGAAGACCGACTGCCAGCTGACGTGCTCGACGAGGACGCCGCCGAGGATCGGGCCGCCGGCGGTGGAGGCGCCGATGACCATGCCCCAGATACCGATGGCCATGTTGAGCTTCTCGGCCGGGAAGGTCGCCCGCAGCAGGCCCAGCGCGGCCGGCATCAGCAGCGCGCCGAACAGACCCTGCAGGACACGGAAGACGATGACCGACGCGATGCTGTCGGACAGGCCGATCGCGCCCGAGGCGGCGGCGAAGCCGACGACACCGATGAGGAAGGTCTGCCGGTGGCCGAACCGGTCACCGAGCTTGCCCGCGGTGATCAGGGAGACCGCGAGGGCGAGGAAGTACGCGTTGGTGATCCACTGGACCTCGGCGAAACTGGCGCCCAGGTCCCTGGCGATGACGGGGTTGGCGATGGCGACGATGGTGCCGTCGAGGGCCACCATCATGACGCCGACGGCGACGGTGAAGAGGGTGAGCCAGGGATGGCCGCGCAGCCCTCTGCCGGGTGCCGCGTCCGACGGGGTGTCCGGAGGGGTCCTGTCCCCGGGTCCCGTCGCGTCGATGGTGGTCTGACTAGTCATGCCTTCGAGGCTAATGACAGCCACTGACAGTTGACAAACCAATTCACCGATCAGTAACCCGGTCGACATGCCCGTATAGCCTGAACTGGGAGAACGGTTCTGCAAAGGCTTCAGGGAAGCCATGGGGAACCGCCGGGGAATCGATCCGGAGAGCTACGGGAGGAACGATGGAGACGGTCGGGACCGTCGTCGGTGCGGTGCCGGCGCCGGGTCTGCGGGAACGCAGGAAACGGCTCACCCGCGACGCGCTGGTCCGGTCCTCCCTGGAGCTGTTCGCGGCCCGCGGCTACGAGGGGACGACGGTCGACGACATCGCGGCGGCCGTCCACGTCTCGCAGCGCACCTTCTTCCGCTACTTCGCCAGCAAGGAGGAGGTCGCGTTCTACGTCCCGCACCTCGCGGAGTCCCTCGTCGTCGACGCCGTACGGGGGCGCCCACCCGGCGAGCCGCCGCTGGACGTGCTCCGCGGCGCCCTGCGGGAGAGCTGGGACGGCATCAACGAGGTCGTCGAGCAGGTCGTGCCGCTGGAGCTGCACCTGCGGGTGTACCGGGTGATCGAGTCGACGCCCGCGCTGCTCGCCGCCCATCTGCGGCGCTCGAGCGAACTGGAGGAGCGGCTGGCCCGCGTGATCGCCGGCCGCGAGGGCGTCGACCTGGACACCGACCCCCGGCCGCGCATCCTGGTGGCCGCGGTCTGCGGCGTGGTCCGGGTGGCGGAACGGTCCTGGTCCGCCGGGGACGCCGACCTCGCCGCCCTGCGCGAGCTGATGACGGCCCACCTGGACCAGCTGGGGCCCGTCCTGGCGGGGCCCTGGAACGGCACCCGGCCCACAGCCGGTTGACCCCTGCTCACACATCGACGCAGCGAAACGTGATACTCGTCACACGATTGACGCGAGACCCTCTCGTTCTCCTAGTGTGTCCTGTCAGTGACTTCCTTCGACACCACCCCGCAACTGAACGTGTGGCGTGCGCTCCTCGCACTGGCCGTCGTCTTCGTGATGCTGGCGACCACCGGCTGGACGGCACTGCGCCGGCAGCGGGACACGGCACCGCTCCCGGCCTCGCTCATCGCCTGGGAGCAGGGGCGCACAGGAGGCCACCGGCTGCCCGACCCCGAGTCCGCGCCCGCCGAACTGGCCCGGTTCTTCGCCTCCCTCACGAAGGCGCAACGGGTGGGCCTCGCCCACCGCTTCCCGCTCGCGGTCGGCAACATGAACGGCGCCCCGGCCACGCTGCGCTACCGCGCCAACCGCATCGCGCTGGGGCAGGCCCGCGAGGTCGAGCGGGAACGGATGCGCGACAAACGGCTCACGCCCGCCGGGCAGCACCAGGCGGGCCGCCGGATGAACCGCTTCACGGCCCTGATGAGCCCCGGCCGCCAGATCCTCGCCTTCGACCCGTCGGGCCCCGGCCGGGTCGCCGAGGTGTTCGGCAACCTGCGCAAGGCCGAGCGGGTCTCGGTCGTCGTCCCCGGCGTCGACACCGACCTGCTCACCTTCCAGCGCACCTATCGTCGCTATGCGGCGCCCGTCGGCATGGCCCAGTCGCTCTACGCGGCCGAGCACACGGCGGCTCCCTCGACCCGTACCGCCGTGATCGCCTGGGCCGACTACACCGCGCCCAGCGGGCTCGGCATGGAGTCGGCGATGGCGATGCGCGCCGAGGACGGCGCGGCACGCCTCGGCTCGCTGCTGCGCGCCCTGCCCGGCGAGGCCCGCGTCTCCCTGTTCTGCCACAGCTACGGCTCCGTGGTGTGCGGGCTCGCCGCGCCCACGCTGCCCGGCCGGGTGACCGACATAGCGGTGGCCGGCAGTCCCGGCATGCGGGCCGAGACGGTCACCGACCTGCGCACCCACGCACGGGTGTGGGCGATGCGGGACGCCGACGACTGGATCCAGGACGTGCCCTACCTGGAGGTCGGCGGGCTGGGACACGGGGCCGACCCGGTGTCCTCGGCCTTCGGAGCGCGCGTGTTGTCGGCGCGTGAGGCCCGGGGACACAGCGGGTACTTCGTGCCGGGCACCGACAGCCTGCGCAACTTCGCCGAGATCGGCGTTGGCGCATACCGTGCGGTGGACTGCGCACACGAGAACGGCGTATGCCGGGCGGGTTTGTCCCACGCCGCCGCATCGGGACGCGCGTAGAGAACGGAGGAACTGCGGTACGCACGGGGAGGGGACGAAAAAGCTCGTGCCGCATACGATGAGCCGTATGGGTGACGTACTGGCCGGATTTCACGCTGCCTGGGAGTTCGAGTCCGACTCCGTGCTCATCCGGTACGAAAGGGGGATCAGAACACCCAAGTTGTTTCAGGCACTCGGGGAGCGCCGCATCCCCCTGGAGGCCATCGCCGGAGTGACGCTGACCCCCGGCAGACGCGGCACCGTCGTGCTGCGCATCGAGCCGCGGCCCGGCGCCGACCCGCTGATGGAGGCGGCGGCCGGGCAGCTGAAGGACAGCTGCGACCCCTACCGGCTCGTGCTGCCCGCCGAACGCGGGACGCTCGCCGAGTACTACGCCGGCGAACTCCTCGCCCTGCTCACCGAGTCGGGTCCCGCCGAGCGCCACCTGGTACCGCCCCCCGAGGCGCCGCTGCGGTTCAAGGCGTACGACGGAAGGGCCGCCTTCGACGGGACCACGGTCTCCTTCCGCTGGTTCTGGACGGGTGCCTCGTCCGCGAAGTGGAAGGCCGGCGACCAGCGCTTCTCCATCGGGGAGTTGTGTGGCGTGGAGTGGCGCTCCCCGGAGGTCTTCGAAGGGCATCTGCGGCTGCTGCGCCGCGACGAGCCCGCCCAGCCCCCGCACGCCGACCAGGATCCGGCGGCCGTGGTGTTCGGGCTCGGCTACGGGCCCGTGCACGAGTCACTGCCGTTCGCGGCGGCCGTCCTCGCGGCGGCGCGCACGTCCACGCCGGTGCCCGCGGTGGCCGCGGCCGCCGTGCGCCGCGACCCCGCGGACATCGCCGACCGCATACGCCACCTCGGGGAACTGCACCAGGCGGGACTGGTGACGGACGAGGAGTTCTCCGTGAAGAAGGCGGAGTTGCTGGCGGAGCTTTAGACGCCCTGGGCGGGGCACCCCGCCGGGTCCGCGGCGAGGTCCGCGGCCGGGATGGCTCGCGGGCGCCGCCGCATCCAGGCCGCCCGGCGGGCGCCTCGTCGGCGAAACCGTGAGCACTGTGCGGCACGGTGTTCACGGCCTTCACGGATGAGCGCCGGTCGAGCAGAGGGACCGTCAGTGTGCACCGCCCAGCCCTTCGGTACCGCCGTCGCTCAACGGGCCCTCTCCGACGCCAGGGCGCGGCCGGCGTCCGCGTAGAAGCCGATCTTCCGGTCGAGCACGGCGAGGGTGCCCTGGAGCTCCGCGATCCGGGCCACCACGTCCTCGCGGGTCGCCTTGAGGAGGTCGAAGCGGTCGGCGTAGGTGTGGTCGCCCTCCCGCACCATCTCCGCGTACCGGACCATGTCCGCGACCGGCATCCCGGTCAGGCGGAGCTTGCCGACGAGGGCGAGCCAGTCGAGGTCGCGGTTGCTGTAGCGGCGCTGGCCGGTGTGCGACCGGTCGATGTGCGGCATCAGCCCGATGCGCTCGTACCAGCGCAGGGTGTGTGCGCTCAGCCCGCTGAGGGCGGCCACCTCGCTGATCGTGTACTTGTCCGCGCCGTCCGGCCGCCGGTCGCGCTGCGGCGGCCCGGCGCAGGTGTCGGTCCTGGCGCCCGTGCTCTCACCCGTGGTCTCCGTCACCGTCATACCCTCCACGCTAGATCCCTGGAGCGCACTCCAGGCAAGCACGGCCGGCGGGAAAACGGCGAGAAGGCGGGCGTCCCGGCCGAATAGCATGCCGGCCATGACTCGTGTGCGTGTACGCCGTGCGGTGCCCGGGGACGCGGAGGAAGTGCTGCGCCTGCGTCAGGTGATGATCGACTCGATGGCCCGTTCCTCCCCCGCCACGGACTGGCACGCCGACGCGCTGCCGGTGCTGCGCGCGAAGCTCGCCGAGCCGGACGGCCCGTTCGCGGCGTTCGTCGTGGACCGTCCGGAACGGGACGGGCTGTCGGCGCTGGTGGCCGGCACGATCGAGTACCGCATCGGCGGCGCGCACAACCCGCACGGCACCGACGGCTATGTCTTCAGCGTCGCCACCGCCCCGGACGCCCGCCGTCAGGGGTGTGCGCGGGCGTGCATGGAGGCGCTCCTGGAGTGGTTCCGGGAGCACGGCGTCCGCCGTGTCCGCCTCACGGCGTCCGCGCAGGCCGAGCCCCTGTACGCCTCCCTGGGCTTCGCCCGGAGGCCGGACCCGTTGCTCGAGCTGCGGCTGTGAGCGCATACCCTCGAAGGCATGTCGCTCAAGAGCCTCGCGTTGATCGAGAACTGGCCGGTTCCCACCGCCGCGGCGGGTGTCGTCCGGGCGGACGGCACCGTCCTGGGCACCCACGGCCCCACCGGCCACCGCTTCCCCCTCGCCTCGGTCACCAAGCCGCTCGCGGCGTACGCGGCGCTCGTGGCGTACGAGGAGGGCGCGATCGAGCTGGACGAACCGGCCGGTCCCGAGGGCTCGACGGTCCGCCACCTCCTCGCCCACACCTCCGGCCTCGCCTTCGACGAGCACCGGGTGACCTCCGCCCCCGGTGAGCGCCGCCTGTACTCCAACGCCGGGTTCGAGCAGCTCGGGGACCACATCGCGAAGGCGACGGACATCCCGTTCGCCGAGTACCTGCGGCAGGCGGTGCTGGAGCCGCTGGGAATGACGTCGACGTCCCTGGAGGGCGCCGCCTCCCCGGCGAAGGACGGCACGTCCACCGTGGACGACCTGCTGCGCTTCGCCGCCGAGGTACAGGCCCCGCGCCTGCTGGACCCGCGGACCGTCGCCGAGGCGATGACGGTCCAGTACCGGGGCACCAAGGGCGTCCTGCCGGGCTACGGCCACCAGAACCCCAACGACTGGGGCCTCGGCTTCGAGATCCGCGACGCCAAGTCCCCGCACTGGACGGGCGGCTCCTCCTCGCCCCGCACCGTCGGCCACTTCGGCCAGTCGGGCACGTTCCTGTGGATCGACCCGGCGGCGGGCGTCGCCTGCGTCGCCCTGACCGACCGCGCCTTCGGCCCCTGGGCGGTCGAGGCGTGGCCGCCGTTCACGGACGCGGTGCTGGCGGAACTGCGCGCCTGAAAGCCCCGCACCGACCGCCGCGACACCATGGCGTGGTCCCGCCGCCGCCCCCGTACGACGGGACCCGCCACCACTTACCTCGACGACGCAGCGCCACGATCCGCCCGGCGCAGCTCACCGGCCACCAGGACGGCGTACGCGGCGCCGACGAAGAGCGCGCCTGAGACCGTGATCCAGACGCGCCGATCGGCCTCCAGGACGACCTGGTACTGCTCGTAGGAGAGCTCGACCGTGCCGCGTGCGTACGGCGTGGTGTCGAAGGCGAAGTACCGCCCGCCCTTCACCTCGGCGGCCTGCAGGTTCCCCTCCTGCCCCTTACCGAAGAACGTCATCCCCACCCCCGACAGGACCAGTACCGCGAGCCCCGCCTGCACCCAGCCGGGGAAACACCGGAAAGCCTGCCAGGCCAAGTCCTTGTCCACGCGTGCCAGGAAGAGGCGCACCACAGCGGATATGACGATCGGGAAGAACAATACGGCGCTCAGTGCCAGCAGCCATCCCGTCTTGGCCAGCGGCAGGACTCCTGGCAGCAAGGTGAGCCCGGCCAGTACCAGCAGAACAGCGCCCAGCCCGGCCGCGACACCGCCATGCACCTTGAACGACCACCCCATGATCCGCAGCCTGCCACAGACACCGCCCCAGGCCGCCACCAGGCCCCGTCAGCGATCACCGCGGCACTCGTCGTAGCAGGTGCGCGAACTCCTTTCCGCTGAGGAAGGTCCTCGAATTCCCCACCCGACACAAGGGCACGCTTTTCAGCAAGGCGTCCGCTCCCGGACCCGCAGTGGGACGGGACCTTGAGTTCCAGGACGATGCCGCGCACAGAACTAAAGCTTTCTTTGAGTTGTGCGACCGTCAGGAGCCCGGCTGTCGGCGCCGGAATCCACGCCGGGCGTCCCTCACCGGAGTCGGCCTACCGGTCCCGAGCCGGTGCCCTCGGCTGGAGGATCTCGCTCATCGAGTCTTCGCGCCAGCGCCTCAGGAGTCGGTGGAAAGCGTGGGCGCCGTGGGGGTAGGCGGTGGGGCCGTTGGGGCGGCCCCGGCCTTCGCGGTTGTAGTAGCCGGGGGTGCAGTCGGCGTGGAACCACTCGTGGTCGGGGGCGTCCTCGGCCAGGGTGGCGAGCCAGGCGTCCTCGGTCTCTCGGGACGGTTCGACGAGCGCGTCCGCCGCTTCGGCCGCGGCGACCAACGCGGCCGCGTGGACGGCCTGTTCGTCCAGGATGTGGGTGAAGTTGACGCTGCTGGCGTTCTGCAGGGACCCCATCTGGATCAGGTTCGGGAAGCCGTTGCTGGTGAAGCCGTGCAGGGTGCGCGGGCCCTGCCGCGCCCAGACGCGCAGGAGTTGGGTGCCGCCCCGGCCGTGGACGGGGAGCTTGCCGGAGACGACGCCCGAGGTGCCGACGGAGAAGCCCGTGGCGAAGATCAGGCAGTCGAGGTCGTAGGCCGTGTCGCCGACGACCACGCCGGTTTCGGTGATGCGCTCGATGCCGTGGGTGTCGGCGGTGTCGACCAGGGTGACGTTGGCGCGGTTGAAGGCCGGGTAGTACCGGTCGGAGAAGGTGGGGCGCTTGCAGGCGTACCGGTACCAGGGCTTGAGCTTCTCCGCCGTGTCCGGGTCGGTGACGGTCTCCTCCACACGGGTGCGGAGTTCGTTCATCTTTACGGCGTCGGCCGCCTCGTAGGCCGCTTCGAAGGCCTCCCGGTCGTCCTGGCGACGGAAGCTCGGCAGGAGCTTCTCCAGGAGGCCGGCCGACTCGGTCCAGCGGTCGGCGACGAGGTCCTCGTCGGCCGGTTCGCCGGAGACGATGCGGAGGTAGTTCTCGCGGCGCTCGCGCGCCCAGCCCTCGCGGTCGGCGCCGACGTCCTGGGCGCTGGTGCGGCGGTTGGCGCGGACGTCCACGGTGGAAGGGGTGCGCTGGAAGACGTAGACGTGCGCGGCGTCCTCGGCCAGCATCGGGATGGCCTGGATGCCGGTGGCGCCGGTGCCGACGACGCCCACCCGCTTGTCCGCGAGGCCGGTCATGCCGCCGTCCGGGGTGCCGCCGGTGTAGACGTAGTCCCAGCGCGAGGTGTGGAAGGTGTGCCCCTTGAAGTCCTGGATGCCGGGGATCCCGGGGAGCTTCGGCGTGGACAGGGTACCGGTGGAGGTGACGACGTACGTGGCCCGGAACGCGTCGCCGCGATCGGTGGTCACGAGCCATGTCTCGCCGGCCTCGTCCCAGGTCAGTGAGGTGACCGACGTGGAGAACAGGGCGTGCTCGTAGAGGTCGAACTGCCGGGCGACGCGCACCGCGTGGCGGCGGATCTCCTCGCCGGGGGCGTACTTCCACTCCGGGACGTACCCGGTCTCGTCGAGCATCGGCAGGTACACGTGCGACTCGATGTCGCAGTGGATGCCCGGGTACCGGTTCCAGTACCAGGTGCCCCCGAAGTCGCCGCCCGTCTCGACGACGCGGACGGACTGCACGCCCCGCTGCCGCATCCGCGCCCCGGCGAGGATGCCGCCGAACCCGCCGCCGACCACGGCGACGTCGACGGTGTCGTGCAACGGCTCGCGCTCGGCCGTCTCCGCCACGTACGGGTCGGCGGCGTAGTAGCCGAACTCGGCTTCGGGGGCCTGGTACTGGGTGGCGCCGTCCGGGCGTACGCGTCGCTCGCGCTCGGAGCGGTAGCGCTGCCTCAGCGCGTCCAGTTCCTCGCGGGACGGTGCCTGGTGGGACGACATGTGAGGGTTCGTCACGTGGGGGGGGACCTGCCTCAATCCTCTGTTGTTCCGGTCGCGTCGACCTGTGCGGCCGTCGGCTCCGCTACGTTGACGTGCTCCTCGCCCTAAAGGGCGAGGGTTCCGGCCTGGGTCGTCTGGCCCTTCCGGGGGCTTCCTGCTTCACTGCGCTGCGCGGGCACGTGTACCCGTCTTACCGGCGCTCCGCAGGCGTTTGGTGTCTCCGCCCGTCCGGCGGCGACGATACGGCGTCCTTCGAAGAGAACGTTGCGGGCTGCGTTGTGGTCGCGGTCGTGCACGGTGCCGCACTGGCCGCACGTCCACTCGCGGACGTGCAGGGGCTTGGGACCGTCCCGAAATCCGCAGGCCGAGCAGACCTGGGAGGAGGGAAAGAAGCGGTCCACCTTGGCGAAGGTGCGGCCGTGTTTGAGCGCCTTGTACTCCAGCATGCCGACGAACGCGGACCAGCCCGCGTCGTGCACGGACTTGGCGAGCCGGGTGCGGCCCAGGCCGGCCACCGCGAGGTCTTCCACATACACCGCTTGATTGTCGCGGATGATCCGTGTGGATGCCTTGTGGTGGAAGTCCCGGCGCCGGTCGGCCACCCTGGCGTGCTGGCGTGCGACCTTGAGGCGGGCCTTGGCCCGGTTCTTCGAACCCTTCTGCTTGCGGCACAGGTCCCGTTGAAGACGCTTGAGTTTCTTCTCCGCCCGGCGCAGGAAGCGCGGGCTGTCGATCCTGCTGCCGTCGGACAGGACCGCGAAGGCGGACAGTCCGAGGTCGAGACCGGCGTCGGTGTCCAGCTCGGGGAGGAGACTCGGTTCGGTGTCCACGACGAAGCTCAAAAAGTAGCGGCCACAGCTGTCCTTGGTGACGGTCAGGGACGTGGGCGCGGCCGGGAGCCGGCGGGACCACTTGACCTTGAGGTTGCCGACCTTGGCCACGTACACCGTGCCGCCCGCCTGGAGGGAGAAGGCGTTGGTGTTGAGGCGGATCGACTGGCGGGTGTCCTTCTTCGACTTGTAGCGGGGCGGGCCGGCCTTCCGGCCCTGCCGCTTGCCCTTGAGGCTGTCGAAGAAGTTCTTGTAGGCGGTGTCCAGATCCCGTAGGGACTGTTGCAGGACGACCGCCGACACGTCGGCGAGCCAGGCTCGTTCCTCGGTGTGCTTGGCCTGGGTGATGCGAAGCCGGGACAGCTCCGCCGACGTCACGTACGGCAGTCCCGCCGCGTGCGCCTGCCTGCGGTCGCGCAGGCAGGCGTTCCACACCACCCGGGCGCACCCGAACGCCTGCGCCAGCGCACGACGCTGGGCGGCGTCCGGGTAGGCCCGGTAGTTGTAGCGGAGCTGCACAAACCATGACACTACTGCGATGTGATCCCATCGATGAGCGGAATGACCAAGGCGTGGCAGACACGTCCGTTTCGGCGATGCACGCGCATGTGGTCTTCGTGACGAAGTACCGGCGCGGGGTGTTCAACGACGCGATGCCGACACGCTGCGAAGAGATCATGCGGAAGGTGTGCGCCAGCTTCGAGGCGGAGTTGAAGGAGTTCATCGGAGAGAAGGATCACGTGCACCTGCTGGTGCACTACCCGCCCAAGGTCGCCGTCTCCAAGCTGGTCAACAGCCTCAAGGGCGTCCCCGCCCGTCGGATACGGCTGGGGGCACCTCCCGGCCGAAGGCTGGGGGAGAGTTCACCGGCTGGATCAACCGCGCCATCATGCACGGGCACCTGTGTTCGCCCTCAGGCTTCTCCGCATCGCGCGGAGGGGCGCCGTTGGCGATCATCCATCAGCACATCGAGCAGCAACAACGTCCGCTCTAAAGTACACGTCAGAGAAGTTTTGAGATGCGTTTCATCCCCGGCGTGAACGCCGGGGCTTTCACTCAAGATCACCGGTAAGTCCGCAGAATATGCCAGGGATTGAGTAGAAATCAGCTCGTCCGGGGTTCAGTTGGGCCGCTCATCGGCCGGCTCTGCGCCGTCCTCATCCGCTGGGTGTTCCTCACTGGCCGGGTCGTCACACAACGGGTTCTGGCGTTCGGTGACGTCCCTGTCCTCCGCACGGGGTTCCTGAGTATGCGCCGAAGAGAGCTCCATCGACTTCCTCTCCTTCGCCACCCGGGGCACAGCCATGGCCTGCTCGATAGCCCGGGTCACGCCCAGGTCGGGCTGGTACAACTCCTGCAGCGCCCGCGTCAGGGCGGGGTTGGGCTGGTAGAGCTTCCCGATGACCTCCCCCAGTGCGGGCTGATGCAGATTCGCGAACGCTTGCATCAACGCCGGATCAGACTCCGACAACCTCTGAAACGCTTGGTCAAGGCCTGCGCTGCGGAGCCCCTGCATCTCCTGGATTCTCTTATGGATGCCTCCGAACGCCTGCTCGAGGATGAGCGATGCCGACTGTGCGGCCATGTCAAAGGCTTCACGTCTTGCCCGGTCCACTTCGTGCCGGCGGAGACTTTCCCCGGCCTGGGCCACCAGATGGTCGATCAGTTCACGGCCCGTGGCCTGCGCATGCAGGCCGTACTTGCGGGCGAACGGCTGCACGTGCGCGGCGAGCTCGTCCACAGCAATGAGATCGCGGCGCTCGGCGTCGGCAATGACGCCACCGACGTGCCCGCCGTCGGCTTTCGCCCGAAGCAGGTCGACGATGGTGCGATCAGCGGTGGTGACGGGCAAGCCATCGACCACCGTGATCTGCGTTGCCTCCACCGGGACGGTACGCAGGCGCACAAAGGGCTCGGTCGTCGTCCGTCGACGCGGCACGCTGATCTCCACCTCAGGGGCGGGGATGTCACCCAGCTCATGCAGCCGACAGGCAGAGGCATGGGAGACGACGCCGGAGTCCCGGTGACCTGCGGGGCGCTCCCAGGCGAACTGTTTGGGCTGCAGCCGCAGCCACGCGACCTTGATCTCCAGGTGCTGAGGCATACCGCCGGCGGACAGCAGGTAGACCCCACGGCCGACGCTTTCCAGTAGGCCGACCTCGGCCAAGCGCAGCAGCTGCACCGCGTTCAGGCCCAGCTGCTTGGCCTGTGCAGCCGTCACCAGGCCCCACTGGTCTGCAGTGGCACCCGAGAGCACAACAAGCTGCTCAGCCCGGTTCATACAGAGATGATTACACAACCCCGCAGAGAAAGTTACCTATGAACGTAATGAACTCTGCACCAGCAACTTAGCGGATGTAACTTTCTCCGCATCTCAGCCGCTGCTGGGCCGGTCACGTTGCGCGCATCTCCCACAACAGCAGTTCCGCGGCCGCCACCGCCACCAGCACCGATTCCTCGGCGTCTGTCATGCGGACGGCATCGCCCGGGGTCAGGCGCTCGCCGTTCAGGGTTACTTCACCGCGCACGATGTGGAGGTATACGTACGCGGCGTCCGGGATCGCCGTCCGCTCCCCCGCCGTCAGCCGCCGGACGTGGAGCATGGCGCCCGCCTCCGGGAGGGCGTACGGGGTGGAGTCGGCGATGCCGCGGACGACCTCGTAGAAGGGGTCGCCGCCGGGCTCCCGCGGGGCCAGCCACATCTGGAGGAAGGTCAGGGGTCCGGGGCCGTCGTTGCGTTCCACGTGCCGTACGCCGGAGGCGGCGCTCAGGCGCTGGACGTCGCCGGGGCGGACGACCGTCTCGTGGCCGGTGGAGTCGCGGTGGGTCAGTTCGCCCTCCACCACCCACGTCACGATCTCGGTGTGACTGTGCGGGTGCTCGTCGAAGCCGGCGCCGGGGGCGAGCCGCTCCTCGTTGCAGGCGATCACCGCGCCGAAGCGCAGGTGGTCGGGGTCGTAGTGCGGGCCGAAGGAGAAGGCGTGCCGGCTCTCGATCCCGGCCGCCGGATCGCCGCCTTGGAAGCGCTCGTGCGCGCGCCGTACGTCCGTCACGCGGTCCACGGTAGCCCCGGCGCGCGCCCTTGAGCCCGGGGGAGAGCCGGCGGAAGACCGAAGGGGAGCCCGCCGGGGGCCGAGGTGAGCTCTGACGGGGTCCGAAGGGAGTTCTGACGGGGTCCGACGAAGGCCTGACGGGAAACTCGGCGAAGACCCGGCGAGAGTGCGGCGGGAGACCCGGCGACGGCCCGACCGCAACCCGGCGGGAGCCCTCGGGAACCCCGGCGGGAGACCTCGCGCGCGACCCGGCGGCCCGTTCAGGCGTCCGGATGAGGCAGTCTTGTCCCCGTGCCCGAACCCGAAACCAGCAAGCCCCAAACCCCAGCACGCCCCGCCCACCCGCATGCCGCGACGCTGAAGCGGCTGGAGAAGTCGTCCGGCCACCTCGCCGCGCAGGCGATCACGCGGATGGACGAGACACTGCCCTGGTACCGGGCGATGCCACCGGAGAACCGTTCCTGGATCGGGTTGGTCGCGCAGGCGGGCATCGCCGCCTTCACCGAGTGGTTCCGGCGCCCGGACGCGCCGCAGGCCATCTCCACCGATGTCTTCGGGACCGCGCCGCGCGAGCTGACCCGGGCCATCACGCTGCGGCAGACCGTGGAGATGGTGCGCACCACCATCGAGGTCATGGAGACCGCCATCGACGAGGTGGCCGCGCCGGGCGACGAGTCGGTGCTGCGCGAGGCACTCCTGGTGTACGCGCGGGAGATCGCGTTCGCCACCGCGCAGGTGTACGCGCAGGCGGCCGAGGCACGGGGCGCCTGGGACGCGCGGCTGGAGTCGCTGGTCGTGAACGCGGTGCTCAGCGGCGAGGCCGACGAGGGCGCCGTGTCGCGGGCCGCCGCCCTGGGATGGAACTCGCCGGAGCATGTGTGCGTGCTGCTCGGCACCGCGCCCGACGGCGACTCGGAACTGACCGTGGAGGCGATCCGGCGGGCCGCCCGGCACGCCAAGCTCCAGGTGCTGACGGGGGTGCTCGGGGACCGGCTGGTCGTGATCGCGGGCGGCAGCGACAATCCGCTGGCCGTCGCCAAGTCGCTGATCGGGCCGTACGCGCAGGGGCCGGTGGTGGCGGGCCCGGTGGTGCCGGACCTGCAGGCGGCGACCCGGTCCGCGCAGGCCGCCGCGGCGGGCCTGAAGGCGTGTTCCGCCTGGCAGGACGCGCCGCGTCCGGTGCTGGCCGACGATCTGCTGCCGGAGCGGGCGATCGCCGGTGACACCGCGGCCCGTGAACAGTTGGTGGAGGAGATCTACAGACCGCTCGAGGAAACCGGGGCCGCGCTGCTGGAGACGCTCAGCGTCTATCTGGAGCAGGCGAGCAGCCTCGAGGGGGCCGCACGGATGCTGTTCGTGCACCCCAATACCGTGCGTTACCGGCTCCGACGTGTGACAGACGTCACCGGATGGTCACCCTCCGATGTACGCTCTGCGTTCACACTGCGGGTCGCGTTGATCCTGGGGCGTCTGGTCGACGGCGATCTTCAGCTCTAGCCTCTTGTCGGGGTTCCACAAAACCCCCTCGTGTTCTTCGTCCCTGTCCTCACGGGCGGCTTCGGCCGTCGTCAAGAGAGAGTGTGAGAGTGCTCGTACTCGTCGCTCCCGGCCAGGGCGCTCAGACGCCCGGCTTCCTGACTGAATGGCTCGACCTTCCCGGTGCCGCGGACCGCGTCGCCGCATGGTCCGACGCCATCGGACTCGACCTCGCCCACTACGGCACCGAGGCGGACGCGGACGCGATCCGCGACACGGCCGTCGCCCAGCCGCTGCTGGTCGCGGCCGGTCTGCTGTCCGTGTCGGCACTGGGTGCCGGTGCGGCCGACGCCGCTTCGGCGGTGGCACAGATCGCGCCCGGCGCGGTCGCCGGTCACAGCGTCGGCGAGTTCACCGCGGCCGCGTTCGCGGGGGTTCTCGACGACACGGCCGCGCTGAGCCTGGTCCGCAAGCGGGGTCTGGCCATGGCCGACGCCGCCGCGGTCACCGAGACCGGCATGGCGGCGCTGCTCGGCGGCGACCCGGACGTCACCGTGGCGCACCTGGAGAAGCTGGGGCTGACCCCGGCGAACATCAACGGCGCGGGCCAGATCGTGGCGGCCGGCACCAAGGAGCAGCTGGCCGCGCTGGAGGCGGACAAGCCTCAGGGCGTGCGCCGGGTCGTCGCGCTCAAGGTGGCCGGCGCCTTCCACACGCACCACATGGGCCCCGCGGTCGACACGCTGGCGAAGGCGGCCGAGGACCTGACGCCGGGCGACCCGAAGGCCGTCTACGTGTCGAACAAGGACGGCGCGACGGTCGCGACCGGTGCCGGGGTGCTGGAGCGCCTGGTCGGCCAGGTGGCCAACCCGGTGCGCTGGGACCTGTGCATGGAGACGTTCAAGGAGCTCGGGGTGACCGCGCTGATCGAGGTGTGCCCCGGGGGGACCCTGACCGGTCTCGCCAAGCGTGCACTGCCCGGCGTCGCGACGCTCGCCCTGAAGACCCCCGCCGACCTCGACGCCGCCCGCGCGCTCGTAGCCGAGCACGCCTGACGCCCTTAGGAGCAGAATCCGCATGGCGAAGATCAAGCCCAGTAAGGGTGCCCCGTACGCCCGCATCCTGGGTGTGGGCGGCTACCGGCCCACCCGGATCGTGCCGAACGAGGTGATCCTGGAGACGATCGACTCGTCCGACGAGTGGATCCGCTCGCGTTCCGGCATCGAGACGCGGCACTGGGCGTCGCCCGAGGAAACCGTCGCGGCGATGTCCGTCGAGGCGTCGGGCAAGGCGATCGCCGACGCGGGCATCGACGCCGGGCAGATCGGCGCCGTGGTCGTCTCGACCGTGTCGCACTTCAAGCAGACCCCGGCCGTGGCCACCGAGATCGCCGACCGGCTGGGCACGGACAAGGCCGCCGCCTTCGACATCTCGGCGGGCTGCGCGGGCTTCGGCTACGGCCTCACCCTCGCCAAGGGCATGGTGGTGGAGGGTTCCGCCGAGTACGTGCTCGTCATCGGCGTGGAGCGGCTGAGCGACCTGACCGACCTGGAGGACCGGGCCACCGCCTTCCTGTTCGGTGACGGCGCGGGCGCGGTCGTCGTCGGCCCGTCCAAGGAGCCCGCGATCGGCCCGACCGTGTGGGGCTCGGAGGGCGACAAGTCCGAGGTCATCAAGCAGACCGTGGCGTGGACGGACTATCGCGACGGCGAGGTCGAGAAGTTCCCCGCGATCACGCAGGAGGGCCAGGCGGTGTTCCGCTGGGCCGTGTTCGAGATGGCGAAGGTCGCCCAGCAGGCGCTGGACGCGGCCGGGATCACCTCGGACGACCTGGACGTCTTCATCCCGCACCAGGCCAATGTGCGGATCATCGACTCGATGGTGAAGACCCTCAAACTGCCGGAGCATGTCACGGTCGCCCGTGACATCCGTACCACCGGCAACACCTCGGCCGCCTCGATCCCGCTCGCGATGGAGCGGCTCCTGGCGACCGGCGAGGCGAAGAGCGGCGACACCGCGCTCGTCATCGGCTTCGGGGCGGGTCTCGTCTACGCCGCAACGGTCGTTACTCTCCCTTAGGCACTCCGTGCCGGATCATCCGGTCCGGCCACGGGGACCGCACCACCCGCCGCTGTCGCGGCGGGCGCCACACCCTCAGGAATCACAGCGAAGGAGCGCCATCATGGCCGCCACTCAGGAAGAGATCGTCGCCGGTCTCGCGGAGATCGTGAACGAGATCGCCGGCATCCCGGTTGAGGACGTCCAGCTGGACAAGTCCTTCACCGACGACCTGGACGTCGACTCGCTGTCCATGGTCGAGGTCGTCGTCGCCGCCGAAGAGCGCTTCGACGTCAAGATCCCGGACGACGACGTCAAGAACCTCAAGACCGTCGGTGACGCGACCGAGTACATCCTCAAGCACCAGGCCTGAGCGCTGCTGGGTCTTCCGTCCGGATCAACCGGGCCCGGCTGATCCGGACGGAAGACCCGAGGCCGGGAGCCCCCGGCCCCGCCACCCGGCGGTGGCGCCGTACGAATCCTCGTATCCGTTGGAGAAAGAATTCCGATGAGCTCGACCAATCGCACCGTGGTCGTCACCGGTATCGGCGCAACCACACCGCTGGGTGGCGACGCGGCCTCGACCTGGGAGGGTCTGGTCGCCGGACGTTCCGGAGTCAAGTCCCTGACCCAGGAGTGGGCCGCCGACCAGGCGGTCCGTATCGCGGCCCCCGTGGCCGTGGAACCCACTGAGACCATCCCGCGGCCGCAGGCCCGCCGCCTGGACCGCTCGGCGCAGTTCGCGCTGGTCGCGGCCAAGGAGGCGTGGGCCGACGCCGGCTTCGAGGGCAGGGCCGGTGAGGACTCGCGCATCGCCCCGGAGCGGCTCGGCACGGTCATCGCCTCCGGCATCGGTGGCGTGACGACCCTGCTCGACCAGTACGACGTGCTGAAGGAGAAGGGCGTCCGCCGCGTCTCCCCGCACACCGTCCCCATGCTGATGCCGAACGGCCCGTCGGCCAACGTGGGCCTGCTCGTGGGCGCCCAGGCGGGTGTGCACACCCCCGTCTCGGCCTGCGCCTCGGGCGCGGAGGCCATCGGCTACGCCATCGAGATGATCCGTTCCGGCCGCGCCGACGTCGTCGTCGCGGGGGGCACGGAGGCGGCGATCCACCCGCTGCCGATCGCCGCGTTCGGCAACATGATGGCGATGTCCAAGAACAACGACGACCCGCAGGGCGCCTCGCGGCCGTACGACGTCGGCCGGGACGGCTTCGTCCTCGGCGAGGGCGCGGGCGTGATCGTCCTGGAGTCCGCCGAGCACGCCGCCGCGCGCGGCGCCCGCGTCTACGCGGAGGCGGTCGGCCAGGGCATCTCGGCCGACGGCCACGACATCGTGCAGCCGGAGCCGGAGGGCCGCGGCATCTCGCACGCCCTGCAGCACCTGCTGGACTCCACCGACCTGAACCCGTCCGAGATCGTGCACGTCAACGCGCACGCCACCTCGACGCCGGCCGGTGACATCGCCGAACTGAAGGCGCTGCGCAAGGTGTTCGGCGACGACGTCGACCACATGGCGGTCTCCGCGACCAAGTCGATGACCGGGCACCTGCTCGGTGGCGCCGGTGGCGTGGAGTCGGTGGCGACGGTGCTCGCGCTGTACCACCGGGTGGCTCCGCCGACCATCAACATCGACACCATCGACCCCGAGGCCGAGGCGAACGCGGACGTGGTCCGCGGCGAGGCGCGCAAGCTGCCCGTCGAGGGCCGCATCGCCGCCCTCAACGACTCGTTCGGGTTCGGCGGGCACAACGTGGTGCTGGCGTTCCGGTCGGTCTGACCGACGCCGGTACGCCGGGTGCGTACACGCCGAAGGGCCCCACCTCGCGAGGTGGGGCCCTTCGGCGTGTCGGGGGCGGGGTACGGAGGAGGGGGCGCGGGGTACGGAGTGCCGGCGCGGTCAGACGACCTGGTGGAGCCAGCGGACCGGGGCTCCCTCGCCCGCGTAGCGGAACGGTTCCAGCTCGTCGTCCCAGGGCTTGCCGAGGAGCTTGGCGATCTCGGCCTCCAGGTCGGTCTCGCCGTGCTGGGACCTGGCCAGGGCGGCGCGCAGCCGGTCCTCGGGGATCATGATGTCGCCGTGGATGCCGGTGACGGCGTGGAAGATGCCGAGGTCGGGGGTGCAGCTGTAGCGCTCGCCCTCGGCTGTGGGACAGGGCTCCGAGGTGACCTCGAAGCGCAGCAACTGCCAGCCGCGCAGCGCCGAGGCGAGCTTGGAGGCGGTGCCTGCCTGGCCCTTCCAGGAGAACTCCGAGCGCCAGGTGCCGGGGGCGGCGGGCTGCCGGATCCAGTCCAGGCTGACGCGCACGCCGAGCACCCCCGCGACGGCCCACTCGACGTGTGGGCACAGCGCACGCGGCGCGGAGTGCACGTACAGGACTCCACGTGTCGTCACCGGAACCTCCGGGCAGAGCGGGACAGGTCGGAAAGGGCCGATCAGCGGGTGGCCGGGAGGACCACGTTGAGGCCGAGGCTACCGTGTGGTGGGGGAAGGAGTGTGACGTACCGTCCGCCCCGGTACCCGGAAACTTCCGCGA
This sequence comes from Streptomyces incanus, assembly GCF_042656345.1. Taxonomy (NCBI): domain Bacteria; kingdom Bacillati; phylum Actinomycetota; class Actinomycetes; order Kitasatosporales; family Streptomycetaceae; genus Streptomyces; species Streptomyces incanus. The sequence goes on from NZ_JBHSPC010000046.1 coordinate 69,923, forward strand.
TTCACCCGGCAGGACGACAACCCCGGGGATGCCGGACCCGGATCATGTGAGCCGTTCCATATGCGCCGTTCCGTCTGAGCCGTTCCGTTGGGGCGGGCAACCGGGCGACCGGGCAGGCAGCCGGGCAGGCGGGAACTCTCGTGCGTTGTTATGCATGGGGGGACGGTGACGACGATGTGCGGGGAGGCTGCGGGATGGACCAGGGGACACGGTGGCAGGGGCCGAAGCGGGGCAGCCGTTCGCGAGCCGTGCTCGCCTCCGTGGCGGCCGCCGCCGTGCTGGGGACCGCCGGCTGCGACGCCGTCGGCGGTGACGGGGCCGCTCCGTCCGGCCCCGGGGCGAAGAAGGCCGCGCCGGCCCCGTCGTACCCTCCGGTCTGGGACACCAGCCCCGCCTCCGTGGCCGCCGTCGGCGATTCGATCACGACCGGTTTCGACGCGTGCGCGGTGCTGGCGGACTGTCCCGAGGTGTCGTGGGCGACGGGCGGCAGCGAGCAGGTCGACAGTCTGGCGGTGCGACTGCTGGGCCCGGCCGGGGCGGCCGAGCGGAGCTGGAACTACGCGGTCACCGGGGCGCGGATGGCGGACCTGCCCGGCCAGATGGCTCGAGCGGTGGGCCGGAGGCCGGAGTTGGTGGCGGTGATGGCCGGGGCGAACGACGCCTGCCGGGCCACGACGTCGGCGATGACGCCGGTGACCGACTTCCGCGCGGACTTCGAGGAAGCGATACGCACCCTGCGCAAGGCACTGCCCAAGGCCCAGGTGTATGTGGCGAGCGTGCCGGATCTGAAGCAGCTGTGGTCGCAGGGGCGGACCAGCGCGATGGGCAAGCAGGTGTGGAAGCTCGGCATCTGCCCGTCGATGCTGGGCGATCCCGATGCCCTGGACGCGGCGGCGAACGAGCGGCGCGAGACGGTGCGGAGCCGGGTGGAGGACTACAACAAGGCGCTGGAGGAGGTCTGCGCCGAGGACGACCGGTGCCGCTACGACGGCGGCGCGGTGTACGAGTACAGGTTCGGCACCGCGCAGTTGAGCCACTGGGACTGGTTCCACCCCGGCGTCGACGGTCAGGCCCGGCTGGCGGAGATCGCCTATCGTACGGTCACGGCGGCGAAGCCGTGACCTATCGTTTCGCACATGAACGAACTCTTCGGCACACTTTCCGACGGCACTCCGGTGCACCGCTGGACCCTGGAGCGGGCCGGCGTACGCGTACGGGTGCTGTCGTACGGCGGGATCGTGCAGGCCGTCGAGGTGCCGGACCGGGAGGGGCGCTCCGGGAACGTGGTGCTGGGCTTCCCCGGCCTGGACGGCTATCTCGCCCATCCGGGGCCCTATGCGGGCGCCCTGGTCGGGCGGTACGCCAACCGCATCGCGGGTGCCCGCTTCCCGCTGGACGGCCGGGTCCACACGCTCGCCCCGAACAACGGGCCGAACTCGCTGCACGGCGGTGAGCGGGGCTTCGACAAGCGCGTGTGGGACGTGACGCCGGTTCCGCACGGTCTGCGCCTCGTCCTGGTCTCCGCGGACGGCGAGGAGGGCTTCCCTGGCCGCCTGGAGATGTCGGTGACGTACACCCTGGACGAGCGGGGTGCGCTGGGGATCGGCTACGAGGCGGTGACGGACGCGCCGACGGTGGTGAACCCGACGAACCACTCGTACTGGAACCTGGCCGGGTCCGGCTCCGACCCCAACTCCGACCCCGGCTCCGACCCCGGCTCCGGCAGTGCGGCCGGGCATGAACTGCGGCTCGCCGCCTCCCGCTTCACCCCCGTCGACGCGGATCTGATCCCGCTCGGCGACCACCAGGACGTGACCGGCACCCGCTTCGACTTCCGTGAGGCGCGCAAGACCGGCACCGGGTACGACCACAATCTCGTGCTCGACAAGGGCGTGACGCCGACGCCGGTGGAGGTCGCCGAGCTGTACGACCCGGCGTCCGGGCGGGTGCTCACGGTGGCGACCACCGAACCCGGGATGCAGGTCTACACCGCCGACCACATCGGAGAGCCCTTCGTGCCCGGCGCCGGCATCGCGCTGGAGACGCAGCACTTCCCCGACTCCCCGAACCGGCCCGACTTCCCGAGCACGGTCCTGCGGCCGGGTGGGACGTTCCGCTCGGAGACGGTGTACGGCTTCGCGGTGCGTTAGAGCCTGTCCGGGGCGACGCACATGAGCCCCGGTCCGGGGTCAGGGTCCCGGACCGGGGCTGCTCATGCAGAGGAATACCCCGACCGACAGGAGCTACCCCGATTCAGACGTTAATCGTCGCGGTGATCCCGCGGTCCGCGATCGGGCACTCGATCGGGAGTTCGTACGAATCCTTCACAAAGGACCACGATGTGGTCACCTCGTCCTACGCTCAGTGCCCGTCCCGGCGAATCGACGGAGACGGCTGCGACTGCTGCGACGGAGACGGCTGCGACGGCGCCACGGGCGCCTCGGCGCCGTCGTCGTCCCTGATCTCCTCGCCGAGCAGGTCCCGCGCCATGAGGGTGGCGCCGGCGACCGCGCCCGGCATCAGGAACACCGCGACGAACGGGACGAGGAACGCCAGCCCCAGCGGCGTGCCGAAGCCCCAGACGAGGGTCTTGCGGCCCCTCAGCAGGGCCAGCCGCGCCCGCAGCTCGACCCCACGCCGCTGCAGGGCCACCGCCGTCAGCTCCTCCGTGAGGAAGAACCCGGTGACCATGAACCCGATCACCGGTACGACGGTCTGCCCGACGAACGGGACGAACCCGAGCGCGAAGAGCAGCACCGCCCAGAGCAGGGCCCGTACGACGATACGGAGGCTGTCCCGGCCGGAGATCCACAGCTCCCGCCACAGGGGCAGCTCGGACTCGGGGGCGGTGCCGTCGGGCGAGACGTCCCGGTCGACCTTCTCGGAGAGGCTCTCGTAGAAGGGCTGGCCGATGAGCAGGGTCACCGCGGTGAAGGTGATGACGGAGAGCAGCAGGCCGAGCGCGAAGAGGAGGACGGTGAGCAGCCCGCGGAACAGACCGAGCCAGGGACTGGACCAGCCGTCCGCGAACGGTGTCGCCCAGCCGACGAAGTCCGGCCCCCACATGGCCAGCGCGACCAGCGCCGCCGCATAGAGCACCAGCGTGATCAGCCCCGGCAGCAGGCCGAAGCCGTACTGCTTGCCGTGCCGGGCGACCCATCGCTGACCCTTCAGGAGATACCGGAAACCCACCCCAAGATCGCGCATGGGGGAACTATAGGGGCCCGTCGTCGGCATGTCGTCAGCCGATGGTCCGGTCATCGGCCGGACATCGGCCGGGTGTCACTTTCGGGGCCGGCGTTGAGCCGAAGGGGCTTCCCGCGCACGGCCGGTAGGTGGTCGACCTCTGGTCCGGCACCGAGCCCGACGCGCTGTACGACGTCCACTCGTCCCCCAAGGGCGCGGCGTTCCCGGTCGTGGCCGTCCTCGTGCAGGACGGCGCCCTGGAACTGGACCGCGAAGTCACCTGCTCCTGGCCGGAGGTCGCGGCCGAGGGCAAGGGCGACGCCGTGCCGTCCTCCCCGGCGGCGCGGTCCCGGAGAACGACCGGCCGACGCGCGCCGGGCGCCGGGCGGCAGGCGCTGGGCGCCGGGCGAGGCTGAGGATGTGAGCGGGCCGCGAGCCGGCACGCGGCGAAGGGACGGCCGGTGTCGCCGTCCCTTCGTCCCGCGGCGGAGCCTGCCGTCCGGCGTCAGAGCTTGACGATCATCTTTCCGGTGTTGTCGCCCCGCAGGACGCCCAGGAACGCCTCGAGGTTGTTCTCGATGCCCTCGACGACGGTCTCCCGGTACTTGAGCTCGCCCGAGGCGATCCAGCCGCCGACCTCCCGCACGAATTCCGGCCGCAGGTCGTTGTGGTCGCTCACCAGGAAGCCCTCGATGCGGCCCCGGGTCTGGATGAGACGGGCGAGGTTGCGCGGGCCCGGCGCCGGCTCCGTGTTGTTGTAGACGGAGATCATCCCGCACACGGCGATCCGTCCGCCCCGGTTCAGCGAACCGATCGCGGCCTCCAGGTGATCCCCGCCGACGTTGTCGAAGTAGACGTCGATGCCGTCCGGCGCGGCTTCGCGCAGTTGCCGGCTCACCGGGCCGTCCTTGTAGTTGAACGCGGCGTCGAATCCGTACTCCTCGACGAGCAGGGCGACCTTCTCGTCGGATCCGGCGGAGCCGATCACCCGCGAGGCCCCCTTGAGCTTCGCGAGCTGCCCCACCTGGCTGCCGACGGCACCGGCCGCGCCGGACACGAAGACGGTGTCGCCCTCCTTGAAAGCGGCGACGCGCAGCAGCCCCACGTACGCGGTGAACCCCGGCATGCCCAGCACACCCAGGTAGGTGGAGAGCGGCGCGGCCCCGGCGTCCACCTTGACGGCGCCCTTCGCGTCCACCAGCGCGTACTCGCGCCAGCCGAGGCCGTGCAGCACGTGGTCGCCGACGGCCAGTCCTTCCGCGCGGGAGGCGACGACCTCGCCGACGGCACCGCCCTGCATGGCCTCGCCCACCGCGTACGGCGCCACATAGGACGGGGCGTCACTCATCCGGCCGCGCATATAGGGGTCGACGGAGAGGTACATGTTCCGCACCAGCACCTGGCCCTCCCCCGGCGTGGGCATCTCTGCCTCGACCAGGGTGAAGTCCTCGGGCTTCGGCCAGCCTACGGGCCGGCTCGCCAGGTGCCATGCGCGGCCGGTGGCGGGGAGCGTGGGGGTCTCGGACATGGGGTGCGGCCTCTCCTCGAAGTGTTTCATCACCTGAAACAACCATGCCGTTGAATATTTCAGGATGTCAAGCATGTGGGTACCCTGGAGGACATGGCTGTCACACCCCGTCCCCCCAGCCGCCCAGACGACCTGACTCTGGAGGTCGTCGACCTCATCGGCTCGGTGGTGGCCCGCTACCACGAGGAGTACGAGGAGGCGGCGGCCGGCCACGAACTCACCGGCGCGCAGGCCCGGCTCCTGAGCCTGCTCTGTCTGGAGCCCCTGCCGATGAGGAAGCTCGCCCACCGCCTGAAGTGCGAGCCGTCGAACGTCACCGGCATCGTCGACCGCCTGGAGTCCCGCGGCCTGGCCGAGCGCCGCCCGGACCCGGCGGACCGCCGCGTGAAGGTGGCGGCGGCCACGGAGGAGGGCCGCAGGGTGGCCCGCAGCCTGCGCGAGTCGCTGCGCTTCGCCCGCGAACCACTGGCCGCCCTCACGGACGAGGAACGCCGCTCCCTGCGCGACACCCTGCGGACGATGCTGGACACCTAGTGGCCCGCAGGGCCAGACCCTGCGCGGTCGTCCGACGCTTGCCCCAGTTGCTCAACACCTGCCGCTCGGTCTCGCTCAGAACCAGCGGCTCCAGCCTGTTGTCACCCACAACCCTCAGCAGACCGAAGCAGACCGGCACCCGTCAGCCAAACCCGTGAACCGGTACGCAAAGCGACTCACGTGGTACCGAAACAACTCACGACCAGATCACTAGCGCCTGTCCGGCGGCTCGAGTCAGAGGTGAGGGGCGGTATCCGTCCGGCTGGGGTGAGCGGGGGCTGGTGCGTGCCGCCGCACGGCGGAGGAGGGCGTCGACCCGATGGGGGTCCCCCCGCTCATGGGGTCCCCCCGCTCGAGCGAAGTCGAGAGTGGGGGAGGAGCCGGGAGCGGGGAGAAGCCGAGAGCTCGGGGAAGGAGCCCCGGGGACCGACGACCACGCCTCTGGGGGCACCGCCCCCTGCTCGAAGAGCCGGGGAAAGCGTGCCGGCCCCCACGTCTCCGGCATGATCCGCCGGACAGGCCCTGAGGGACGGCGCCCGAAGGCCGGGGATGAGCGGCCGTCAGGTGCACCACCACAGGAAGCGGTTGCAGGGCTTCGAGGGTTCCGGCTCGGGTTCCGGTTCCGGGTCCGGGTCCGGGTCCGGTTCGGGCTTCGTGGGGGCCGGGTCCGGGTCGTCCGGGTCGTCCGGCTGGGCCGGGGGCGCCTGCGGCCGGCCCGTCGTCGGGTCGGCCGGGGAGGTGTCCGCGGGCGCCGACGGGGTCGCCTCGTCGGGCTCGTCCTCCGCCTCCGCCGATTCCTCGTCCGTCGGCGACTGCGAGACCGACGGCGAGCCGGACGCCTCCGGGGAGGGGGATGTCACGGACGCGTCCCCGCCCACGCCCTGAACGCCGCTCGACCGCGGCGTCGGCTCGGTCTCGACCGGCCCGCCGGCCGGTGTCTCGTCCCTGGCCACCGCCGACTCGGACTTCGACCCGGGTGCGTCCAGCCCCAGCTCCGCGAGGCTCAACGCGCCCGCGGCCAGGACGAACCCCGCCACCACCAGCAGTGAACGCCGCCGTCGCCTGCGGTGCGCCGCGGCCTTGTGGTCCCGGCGGCTCATACCCGCCCCTGGGTCTTCGTCCGCGGGCGGGGTGGCCTCGTCCTCGGAGTCTGCGGGCGAAGCGGTCGCGAGGTTCTCGCCCTGCCGCTTCTCGCCCTGCCGCTTCCCGGGCCCGGCGGCCTCACCGGCCTCGGCCGGTCCCGGGTCCGGCTCGCGTCCGCGGTCCGGCTCGTGTCCGCGGTCCGGCCGAGGTTCGGATTCCGGCTCAGGCTCCGGCCCCGGCGGGTCGTTCTCGTACGCCGTTCGGGGGGCGCCGGAAGCCTCCGGGCGGGCCGGGAGGATCTCGGCAGGGGTGCCGCACCCCGGGCAGGCGAGGGCGCCGTTGAGGTGCCTTCGGCACGGGTGACAGTAGTCCATGACGCGTGAAGGCTAAGTTCCGCTCGCGTCCGTTTCCTAGAGCAAGCTGTGAAGGTTTGGTAGGGACGCTTGCTCATAGGTTTCGAAACTGTCGAAACCGTTATGCGCGCGACCCATTGACACCCCCGCCACCCCGTCCTTACTGTCACGCCAGCATTTCGAACGTGTGACGAAATATCGAACACGTCGCAGCGCACCATCGAACGGTCACAGGGTCCACAACGCAGCGAGGGGCAACTGCCGTGCGTATCACCGGAATCAGCACACACGTGGTCGGGACGCCGTGGCGCAACCTGACGTACGTCCAGGTGCACACCGACGAGGGGATCACGGGAGTCGGCGAGACCCGGATGCTGGGGCATACCGACGCCCTTCTGGGTTATCTGAAGGAAGCCGAGGTCAACCACATTCTCGGCTCGGACCCGTTCGCTGTCGAGGACCTGGTCCGCCGGATGAAGTACGGCGACTTCGGCCGGGCCGGCGAGATCGTGATGTCCGGTATCGCCGTCGTCGAGATGGCCTGCTGGGACATCAAGGGCAAGGCCCTCGGCGTCCCCGTCTGGCAGTTGCTCGGCGGCAGGGTGACCGACAAGGTCAAGGCGTACGCCAACGGCTGGTACACCACGGAGCGCACCCCGGAGGCGTACCACAAGGCCGCGCAGGCGGTGGTGGAGCGCGGCTACCGGGCCCTGAAGATCGACCCGTTCGGCACCGGGCACTTCGAACTCGACCACAAGGAGACCCTGTACGCCGTCTCCCTGATCGAGGCGGTCCGTGACGCGATCGGCCCCGAGGCCGAGTTGATGCTGGAGATGCACGGCCGCTTCTCCCCCGCCACCGCCGTCCGCCTCGCGAGGGAGCTGGCGCCGTTCGACCCGGCCTGGCTGGAGGAGCCGGTCCCGCCGGAGAACCTCAAGGCGTTGGAGAAGGTCGCCGCCAAGGTCGACATCCCTCTCGCCACCGGTGAACGCGTGCACGACCGCATCGAGTTCCGTGAGCTGTTCGAGAGTCAGGCCGTCGACATCCTGCAGCCGGACGTCGGCCACATCGGCGGCATCTGGGAGACGCGCAAGCTCGCCGCGACCGCCGAGACCCACTACATGCTGGTCGCGCCGCACAACGTCGGCGGCCCGGTGCTCACCGCAGCTTCCCTCCAGGTCGGCTTCACCTCACCGAACTTCAAGATCCTGGAGCACTTCAACGACTTCGCCGACGCGGAGATCAAGAAGGTCGTCAAGGGCGCCCCGCAGGTGAACCCGGAGGACGGCTGCTTCCACCTCTCCGACGCCCCCGGCCTCGGCGTGGAGCTGGACGTCGACGCGGCGGCCGAGTTCCCGCAGCAGCAGGCCCGGTTCGACCTGTGGGCCGAGGGCTGGGAGCAGCGCAAGCCCAAGTCCGGCTCCAAGGGGACGAAGTGACCGGGCGAGCGGGCGGCCCCGAGCCCGGCCCCGCGGGCGGCACCGCAGGCGGCACCGCGGGCGCGTCCTGCGTGGCCGTCGTCGTCGACGGGCCCGGCGCGCACCGCCTCGTCGCGCACGAGCCGTGCGACCCCGGCCCCGGCGAGGCGCTGGTCCGGGTGCACGCGACCGGCATCTGCGGCAGTGACCGCGAGGTGTACCAGGGCAACCGTCCCGAGGGGTACGTGCGGTACCCGCTCACACCGGGCCACGAGTGGTCCGGAACCGTGGAGCGGGTGGGCGCGGGCGTGCCCGCTTCCCTCACCGGCCGCAAGGTCGTCGGAGAGGGCTTCAGGAACTGCCAGGTGTGCGACCGCTGCCACGCCGGCGAGACGACGCTGTGCTCGGCGGGCTACGAGGAGACCGGGTTCACCCGGCCGGGGGCGATGGCCGCCACGCTGACCCTCCCGGCCCGCCTGCTGCACGTCCTGCCGGACGACGCCGACCTCACCGCGGCGGCGCTGCTGGAGCCGGCGGCCTGTATCGCCGCCGCCGCGCTCAAGGCGAACGCGGTGCCCGGTGAGCGGGTCGCCGTGGTCGGTACGGGGACCCTCGGCATGTTCGCGGTGCAGTTCCTGCGTGCGAACTCCCCGGCCGAACTGCTGGTCGTCGGTACCCGCGGCGACCGCGAGGCGCTGTCCCGGCGGTACGGCGCCACCGGCTTTCGCACCAAGGACCAGCCGCTCCCGGACGACTTCGACGTGGTGATCGAGACCGCCGGGTCCGCCGACGCGGCCCGCACGGCCGCCGCGCTGCTGAGGCGCGGCGGGCGGCTCGTCCTGACGGGCATCCCGGCGCCGGGCGCGGACGGTCTCGACCCGACGGACCTGGTCGTACGGCAGTTGGAGGTGCACACCGTCTTCGGGGCGCCGCCAAACGCCTGGGCGCACACGGTGCGGGTGTTCGCCGCCGGGCTGCTCGATCCGCTGCCGCTGGTCACGCACGAGCTGCCGCTGGCCGGGTTCTCGGAGGCCATCGAGCTGGTGGGATCCGGCGATCCGAAGGTGGGCAAGGTCCTGTTGCGCCCCTAGGGGCCCGGTCGTACGCCGGTGCGGGCACCCCGACCGTCCCGTGCGGGCACCCCGACCGTCCCGTGCCGGCGTACCCGCCCTTCTCCCCCGCCGTCCGCCTCCTCCCGTCGACCGCGTCCTGCCCGGCTCCTCCCCCGGGCCGCGAACCTCGTCCGACATACCGAACAAAAGGACATCTTGTGACCGACGCTTCCGCCAAGGCGGCCCGCAGGCCCGGTGAGCAGGCGCTCACCGCGCTCGGCCTGGGCGCCCCCGCCCCCGACCCCGCCGACGCCTCGCCGCACTCCTTCCCCGGCGGCGGCCGCTGGCGCACCGAGGTTCCTTCCTGCGAGGGGCCCGAGGCGCTGGCGGTGGTCCTGAAGGAGGCCTCCCGGCTGGACGTGCCGATCCACCGGATCAGCCAGGGCAGCGGCGTCTGGATGCTGACCGACGCCGAGATCACCGAGATGGCCGAGGCCACCGCCGAACGGGACATCGAGCTCTGCCTGTTCACCGGCCCGCGGGGCACCTGGGACATCGGCGGCTCCACCCGCACCGACTCGCGCGGCGCCGGACCGCGCGCCCGGGGCCACGACGCGGTCGCCGGTTGCGTCGAAGACGCCGTACGAGCAACGGAGTTGGGCGTAAAGTGCCTGCTCGTCGCCGACGAGGGGGTGCTGTGGACGCTGCATCGGGCGCGGGCGGCCGGGATCATTCCGCAGGACACCACACTGAAGGTCTCGGCCCTCATCGGACCGGTCAACCCGGCCTCGTACGCGGTGTGCGAGCAGCTCGGCGCCGACTCGATCAACGTGCCGAGTGACCTGACGCTCGATCACCTCACCGAGATCAGAAGGGTTTCGGCCACCCCGATGGACATGTACATCGAGGCCCCCGACGACCTCGGCGGCTACGTCCGGATGTACGAGGTCGCCGAACTGATCCGGCGCGGGGCGCCGTTGTACCTGAAGTTCGGCCTGTCCAAGGCGCCCGGGATCTATCCGTACGGGCACCATATGCGGGACGTCACCCTCGCCTGCGCCAAGGAGCGGGTGCGGCGCGGACGGCTCGCCCTGGACCTGCTCGCCCGCCACGGCGCGGACGGTGACATGGCTCCGCTCGGTTCACGGCTGCCCGGCGATCTGCGCAGGTTCGGCATCTCGTCATAACGTTCCGGAAAATCAGCTTCACAGAAGCCGACACAGCCGCGCACAATCCCACACACCCGTTCTCGGGTTTACCCGGCACCTTCTCCTCACCGCACCGCCCCGCACCGCACCTTCATCGCCAAACCCCTTGGCCCGAAAGCGACTTCGCACTTCCGGGCCGCCCTGCACACACTTCAAGGATGATGATCATGCGTAACCGCAGAGCCGCCATCGCCGCAGCAGCCACCGCCGTCTCCCTCGCCCTCACCCTGTCCGCCTGCGGTCAGAGCGGCGAGGGCGGGAGCGAGGAGGACAAGGGAGACTCCAAGGGAGCGACCATCGGCATCGCGATGCCGACCAAGTCCTCCGAGCGCTGGATCGCCGACGGCGACAACGTCGTGAAGAACCTGGAGTCCAAGGGCTACAAGACCAAGCTGGTCTTCGGCGAGGACGACCCGGACCAGCAGGTCGCGCAGGTCGAGAACCTGATCACGCAGGACGTCAAGGCGCTGATCGTCGCGGCGATCGACAACAAGTCGCTGAACAACGTCCTGCAGCAGGCCAAGGACGCCGACATCCCGGTGATCTCCTACGACCGCCTGATCCTCGGCACGGAGAACGTCGGCTACTACGCCTCGTTCGACAACGAGAAGGTCGGCGAACTCCAGGGCGACTACATCGCCGACAAGCTCGGCCTGAAGGACGGCAGCAAGAAGGGCCCCTTCAACATCGAGCTGTTCGCCGGCTCCAACGACGACAACAACACCCGCTACTTCTTCCAGGGCGCGATGAACGCCCTGCAGCCGTACATCGACAAGAAGCAGCTCGTCGTCCGGTCCGGCCAGACCGAGCTCAACCAGGTCACCACCCTGCGCTGGGACGGCGGCACCGCCCAGAAGCGCATGGACGACATCCTGACCTCGTCCTACAAGAGCGAGCGGGTCGACGCGGTCCTCTCCCCGTACGACGGCATCTCCATCGGCATCCTGTCGGCGCTGAAGTCGGACGACTACGGCTCCAAGAACAAGCCGCTGCCGATCGTCACCGGCCAGGACGCCGAGGTCGCCTCGGTGAAGTCGATCATCGCCGACCAGCAGTCCATGACGGTCTACAAGGACACCCGTGAACTCGCCAGGGTCGCCACGAACATGATCGACGCGCTCCTGAACGACAAGGAGCCCGAGGTCAACGACACCAAGACCTACGACAACGGGGCGAAGGTCGTGCCGGCCTACCTGCTGGAGCCGGTCGCCGTGGACAAGAGCAACTACCAGGAGACCGTGGTCGACTCCGGCTACATCAAGGAGAGCGACCTCAAGTAGACGACCCCGGCACACCGCCGTCACCTACGGATTGGAAGGCACGACCATGGCGGGACCCGTCCTGGAAATGCGCTCGATCGTCAAGACCTTTCCCGGCGTCAAGGCGCTGTCGGACGTCACTCTGACCGTCCGGCAGGGCGAGGTCCACGCCATCTGCGGCGAGAACGGCGCCGGCAAGTCGACCCTCATGAAGGTCCTCTCCGGCGTCCACCCGCACGGCACCTACGAGGGGGAGGTCCTCTTCGAGGAGGGCCTCTGCCGGTTCAAGGACATCAGGGCCAGCGAGCGGCAGGGCATCGTCATCATCCACCAGGAGCTCGCCCTGGTGCCGTACCTCTCCCTCGCGGAGAACATCTTCCTCGGCAACGAGCACGCCCGGCGCGGCTTCGTCGACTGGCACGAGACGCTGCGGCACGCGACCGAACTGCTGCGCCGGGTGGGGCTCGACGACCACCCGGAGACCCGGGTCGCCGACATCGGCGTGGGCAAGCAGCAACTGGTGGAGATTGCCAAGGCGTTGTCGAAGAAGGTGAAGCTGCTCATCCTCGACGAGCCCACCTCGGCGCTCAACGACGAGGACAGCGGCAAGCTGCTCGACCTGATCCTCCAGCTCAAGGAACAGGGCATCACCTCGATCATCATCTCCCACAAGCTGAACGAGATCCGCGCGGTCGCCGACTCGGTGACCATCCTGCGGGACGGGCGGACCATCGAGACGCTCGACGTGAAGGCCGCGGAGACCACCGAGGACCGGATCATCAGCGGAATGGTCGGCCGCGACCTCGAGCACCGCTTCCCGGAGCGGACCCCGCACCACCCCGAGGAGGGCGCCGCCCCCGCCCTCGAGGTGCGCAACTGGACCGTGCACCACCCGATCGACCAGCAGCGCAAGGTCGTCGACGACGTGTCGCTGCAGGTCCGGCGCGGCGAGATCGTCGGCATCGCCGGCCTGATGGGCGCCGGTCGCACCGAACTGGCGATGAGCCTGTTCGGCCGCACCTACGGGCGGTACGCGGCCGGCACGGTCCTCCGGGACGGCCGGGAGATCCGTACGAAGACCGTCCCCGAGGCGGTGCGGCACGGCATCGCGTACGTCACCGAGGACCGCAAGCACTACGGCCTGAACCTCATCGACACCATCAACCGCAACATCTCGCTCAGCGCGCTGGGCAAGGTCGCCAGGCGGGGAATCGTGGACGAGCACGAGGAACGCCAGGTCGCCGAGGGCTTCCGAAAGTCCATGAACATCAAGGCGCCCACGGTCTTCGAGCCGGTGGGCAAGCTGTCCGGCGGCAACCAGCAGAAGGTCGTCCTCAGCAAGTGGATCTTCGCCGGTCCCGAGGTGCTGATCCTGGACGAGCCGACGCGCGGCATCGACGTCGGCGCCAAGTACGAGATCTACACGGTCATCGACCAACTGGCCGCCCAGGGCAAGGCGGTTGTCTTCATCTCCTCCGAGCTGCCCGAGCTGCTCGGCATGTGCGACCGCGTCTACACGATGGCAGCCGGGCGGCTGACCGGGGAGTTCTCGCGGGCCGAGGCGTCCCAGGAATCGCTGATGCGCCGGATGACGAAGGACAAGAAGGACGAAGAGGTAACCCGATGAGCACGGATGTCACCGACAAGACCCCGGCCGCCGCGCCGCCGGGCAGGAACGGGGCGGGCACCGGTGACGGCCTGCTCCATCTGATGCTGGACGGCATGCGCCGCAACATGCGCCAGTACGGCATGCTGATCGCCCTCGGCCTGATCGTGGTGCTGTTCGCGGTGTGGACCGAGGGCGACCTGCTGCTGCCGCGCAACGTGTCCAACCTGGTGCTGCAGAACAGCTACATCCTGATCCTCGCGATCGGCATGATGCTGGTCATCATCGCCGGCCACATCGATCTGTCGGTCGGCTCGCTGACGGCGTTCGTCGGCTCGATGGCCGCCGTGTTCATGGTTCGCAACGACCTTCCCTGGCCCGTCGCGGTGCTGCTGTGCCTGGCGGTGGGCGCGATCGCGGGCGCGGTACAGGGGTGGTTCATCGCGTACGGCGGGCTGCCGTCGTTCATCGTGACCCTGGCGGGCATGCTCACCTTCCGCGGCCTGACCGAGATCTTCCTCGACGGCCAGACTCTCGGCCCGTTCCCCAAGGGGCTGCAGACGACCGCCAACGGCTTCCTGCCCGAGGTCGGCCCGGACACGAACTACCACAACCTCACCCTGCTGCTCGGCCTCGGGCTGATAGCCCTCGTGGTGCTCCAGGAGGTCCGCGACCGGCGCCGCCAGCAGGAGTTCGCCCTCGACGTCCTGCCCGCCAAGCTGTTCTTGCTGAAGCTGGTGGCGCTGACCGCCGCCATCCTCACCGTCACGCTGCTACTGGCCAGCTACAAGGGCGCCCCGATCGTGCTGCTGATCCTGGGCGCGCTGCTCGTCGGCTTCGGCTACGTGATGCGCAACGCCGTCATCGGCCGCCACATCTACGCCATCGGCGGCAACCTGCCCGCGGCCAAGCTGTCGGGCGTGCGGGACAAGAAGGTCACCTTCCTGGTCTTCCTGAACATGGGCATGCTCGCGGCCCTGGCGGGTCTGGTCTTCGCCGCCCGCTTCAACGCGGCCTCGCCCAAGGCCGGTCTCAACTTCGAACTCGAGGCGATCGCGGCCGCGTTCATCGGCGGCGCGTCGATGAGCGGCGGTGTCGGCACCGTGCTCGGCGCGATCATCGGCGGTCTGGTCCTGGGTGTGCTGAACAACGGTATGAACCTCGTCGGCGTCGGCACCGACTGGCAGCAGGTCATCAAGGGCCTGGTGCTCCTGGCGGCGGTCGGCTTCGACGTGTGGAACAAGCGCAAGGTCGGTTCGTAGGTCGGCTCGGTCCCCGCCCGCAATGCGGGGACCAACCTCAAACAGGCGAGTGAGCCGAAGGGGCGCGACGGTGTCGAGAGGACGAGCGCGCGGAGGCCCGAAGGGTCGAGCACGGTCGGTCTCCCGACACCGGCTCAGGCGCCCCGGAGGCGAACGAGCCCCAAGAAAAGGGGAGCTGCACAGCATGGAACTGAACAGACGCACGGTCATGGCGGGAGCGGCGGCCGCGGCCGCCGGGATCGCCGCCACCACGGTCGGTGGGGGCACGGCGCACGCCACGGGAGGCGGCAACGACCGGGGCACGGGTCCCGGAAAGCCCGTGCGGACGCCCTTCGGGACGCTCGCGGACGGCACGAAGGTGCACCGCTGGTCGCTGGCCAACGGCGGGACCCGGCTGAAGGTCCTGTCCTACGGCGGCATCGTCCAGTCCCTGGAGATCCCCGACCGCCGGGGCCGCCACACCAACGTCTCCCTCGGCTTCGGCACCCTCGAGGAGTACGTCGCCTCCAGCCCGTACTTCGGCGCCCTGATCGGCCGCTACGGCAACCGGATCGGCAAGGGCCGCTTCAGCCTCGACGGCACGGCCCACCAGCTCTCCGTCAACGACGGCGCCAACAGCCTGCACGGGGGCGCCCAGGGCTTCGACAAGCGGGTCTGGGACGTCGAGCCGTTCACCGAGGGGTCCGACGTCGGACTGCGCCTGTACTACGTCAGCGCCGACGGCGAGATGGGCTACCCGGGCACCCTGCGGACGAAGGTGACGTACACCCTCACCCGGCACGGCGACTGGCGCGTCGACTACGCGGCCACCACCGACCGGGCCACCGTCGTCAACCTCACCAGCCACGTCTACTGGAACCTCGCCGGCGAGAGCAGCGGCTCCGTCAACGACCACGAGCTGTCCATCGCCGCCACCCGCTACACGCCGGTCGACGCGGGGCTGATCCCCACGGGCGAACTGGCCCGGGTCGGTGGCACCCCCTTCGACTTCCGGAGCGCCAAGCCGGTCGGCCGGGACCTCCGCGTCGCCCACCCACAGGTGCTGTACGGGCAGGGGTTCGACCACAACTGGGTGCTCGACAAGGGCGTCACCGCCCGCCCCGGGCCCGCCGCCACCCTGCGCGACCCGTCCTCCGGCCGCACCCTGCGGATCGCCACCAACGAGCCCGGACTGCAGTTCTACTCCGGCAACTTCCTCGACGGCACCCTCGTCGGCACCGGCGGGCGGGTCTACCGCCAGGGCGACGGACTGTGCCTGGAGACCCAGCACTTCCCGGACTCGCCGAACCGGCCGTCGTTCCCGTCGACCGTGCTGCGTCCGGGCGAGACGTACCGGACGACGACGGTGCATTCGTTCGACGCCTGAGCCCCGAACACGGGTCCTGACGGGCCTGGGGGAGGCAGACCCGGGGGCACGTGACGCATAAACCAGGCCCGGGGTTCACGTCGTCACACTTTTTTCACACCGGTTGAACAGCGCCACACCCCCCTCCGTATGTACGAGTGGCCCGCGCTCCCCCGCGCGGGCCACCCACGCATGACGGGCCCGGCACGTCTCCCCCGACGGGCCCGCCGTACACGGAGGTTCCATGGCCGACAACGTCACCTCGTTGTTCCGCAGCACCGCGGCACACAGCCCCTCCATGGCTGCGCTGGCGCGGGAGAGCGACGGGGCCGGCCCGGTCGACTTCTGTATTCCGTGCAACCCGTACTTCCCCACCCCCGCCATGTTCGAGGACATGGCCACGCGGCTGCGCGACATCATCACGTACTACCCGAGCAGCGCCGACACCATCACGGCCGAGCTGTGCAGCCTGCTCCGACTCCCGCCGCAGTGCGTGGCGATGGGCAACGGCTCGACGGAACTCATCACCTGGATAGACCACTTGCTGGTCCGCGAGTCCCTCGCCGTCCCCGTCCCCACCTTCGGCCGCTGGACCGACCAGCCCATGGAGACCGGCAAGCGGGTCGACATGTTCCCGCTCCAGGAGTCCAGCGGCTTCGCCCTCGATCTCGCCCAGTACGCCGAGTTCATCCGCGCGCGGGGCACCAAGGTCGCGGTGATCTGCAACCCCAACAACCCCGACGGCGGCTTCCTCCACAAGCACGCGGTCGTGCAGTTCATGGACGCGATGGCCGACCTCGACCTGGTGGTGATCGACGAGTCGTTCCTGGAGTTCGCCGACGCCGAGGTGGAGCCGTCGGTGGTGCAGGAGGCGATGCTGCGCCCCAACGTCATCGTCCTGCGCAGCCTCGGCAAGAACTTCGGGCTGCACGGCATCCGGTTCGGCTATCTCGTCGCCAACCCCGCGCTCGCCGGCCGCGTCCGCTCGATGCTGCCGAAGTGGAACCTCAACTCCTTCGCCGAGCACGTGGTGTTCATGCTGAAGGAGCACGGCACCGAGTACCAGCAGAGCCTCCACCAGGTGCGCCGCGACCGGATGGACATGTCCGGCCAGCTCTCCTCACTGCCCGGACTGACGGTCTACCCGTCCCAGGGCAACTTCCTCTTCGTGCGCCTCCCCGTGGGCGCCGAAGGCACCGTGGTCCGGGACCGGATGCTCACCGAGCACCGGCTCCTGGTCCGCGAGTGCGGCAACAAGATCGGCTCGTCCAGCCGCTTCCTGCGTCTCGTGGTACGTCCGCAGGTGGACGTACGTCGCCTGGTGTCCGGCCTGGAACAGGTGCTCTACGGGACCTCCAGGAGGGGAGCCGCCGTGCCCGAGCAGGCCACAGGGACCGGCTACAGCTCGGGCACGGCGGCGATAGACCGGCTGGTCAGCGAGACCAACGGCGCCGGTACCCAGGGCCTCGCCGCCCAGGCCATCGGCGCCGGTACGGGGGCGCCGGGTCTCCCCGCCGCTCCGGCCGCCGGCATCGGCATGCCGCTCCCCTCCGCCCCGTCCCCGGTTCCGGTGGGCGCGGGCGGCGGGATGCCCATGCCGGCGGCAGCCTCGTCGGGACCGCAGCAGATGCCCCAGCAGGCGCCGCAGCCCCTGCGGTCCCCCCCTCTGCAGCCCCCGCCCGTGCCGCAGCAGATGCCGCAGCAGCCGGTTCCCCAGCAGATGCCGCAGCAGCCGGTCCCTCAGCAGATGCCGCAGCACCCCCTGGCGGCTCCGGCCCAGGTACCCGCGCCCCCGGCGATGCCCGCCGCGGCGTCGTACCCGTCCCCGCAGATGCCCACCGGCCCCACGCCGCCCGGTGTCCCCGCCCGCGGTGGCCTGACGGCGGCGCAGGTCAGAGGCACCGACGGCCTGTCCCAGGCCCCGGCGGCCGGCTGGTCCGGAGCGCAGAGCTGGCCGGAGGCGGCGGGCGTGGGCCAGCTGAGCTGACAGACCCCCCACGGGACCCAGCAGGCGTGTCGGGGTGCCGCGCACCCCGACGCACCCGGGGTTCCGGGTCGCTCAGACCGGGTTGAGCCGCCACTGCTGGCAGGCGTTGTTCAGCCAGGTCCACTGCCGTACGTCGGCCGAGTCCGCGGTGGAGCAGTCGGCGACGTCGGCGACCTTGCCGGTGGCCTGGTTGACGATCCGGACGTGACCGCTGTCGGTGGCGACGAACCGGAACCGCTGGCAGGTGTTGTTCAGCCACGACCACTGGCGCAGGTCGGCCCCGTCCGCGGCGGAGCAGTTCGCGGTGTCCAGCACCTTGCCACTGGCGACGTTGACCAGCCGGTGCGTGTCGTCACCGAGATCCTCCAGCCGCCAGCGCTGGTTGGCGCCGCCGTTGCAGGCGTACTGCTGCACATTGGCCCCGTCGACGGTCGAACTCCCGGCGACATCCAGGCACTTGCCGCTGTTGCGGTTGGTGAGGGTGTAGGTGGCGGCGACGGCCGACGGCTCGCCCGAGGGTCCGGTCTGGCTCGCCCCGAGCCGTACGGGCGTACCGAGGTTCGGTGAGCCGTCGGAGTTCCAGGTGAACTTCTGGGCCCGCGCGGTGCGCCCGTTGTCGCATCCGTCGGAGGTGGAGTCGTTGGCGTGGTAGACGATCCAGCTCTCGCTCCCGTCCGGCGAGGTGAAGAACCCGTTGTGCCCCGGCCCGTACACACCGTTGCCGTCACTGCGCTGGAAGACGGGCGTGGACTTCTTGGTCCAGGACGACGCGGAGGCGGGGTCGGATCCGGTGAGGGCGAGCTGGCCGAGTTTGTAGTCGGGGGTCCAGCAGCCGCTGGCGGAGTAGATGAGGAAGGTCCGGCCGCCCCGTTGCAGGATCTCCGGCCCCTCGTTGACCGTTCCACCCTGCCGTTCCCAGGCGTACGTGGGCGTGGAGACGGTGGAGAAGGAGGAGCTGACCGTGTACGGGGTGGACATCCGCGCGGCGACGATGTTCTGTGTCCCGCCGTTCACGCTGCCGAAGAGGTACAGCTGCCCGTTGATGGTGGCGACGGTCGGGTCCAGCATCCAGGAGGAGTTGAGCTGCCCCTTGTAGGTGTACGGCCCCAGGGGGTCGGAACCGGCGCTCTCCAGGACGTGGCTGCGCTGGGTGGGAATGTAGTCGGAGACGTTCTGTCCGGCCACGTAGTACAGGTACCAGCGGCCGTTGAGGAAGTGCAGTTCGGGCGCCCAGATGTTGCAGCACCGGGAGGCCGCGTCGCCCTGCCACACCTGCACGCTGGGCGCGGTGGCGAGTCCGGCGAGAGTGGCCGACTTGCGGATCGTGATGACGTCGGTCCAGGACGTGCTGATCAGGTAGTAGGTGCCGTCGTGGCGGACGATCCAGGGGTCGGCGCCCTTCTGGGCCTTGACGGGATTGCCGAACGAGGCCGCCTGCGCGGAGGACTGCCCGAGCGAGAGGGCGAGCAGCAGCGCGGCCAGCAGGGTCAGTAGGCGACGGGCCATCCGCTGCTCCAGTTCAGGAGGTTGATGCCGAGTTTGGGGGTGCCGTTGTCGTTGGCGTCGTAGTAGTGGTAGACGATCAGGTCGCCGTCGACGTCGTTCATGATCGACTGTCCGCCGGGGCCGACGATGCTGCCGTGCGACTCCAGCACGGGTGTCCCGCCGTTGCTCATCATCGAGACGCCGTTCTTGTCGCGGTACGGTCCGGTGATGCCGGTGGCTCGGCCGACCTTGACCTTGTAGGTGGAGCCGGTGCCGGCGCAGCAGGTGTCGTAGGACGCGAACAGGTAGTAGTACCCGCCCCGTTTGACGACGAAGGGCGCCTCGACGGCCTTGGTCCCGGTGGGCCGGGAGGCGAGGGAGTAGCGGGTGGTGTTGGAGGAGAGCTGCTTCCCGGTGGACGGGTTGATCTGGATCATCTTGATCCCGGTCCACCAACTGCCGAAGGAAAGCCACCACTTGCCGTCGTCGTCGACGAAGAGGTTGGGGTCGATGGCGTTGTAGTCGCTGGAGGAGCTGGAGGTGTGGACGCTGCCCTGGTCGGTCCAGCTCCCCGGCTGCCCGGTGCTGGAGGTGGCGAGCCCGATGGCGGAGGTGTTGGAGCCGAACGACGAGACGGAGTAGTACATCAGGTACTTGCCGCCGTGGTACGAGATGTCGGGCGCCCACGCCTCCGGCACGGAGGAGTAGGTCCGCCACCAGCTCGGGCGCGAGGAGAAGGCGTCCGCCCCGGCGCTGAAGGCGGTGCGGTCGTTTGACGTCTTGTTGCTGATGCCGCCGCCGGTCGCGTACAGCAGGTACTGCCCCGACGACGTCCGCATCATCGACGGATCGTGGGTGACGACGGAGCCGGTGACCCGGCCGGGGTTGGGGTAGGCCGACGCGGTGGTCGGCATGAGCGCGAGGACCGCGGCGGTGGGGAGAGCGAGCAGAGCGGTGCGTCGGCGGAAGGAGCTGCGGCGCATGCGGGTCTCCTTGCGGTGGGGGCCAGAGCGTGTCCGTGATGTCGAACGGCGATCGCAAGTTCGAACGGACCGTAGAATCGAACCACGTGCGCGTCAATGACCCGCGCAGCCCCAGTCGACGCCCGCCTCCGCACGAACGGTCTTCGCCGGCGGCTCCCGGTCCACCACCCCCCACCGCCCGGCGAGCGCCTCGACAAGCAGGAGCCCACGACCGCGCTCGTCGAGAGGGCACGGAGCGCCCGCACCACCGGGATCAGGCGGGTACGGCGGCCCGGTACGCGTATCGGTCACCTCGACGAGGACCCCGTCGGCGAGACGAGTGAGCGTCAGCTCGAAGTCCCGCCCCGGCACGCGGCCGTGCGTCACGGCGTTGGCGGCGAGCTCGCCGACGATCAGCGCGACGGCGTCGGAGACGTCCGTGCCGTACGGGACACCCCAGGCGTGCAGTTGGCGCACGGCGAGGTGCCGGGCGAGCCGGGCACCACGCGGGGTGGAGCTGAACCGCTGGGTGAACACACGTACGGTAACCGGATCTTGCTGTGCGGGCTGTGCGGTCATGCGCCCCATCTGGCGCACCCGGCGGACACTTCTCCAGGTGAGAGCCGCGTACGCCGCACCGGCGTACACGGTGACGGGATGGACAATACCGGTCACCACCCGTGACGATGACTGCGGGAGGTGACCGACAGTGGTCGATGAGGGTGCGGCAGGAACGGGCGGGGCGACGGGCACCGGTGGCGAGCCGGAGTCGTCGGACAGTCTGCGGACGTTCGGCGCGGTGGTCCAGGGGCTGCGGGAGCACGCGGGGCTGAGACCGGAAGCCGGTATCGACATACGTGTCGAGGACGGCGGGCTCGGCCTGCGGCGACCGGACACCGGCAGTCGTGACCTCGTCGCCGGTGACGCCTTCGGGAGCGTCAGTGTGCCGTGGCACCTCACTACGGTGGAAGCGATGACCGGCGTACGGCGGGTGCTCGACGAGGACGGCCTGTACGTTGCCAACCTCATCGATCACGGCGGCCTGGCCTTCGCACGTGCCGAAGTAGCCACCCTCAGCGAGACCTTCGAGCACGTCGCCCTCACCGGCGAACCCACCGATATCGGCCTCGACCCGACCGCCGTCCCTGAGGGCGGCAATCCGGTGATGCTCGCCTCCAGCCGACCAGTCGACCTACGCGCGACCCAGGAAGCGCTGGACGCCCGGCAACCGGCTGGAAGATCGTCACCGGCGACGACCTCACCTCCTGGATCGGCGACGCCCGACCGCTCACCGACGGCTACGCACCCGTCGACCAACTCCTCCAGCCCCAGAGCTCACGGAGCAGCCGATGAGCCATTTCCGTCCTGAAGTTGTCATGCCTGACGCAACGGTGTTGCCACCGGGTGGTGCAGGGGATCTCCGCGGTCCCGAGGCTGCGGGACCGGAGACGGGTGCCTCGCTGAAAAGCGTGAGCAGTCGGCGGGCATGTGTCACGTGAGCACTCAAACGAGCGGCATCAGGACAACGGAAGCCAAAGTGCTCATGCTTTTGGGGCGGTGTTCTCCCCGGGGCGTGGGCGAGTGTCCCGGCATCGCACACGTCGAGATCGCCATACCGCCGAGTGGCATTACCGGCCCCGACCCACGACGCCACCTTCGGATCCCTCACACCACCCGAAGGGACACTGTCCAACAGCGTGATCGAATGGCCGACAACAGCGTTCGTCCTACCGCACGCACCACATCTCGACCCGTTTGAAAGAGGCTTGGGGGTGGGGAACTGCTGGGGCTTGGGTACTGGTGGGCTCTCGTATTCGACTGTCACCGGCTCTCCGAGGAACCCGGCCCGTCGGTAACCGTTCGTGCTCTCCGGCGGCCTGCTCCACCCGCTCCTTCAGCGGGCCGTTGCGACGAGGCGTCGCAACGTGGCGTGGGCGGGTGGGCCCCAAGCGGGCTTGCCACCAGGACGGCCGTGGGCGCCGGCATCTCCGATGAGGATGCAGGCGAGGGCGCGCAGCACCGCCCAGCCGCGGGCGCGACGCAAGGTAGCGGCGCCCGGAGTCGGCTGGTAGGCCCCGTAGAAATGGTCGGCGGCGCCGTCCGGCAGCAGTACCCAGGGGGCCGCGAGGTCGCAGGCCGGATCGCCCGCGCAGAGATCGCCGAAGTCGATCACGCCGCAGAAGGTGCCGTCCGCGGTGAGGACATTGGCCGGATGCAGGTCGCCGTGGAGCCATAGTGCCGGGCCCGCCCAGTCGGGTGCGGCGGCAGCGTCTTCCCAGACCGCGCGGACGGCGTCCGGGGCGGGGACCAGCCCCCGCTCGGTGGCCGAGGTGAGCTGCTCGGCGAACTGCTCGGCATGGCCGGCCGGCGGCCCCCCGCGGTCGCGGCCGGCGGGCGCCCCCTCGGGGGCGGGCGGTGAAGAGTCGTCAGGAAGGCGGCCAAGACGTCGGCCGCCTCCTCAGCGCGCGTGGCGGGGGCGCGGTCGGCGGGCTCGCCCGGTGCCCAGGTGGTGACGATCCAGGGGCGTGGAAACCGCTCGGAGGGCTCGCCGAGGAGCTGCGGGACGGGAACTGGCAGAGGAAGGTGTGGGGCAAGGGCGGGCAGCCAGGTGTGCTCCTTGCGCAGCAGCGTGTCCGCAGACTGCGTCACCCAGGGCAACCGAACGGCGAGGTCGTCGCCGAGCCGCCACATCTGACTGTCCCAGCCACGCGCACCAAAGCTCAGAGGGCGATCGGCCAGTTCGGGGTGCTGGTCTCGCAGAAGATCCCGTACCGACTCCGCGGTGACCTCGATCTCGGTGTGGGGCATGCGAAGCAACGCTAGCGTCGCCGACCGTCCCATGGCGGAGCCGCAAAGGTTACTCACGGAGCGGCGGTCGAGCACGGCATTCCGGGCACGAACGCGGGGTGGCACCGGAAATGAATCCGGTACCACCCCGACCATTCAGGTAAGGCGCGTTCCTGGGCCTACCAGCGATACCACCGGCCTCGACTTCCGCCCGTATTGGTGGAGCGCATGACGAAACCGAGCAGCCATACGGCCAGCACGATCACCGCCACGATCCACAGTGCCTTCAGTGCGAATCCGGCACCGAAAAGGACGAGGGCCAGCAGGAGTACGAGAAGCAGGGGAACCATGATTATCAACCTCCGATGGAGCAGATGCCCCGGAGTTCTCTCAGCACGCATGGTGTCTTGATGTTTCTTTTACACCGCAGCGGGAAAAAGCGCGCCCCCGCCACCGCGGCACACGCGGCTCGCGTTCCGCGCCTCTCACGGATGGCCTCGCTCGGGATGCGCAGCGGCCAGGAGTGTCAAAACTGACCGTATGGCAGAACCACGTCGCTCCGATGCCGGGAGCTCCAAGACGGCCCCTGCTCGCCGCACGGGAGCCGCACGGGGGCCCGAGCAGGCGGCCCGTGCTGCCCTCCGGAGCCTGGAGGGGCTGATCGACCACCCGACGGAGGGCGTGTCCGCCGTCCGGCGTTCCGACGACGGCTGGTGCGTGGTGGTGGACGTTCTGGAGGTTCCGCGGATTCCCGACACCACGAGTCTCCTGGCCTCGTACGAGGTGCAACTCGACCGGGCCGGTGAGCTCATGGAGTACCGCAGGGTCCGCCGCTACCGACGAGGCGCGGCCGACGAGTGATCCGTGACCGCCCCCTCCGCTGGAAGGAACGTCCATGCCCGTGACCACCTACTCGGACGAAGTAGTGGCCTGCCCGCCTCGCGCCGGCACGTTGTACGACGTACTGGAACTGATTCTCGACCGCGGCATGGTCATCGACGTGTTCATACGGGTCTCGCTGGTCGGGATCGAGATCCTCAAGATCGACGCGCGCATCGTCGTCGCGAGTGTGGACACCTACCTGCGGTTCGCGGAAGCGTGCAACCGGCTGGATCTCGAGCGCGATTCCCGCAGCACCACGGTTCCCGAACTGTTCGGCGGCGGGGCGGCCAAGGCCGTCGGCAAGCGCAAGGTACGCAAGGCCGCGGACACCGTGGGCGAGACCGTGCGCAAAGCGGTGGGTGGCGGCGACGAGGAGCCCGAGGACCAGGACGACGACGAGGTCGAGGGCGAGGACGAGCAGTGGGAACGCCCGGGGAAGCGGCGCGCTCCCGCACGCAAGAGCAGCCGACGCCGCGTGGAGGCATGACCGTGACGACCGACGGGGTGTACGTCTACGCGATCCTGCGGGCGGGAACGGCGCTCCCGAAAGGGCTCGGCGGTGTGGGGTCCCCTCCCGCCCCGGTAAGGACGATCGGGCAGGGCCCGCTCGACGCGGTCGTCAGCGACGCACCGCCCGAACTGCGCGCGCGACGTCGTGACCTGCTGGCGCACCAGGAACTCCTGATGCGCCTGGCGGACGGGGGACCGGTGCTGCCCATGCGGTTCGGCATGGTCGCGCCGGACGAGGGGACGGTCCTCGATCAGTTGGCCGCCGCCGGGTCCCGCCATGCCGCGACTCTGGAAGAGCTGGACGGCCGCTTCGAGATCAACGTCAAGGCGCTTCCGGCGCAGAACGCGCTGGCGGCCCTCGTCGCCGAGGAGAAGGACGTACGGCGGCTTCGCGATGCCGCACGCCGGCGCCCCGGCTACGAGGCCCGCATCAGACTGGGCGAAGCCGTCACCACCGCGCTCACCCGCAGGGCGGCGGCGGCAGGACAGCGCATGGTGCGTGAACTCGCGCCCGGGGCCCGCGCCGTGGCAGCGGGTCCCCCCGTCTCGGGCTGTGTGCTCAACATGTCCTTCCTCGTCGACCGCGACGACACCGACACCTTCCTCACCAGGGCCCGGACCTTCGCGGACGTCCATCGGGAGCAGGTGGAGCTCCGGCTCGCCGGTCCGCTCCCCTGCTACAGCTTCGTCTCGTCCGGGGCCCGCCCCATACCCGTGGGCGGGGCGTGACATGGGACTGATCACCGGCCTGCTCACGCTGCCCATCGCGCCGGTCCGGGGCGTGGTCTGGGTGGCCGAGAAACTCCACGACGCCGCCGAGCGCGAGTTGCACGACCCCGCCGTGCTGCGTGCGCAGCTCGCGGTGCTCAACCAGGAGCTCGAGGCGGGCGACATCACAACGGAAGAGTTCGAACGAGAAGAAGAACGGCTGCTCGACCGTCTGCACGCCGTGCGGGTCGGTCCGGCACACAGCGATCGCGAGAGAAGGTGACGTGCTGATGGAAGACCAGGCCAAGGCTGCCCTCGGGGCCGCGGTGGTCGGCGGCTATCTGCTGGGCCGGACCAGGAAAGGACGGCTGGCACTCACCGTCGCCACGTACCTGGCCGGCAGACGGTTCGGCCTGACACCCCGCCAGCTCGCCGCGGAGGGGATGCGCCGGCTCGGCGAGGTTCCCCAGTTCGCCCAGCTCCAGGACCAGATCCGGGGCGAGGTCCTCGACGCGGGCCGCAAGGCCGCGACAGCCACCGCCAACCGCGGCCTGAACTCCCTGGCCGACGTGCTCAGCAACCGCACGGCCCGTCTCACCGCACCTCCCCGGGACGAGGACGAAGAGGTCGAGGGCGAGTACGAGGGCGAGGGCGAGGGCGAGGGCGAGGGCGAAGAGACGCCGGAGGACGAAGGCGCGGAGTACGCGGAGGACGAGTACGAGGACGAAGAAGAGCCCGGCCCGGAGGACGAGGAAGAAGGGGAGGACGAGGAAGAGGAGGAGGAAGAGGAGGAGGAGGAAGAGGAGGGCCCCGAGCGGAAACCGGAGAAACGGCCGTCGGGAAGGGAGACCCCGGCCAAGAAGAAAACGGCCGAGAAGAAATCTTCGGCAAAGAAGGCGACCGCCAAGAAGTCCGCTCCGGCCAAGAAGGCGGCGGCCAAAAAGGCCGCGGCCAAGAAGACATCTCCCGCGAAGAAGACGGCAGCAAGCACATCGTCGTCGGCGAAGGGGACCGCATCCAAGCGCACGAAGCGTCGGAGGTAGCCAGCCATGGCCAAGACGAAGAACACGGAACCCGAGGCCGAAGAGTCCGGATTGGGCAGGCTCCGGGGAGAGCTGTCCGGCTTCCTCGGCGCACATGCGGGGAAGTTCGCCGAGAAGGCGGGAGCCAAGCTGACCGGCGTCACGGGCCGGCTGACCGACGTCGCGGAGAACGGCGGGTCCCTGCCCGCGATCGGCTCACGCGTCCTTCAGGGCGACTCACCGGTGAAGGCATTCGTCTCGGAGAAGGCCAAGGGCGCCAAGGACAGCGTCGTGGAGAAGGCCAAAGAGACCTTCGGCGGTGGAAAGCGCAAGCGCAAATCGGGCAGCGGCAAGGTCATGAACATCATCGAGGTGCTCGATGTGGGAGTGCCTCTGCGTACCGCTTACGACTACTGGACCCAGTACGACCGGTTCAGCGGTTTCACCAAGGGCGTTCAGGACGTCTCGATGGAAGACGAGGCGACCAGCAACTGGAAGGTCAAGATCGGACCGTCCTCGCGCAGCTTCAAGGCGACGGTCCAGGAGCAGGTGCCCGACGGACGCATCGTGTGGACGTCGGAAGGCGCCAAGGGCACCACGCGTGGTGCGGTGAGCTTCCACGAACTGGCTCCGTCCCTCACGCGCATCGTCCTGGTCCTCGAGTACTACCCGTCCGGGTTCTTCGAGAAGACGGCCAACCTCTGGCGTGCCCAAGGGCGTCGCGTACGCCTGGACTTCAAGCACTTCCAGCGGTACGTCACGCTCACCAACGATGAACCCGAAGCCTGGCGTGGCGAGATCCGCGACGGAGAAGTCGTCAAGTCCCACGAAGAGGCCATGGAAGAGGAGGAAAGAGAAGAGGACCAGGACGGCCGGGAGGACGAGGAGTACGAGGATGAGGAAGAGGAAGAGGGCGGCGAAGCCACGGACGATCAACTGACGGGCGAGGACGAGGAAGAGGACGAAGGCGCGGAGTACGGGGACGAGGAGTACGAGGACGAAGAGGAGCCCGGCCCGGAGGACGAGGAGGAAGAGGAGGAAGAGGAGGGCGAGGAAGAGGAGGAGGAGAAGCCCGCCAAGCGGCGCTCCCGAAGGGCCCGTCGTGACTGACCTCGACTTCCGGCACGACGTGAACCACCCCGTCCCCGGGCCCCCGAACACCAACCTCGCCGACATCCTCGAGCGTGTCCTCGACAAGGGCATCGTGATCGCCGGCGACATCAAGATCGACCTTCTCGACATCGAGTTGCTGACCATCCGGCTGCGTCTCTTCGTGGCCTCCGTGGACACCGCGAAGAAGGCCGGCATCGACTGGTGGGAGACCGATCCGGCGCTCAGCTCCCGCGCGGCACGAAGCGCTCTGCGGGAGGAGAACCTCGAACTGCGCGCCCGCCTGGAGTCGCTCGAATCAGGGTCCCGGGACACGTCGTCGGCCGATCGATGAGCCGGGGAGAGACAGAGGCATGACGGAGCACCGCCCCAAGAATTCGGAAACGACCGCCCTCTACGTGTACGCGGTCTGCCGCACCGACGGAAGTCCGGCTCTCGACGGGGTGTCCGGGGTCACCCGGGACGAACCCCTGCGTACGCTTCCCCTCGGTTCGCTCACCGCGATCGTGCAGACCGTTCGGGCTGCCGAGTTCACGGACGAGGCCTGGCAGGAGCGTCTGACGGACGAGCCCGAACTCGAACGGTACGCGCGCGCCCACCACGAGGTCGTGTCGGCGGTCGCCGCCCAGGCGCCCACGGTGCCCTTGCCCCTGGCGACGCTGTACACCGCGGAGGACAGGGCCGAGGCCGTGCTGAGCAACGAGTCGGCGCGCTTCCACGCCGCCCTGAAACGCATCGCGCACCATGCCGAATGGGGCGTGAAGGTCTACGCGACCGGCTCTGCGGCCGCTGACGGCGGCAGAGCGGCGCAGCGGCCGAGCCCGCCGGGCGATCGGGGCCGTCCGGCCCCGGGAGCGGGGCGGGCGTATCTGGAACGCAAACGGAACCTGCAGGCGCAGCGCGAGCAGCGAAGGGAGGAGTCCCTGCGCGTCGCCGAGACCGTGGACACGCGGGTGTGCCGCATCGCCAAGGCGTCCCGCCGGCTCCGGCCGCACGGGCCGGGAGCGGCCGGCGACCACCGCGTCCAGGTCCTGAACGCCACCTACCTGGTCGCCGAGCACCGGTCGGCCGAACTGAAGCTGCTGGCGCAGGACTTGCGGGAACACACCGGCGCCGGGATCGAACTCTCGGGTCCATGGGTGCCCTACTCCTTCGTGGGCGAGGTGTGAGGGGTGACGCACGACGTGGTTCCGTGGGACACTCCGGGCCCCTTGAGCGGCCCCCTCGGGGTGCCGCTGGTCGATCTTCTGGACCGGGTCCTGGCGACCGGGGTCGTCGTCAGTGGGGACTTGGTCATCGCGATCGCCGATGTTCCGCTCGTCCGGGTGTCGTTGCACGCCCTGCTGTCGTCGGTCGGCGAACGCGTGCCCGCCCCGTGGGCCGACAGCGGGCCCCTGTGACGGCCTCCCGGGTCGACCTCGACTCCGAGCAGATGGGGCGCGATCTCGTCGCCCTGGTCCTCACCGTGGTGGAGCTCCTGCGCCAGTTGATGGAACGGCAGGCCCTGCGGCGCATCGACCAGGGTGACCTCACCGACGACCAGACCGATGAGATCGGCACCACCCTCATGCTGCTCGACCAGCGCATGACGGAACTCTGCGAGCAGCACGGAGTACGCCCGGAGGATCTCAACCTCGATCTGGGGCCGCTCGGCACCCTGCTGCCCCGGACCTGACCCGGCCTGAAGGGCAATAGGGCGGGTGGAGCCGGTGCCTCCGCCGGCCGCTCACCCGAATGGCGGAGGACCGGTTTCCGGCGCACAGTGGAATGAGGGCGCGAGGCAGCGGATGCCGGTGGATGGCATCCGCCGGATCCGGCCCGCCCCCCCGACGGCTCTGTGCGAGGAACTCATGGCGACGAACGACACTCTGAGCGGCACTGCCCTGGGCACGGGCGGCACCACGGGCGAAACCCGTGGGACGACCGTCATCGCGGACACCGTGGTCTCCACGATCGCGGGCATAGCCGTGCGCGAGACCGAGGGAATCTACTCCCTCGGCGGGGGCGCCTCGCGAGCCCTGGGAGCGGTCAAGGACAGGGTGTCCCGCTCCAGCGATCCCGGTCGTGGCGTGAAGGTGGAAGTGGGCGAGAAGCAGACCGCCATCGACGTCGATGTCGTGGTGGAGTACGGCATCGAGATCCTGGAGGCCGCGAGGGAAGTCCGCTCCCGGGTTACGGACGCGGTCGAGACGATGACCGGACTGGAGGTCGTCGAGATCAACATCAGGGTGCTCGACGTCCATGTCCCGGGAGCGGACGAGGGCGACGAGGACACGGGGCGCGCTTCCTCGGGCTCCCGCGTCCAATGACGCGGGTCTCCTGACCCGCCCCGCACCCCCGACCCGCGGGAAACCGCTGACGGACTCGACCAACGTCTTCAGGACGGCTCAGGGACAGCTCAGGCGGCCGAGGACGTGGCCGGACCCCTACGACGTGGCCGGGCCGGCGCGACCGGCTCGTCGAGACCCTTCGGGTCCACGTCTCCACCCGGGCACCCGCCGAGCAGGTCGGCGAGATGCCGGGCGTCCAAGCCCGGACCGTCCGCCGCCGCCTGCGGAACCTGGGCAGCTACCTGGTTGACTGCTCCCCTCCCTGAAAGGAGGGGGGATTCCTGGCTCAGGCCGCCTTCCGGAGCGGCGCTCCGGGAGGTCTTGTGCCCTCGACGCCAGCCGGGTCCAGACCTGCCCGGAGGAGCATCACGCGGGCGGAGTTCTTGTCCCTTGGGGAGACGGTTCCACACGCGGTGCAGGTGTAGGTACGTTCCGACAGCGGCAGTGCGTGCTTGGCTCTCGCTCCACACTTGGCGCAGTCCATGGTGGTGTGCGCGGGATGCACCAGACGCACATCCCGGCCGTGCTTGCGGCCCATCTCGACCAGGGCCTGTTTGGTGGCGCCGATCGCGGCATCGGCCGCCTTGCACGCCATCGACGTTGCGGCGAGGAACTTCGGCCGGAAGTCCTCCACCGCGATCACATCATGGTCCCGCACGACCTTCTTCGCCCACTTGCGGGCGGTGTCCTGCCGCTGCCGGGCGATCCTGGCGTAGGTCTTCGCCCGCCACCTCTTCGCCTCCCGGTAGCCCTTCGACGCCGCCTGCCCCTTCTTCGGTTTACGGCGGGCCATCATCCGGTCGTACCGGGACAGCTTCTGCTGCGCCTTGAAGCCGTGGCGGGCATGGGGGAGGTCGTGGGCGTCGGAAGTGGTGGTGGCCGTCTCCTT
Organism: Streptomyces incanus; assembly: GCF_042656345.1. Classification (NCBI taxonomy): domain Bacteria; kingdom Bacillati; phylum Actinomycetota; class Actinomycetes; order Kitasatosporales; family Streptomycetaceae; genus Streptomyces; species Streptomyces incanus. The sequence continues at coordinate 100,429 of NZ_JBHSPC010000046.1, forward strand.
CACCCCCCAGTCGACACCGATCACCGCACCCGTCGGCGGCAGCGGCTCCAGGAGGGCGGGGACGACGAACGAGGCATACCAGTGCCCGACACGGTCACGGTAGACCCGCACCGAGGAGGGCTCGGCCGGCAGAGGGCGGGACCAGACCACGGTCAGGACGATCCCGCCCGCCAGGTGCAGCCGCCCGTCCCTGAGGCGGAAACCGCGCCGCGTGTAGTTCAACGACGGGTCACTGCCGCGCCGCTTCTTGTGGCGGGGCATCCCGGCCCGCCGCTTCAGCGGCAGCCGGTTCCTGATGTCCTTGAGCGCTTTGCTGCGGGATGCGGCGAAGTCGCGGACGGTCTGCTGCTGCGGCACCGAGGCGCCCTCGGCCAGCCACGACGTCACCGCACGCGCCCGCGTCAGCATCCCGTCCAGCCGGGCCGGACCACACACCTCCCCCTCCGCATGAGCCTTCCTCGAGCGGGCCACACACTCGTTCCACAGCCACCGGCACCGCCCCCACTCCCCCTCCAGCCCCACCCGGGCAGTGGCCGACACCCGCAGCCGGTAGGTGTACCGGGCACGCTCCACCGCCTCCTCGGCCTCGCCCACCCCTCACACCCCCTCACCTCGGTTCCGGTCAGCCGACTCCCGGCCAACTGACCGTACGTACGAGCCACGCACACCCGCACACCCCTTCCACCACGACCACCCCCACCAGCGAACGGGGGTACGCGCGTTCGCGTCTCTCCCGGCTCTGCCGGGCGGCTGCCAGGGCGCTCCGCACCCCAACCGGGACGGGTACGGCGACGCTCCGCATCGCCGGGCATGGGATGCGATTCCTCCTCTGCAAGCGGGCGGCACCCCCACCCCGGCGTGAACGCCGGGGCCTCCTCGCACAAGACCAGGTGAACATCGTGGTGCCCAGGCATAGACAATGGCCCACCAGGACCACCCGTCACAGGGGACCAGGACCACCCGTCACGGGGGACCGGGACCACTCGACGGCACCACCCGCGGCCCCATGCGGCCGCACCAGCGGCACAAACAGGAGGCGGCTCCCTTGGAGCTCAGCAGGCGTACCTTCACCGCGCTGGCCGGCACGGCGGCGCTCGGCCTCGCACTGGCCGGCAGCGGGGCGGCGACCGGCACGAACGGGACGCGTGCCGTGCCGACGGGGCCGCCGCCCGCCCCGCCGCGCGCGGACGGCAGGCGGCACCAGGTCGGCTTCGACCGGTACTCGCTCCTGGTCGACGGCCGACGGCTGGTGCTCTGGTCGGGCGAGATGCACCCCTTCCGGCTGCCGAGCCCGTCCCTGTGGCGGGACGTGCTGCAGAAGCTGCGCGCCCACGGCCACAACGCGGTGAGTGTCCCCGTCCCCTGGAACGTCCACTCCCCCGCGCCCGGCAAGCACGACTTCACCGGGGTGCGCGACCTCGACCTGTTCCTCACGACGGCCGCCGAGGAGCGGCTGTACGTCGTGCTGCGCCCCGGGCCGTACCTCGGCACCGCCGATCTCGACGCCGGGGGCCTCCCCGGGTGGCTGACGGTCGCCGAGGGCGCGGCCGAGGCCGCCGACCCCGCGTATCTGGGGCACGTGGACGCGTGGCTGAGTGCCGTCGACGCCATCGCCGTCCGGCATCTGTTCACCGGGGGCGGCGGCACCGTGCTCCTGTACCAGGTCGAGGACCGGTACGAGGGGCGGGGCGGGAGCGGCTCGACGGGTGCGGGCGCCTACATGTCCCACCTCTACAAGAAGGTGCGCGCCGACGGGATCGACGTACCGCTGTTCCACAACGACGGCGGCGCGGACGGGCTGTGGGCGCCCGGGTCCTTCCCCGCCGGCACGGAGAAGGGCGAGGGGAACCGGCTGTACGGGTTCGAGTCCTCGCCCGTGCCCGGTGAGGTGCCGGCCGATCTCGGGTACTTCGGCAGGCGCGGGACGGGGGCCGGGGCCAGTGCGCGCACTCCCGGGTTCGTCGCCGGGGCGGCCGTCGGCGCGTCCGCCCCCTGGGGCTGGGCCACCTCCCGGGGCAAGGGGTACGCGGAGGTGCGCGGAAGGTGGGATCCGGCGTACGAGCGGAGCAGCCTTCTCACCAGCCTCGCCAACGGGATCACCCTGCACAACGCGCGCGTGACGGCCGGCGGGACCTCGTGGGGGTGGCTGGCCTCGCCGCACGTCTACACCTCGTACGACTACGGGGCCCCGATCGACCAGGCCCGCCGGCCCACCGCCAAGCTGGCCCCGCTCCAGCAGCTCGGGCATCTGCTGCGGACCGTGCCGGACCTCGCCCGCCTCGAACCGGCGTCCACGGTGCGGCCCGAGGACGACCGGCTGAAGGTCTACCACCTGGCCAACCCCGACACCGGCGCCCAGGTGTACGTCCTGCGCAACGACTCCGCCGAGGAGGTCAGGTCGGCGCTGCCGGGCACCGGCGTCGAGGTGCCCGTCACGGTCGGCGCGCGGGACGCCAAGCTGCTCGCCACCGGGCTCGGACTGGGGCGGCGAAGGCTGGCGTTCACCACCGCGCAGCCCATGTTCAGCGTGACCGTCGGGCGGCAGGACATCGCCGCGTTCGTGGGCCGGGCCGGCGAGACGGCTCAGGTCGCCCTGGACTGCGAGGTCCAGCCGCTCACCAACCGGCTGGACCTCGAGCCCGCCTGGTCCTACGACCGGGGCCGGCTGCACGTGGTCACGCCGCTCGGGGTGGGTGGGCTGAGCCGGGTCCTGATCGAGGGCGGCGACTCCGACACGCCGATGCTGCTGCTGTTCGCCGACGACGCGACCGCCCAGCGGCTGTGGCCCTACGAGACCCCGTCCGGCTCGCTGCTGGTCTACGGTCCGCCGCTGCTGCGGTCGGCCACGCTGCGCGGCTCCACCGTCCAGCTCACCGGCGACATCACGGGCGAGACCGGCCTGGAGGTGTGGGCGCCGCGCGGGGTCACCGCCGTGACCTGGAACGGGCAGCCGGTGCGCACCACGGTCAGCAGGGCCGGTTCCCTGGTGCTGGAAGGGCTGATGCCCGGCACGCCCGCTCCGTCCCTGCCCGCCCTCACCGGCTGGCGGCGGCGGGCGGAGAACCCGGAGTCCGAGCCGGACTTCGACGACGCCCGGTGGACGGCCGCCGACCGCACCGCCTCCCTGAGCACCACGCCCGTGCCCGAGGGCCGGCCCGTCCTGTTCGCCGACGACTACGGCTTCCACTACGGCGACGTCTGGTACCGGGGACATTTCGAGGGCGCACGCGACGCCACGTCGGTGTCCCTGTCCTACAGCACCGGCACGCAGGGGCTGTTGATGGCCTGGCTGGACGGGCGGCCGCTGGGCACGCACCGGATGCCGGTGCCGGACGAGGACACGGCGGGCCGGGGCACCTGGACCGCGACCGCGACGTTCCCCGTGCCCAAGAAGCCGCGCGGGCGCAACACGCACGTCCTGTCCGTGCTCGTACGGCGGATGCAGCAGGAGGAGGACGCGGCAGGCGCGGGGGAACCGGCGGCCGTCCGCCGTACGCGCCGGGCGGCCCGGGGGCTGACCGGCGTCGACTTCGAGGGGGCCTCCCCCGAGGTGAGCTGGCGGATCCAGGGGGCCGGGGCGCCGGACCGGGTGCGCGGGGCGCTGAACAACGGCGGGCTGTACGGGGAGCGCGAGGGATGGCACCTGTCGGGGTACGGCGACGACCGGGACCGGAACGCCTGGGAGGCCGTGGACCTGCCGCGCGAGGACCGGCGGCAGGGGGTCACCTGGTACCGGACCGACTTCCGGCTGGACGTCGACCCGGACGTGGACGCGTCGGTCGGGCTCGTCCTCGAGGACGACCCCGCGCGCGCCTACCGCGTCCAGATCTTCCTCAACGGCTGGAACATGGGCCAGTACATCAATGACGTGGGCCCGCAGCACACCTTCATGCTGCCGAACGGGATTCTCCGCACACGGGGGACCAACACACTGGCCCTGGCCGTGCTGTCCGACGGGACCACACCCTCGGGGCCGGGCCAGGCGCGGCTGACCCTGGTGGGGGCGGCGCGCGGCGGAGTGCCGGTGGAGGCGGTGGAGTCACCGGAACGGTGACCCTCGCGCCTCCACCGGTCCCCTCCGTCACGCTCACGCCAGCCGGATCACGTTCCAGGACAGCGGTTCCAGTACGGCTTCGAGCCCGCCGTCCGTCAGGGTCGTGCCCCCGGCGGTGTGCGGGGTGACCCGCTCCGGTTCGGCGAGGGTGTTGCGGGCGTCGGGGTCGGCGTCCGCGAGGGCGGTGTGCTCCACGACCGAGGTGAGGCCGAGGCCGCCGAGGGCGATCTCCAGCGGCAGCGGCTCGGTGCGGCTCCGGTTGACGGCGAAGACGGTGACCGTGTCGTCGTCGGCGCGTACGGCGGTGGCGTGCAGCAGGTCGGTCGTGCCGTACCGGGCGGTCTCGTAGGTCGGTGAGTCCACGCGGACGTCGAGGACCTCGCCGCGCCCGTACCGGGAGGCCTGCGCGAACGGGAAGAACGTCGTCTGCCGCCAGGCGGGGCCGCCCGGCTCGGTCAGGATGGGGGCGATGACGTTGACGAGCTGGGCGAGACAGGCGATCTTGACCCGGTCGGCGTGCCGGAGCAGCGCGATGAGGAGCGAGCCGAACACGACGGCGTCGGTGACGCTGTAGTTGTCCTCCAGCAGGCGCGGCGCCTCGGGCCAGTCGTCCTGCGCGAAGGTCGCCGCCTGCTCCTGCCAGCGGGACATGTACCAGACGTTCCACTCGTCGAAGGAGAGGTCGATCCGCTTCGTGGACTTGAGCTTCGCGCCGACGTGGTCGCAGGTGGCGACGACGTTCTCGATGAAGGACTCCATGTCGACGGCGGAGGCCAGGAAGGAGTCGAGGTCGCCGTCGTGCGGCTCGTAGTAGGCGTGCAGGGAGACGTGGTCGACGAGGTCGTACGACTCGGTGAGGACCGTCGCCTCCCACGCGGCGAAGGTGGGCATGGACCGGCCCGAGGAGCCGCAGGCGACCAGTTCGACGCCGGGGTCCTGCTGGCGCATCGCGCGGGCGGTCTCGGCGGCGAGACGGCCGTACTCCTCGGCGGTCTTGTGACCGGTCTGCCAGGGGCCGTCCATCTCGTTGCCCAGGCACCACAGCCGGATGCCGAAGGGGTCCTTGTCGCCGTGCGCGACGCGCAGGTCGGACAGGGCGGTACCGGCGGGGTGGTTGGCGTACTCCTGGAGTTCGAGTGCCTCGGTGACCCCGCGGGTGCCGAGGTTGACGGCCATCATGGGCTCGGCCTGCGGGCCGATCTTCCGCAGGAAGGCGATGTACTCGGACAGGCCGAAGCGGTTGGTCTCGGTGGAGTGCCAGGCCAGGTCGAGGCGGCGCGGGCGGTCCTCGACGGGGCCGACGGAGTCCTCCCACCGGTAGCCGGAGACGAAGTTGCCGCCGGGGTAGCGGATCGCGGTGACGCCGAGTTCGCGGACCAGGTCCAGGACGTCGGTGCGCAGGCCGTCGGCGTCGGCGGCGGGGTGGCCGGGTTCGTGGATGCCGGTGTAGACGCAGCGGCCGAGGTGTTCGACGAAGGAGCCGAAGAGACGGGGGTCGACCGGGCCGACGGTGAAGGCGGGGTCGAGGGTGAAGCAGGCGGTACGCATCTTTTCCTTTCGGGGGTCGTCAGCTGCTTGCTGGAGAGCGCGCACAAGGACGGTTCAACTCGATCGTGTGAGGGTCGGCTTCCGGGCTTGCGGTGTCGTGGGCCGTCCGGGTTGGCGTGAGCGTGCGATCCGGACACCGGGTTACGGCGCCGGTGAGCGGGGCCCCGGCCCCACCGGAGTGATGGTTCGGGGCCTCCCCGTCGCCTTGGCCGTACCCGTGCGGCCGGGTCGCGCTGGGATCCGGCCTCCCAAGACCGGACCACGCACAGGAGGCGGGTCGCCGCCCCGGGGGTCGAGTACGCCGGGGGCCTGAGGGCACCTCCCACGCCCTTGAGGCAGTGGGGGAACGCCCAGGACCGTTCGGGGCGTGCCGCTGAGCAGACCCACTCCCGCCCAGTCCGGAGGAACGGTTCGCCGGTGTCCGCCAGGGCCTGTGCGGCGGATCGAGTCGGAGGCAAGGGGCAGTATCCGTCCGGCTGGGGTGAGCGGGGGCTGGTGCGTGCCGCCGCACGGCGGAGGAGGGCGTCGACCCGATGGGGGTCCCCTGCTCATGGGGGGTCCCCCGCTCGATCGAAGTCGAGAGTGGGGGAGGAGCCGGGAGCGGGGAGAAGCCGAGAGCTCGGGGAAGGAGCCCCGGGGACCGACGACCACGCCGCTGGGGGCGCCGCACCCCCTGCTCGAAGGGCCGGGGGGGGAGTGCGTGCCGGCCCTCCCCTCTCCGGCATGATCCGCCGGACAGGCCCTGGGCCGGTGCGGGTACGGGTACGGGTGCCGGTGCGGCGGTGGGCGTCACTGGCCGGCGAGGCCGGTGTGCGCGACGCCCGCCACGATCTGGCGCTGGAAGAAGACGAAGACGACGATCAGCGGCAGGCCCGCCAGGAGGCCGCCGGCCATCAACTGGGCCCACTGGATGCCGTAGGAGTTCATGACGGTCGCGATGCCGTTCGGCATGGTCATCAGGTCGGGGTTGTTGGTCACCATGTAGGGCCACAGGAAGTTGTTCCACGAGCTGATGAAGGTGAAGATGCCCACCGCCGCGAGCGAGGGGCGCGACAGCGGCAGGATGATCGTGAAGAAGACGCGCCAGCGGCCGGCGCCGTCGATGAAGGCGGCCTCCTCCAGTTCGCGCGGGACGCCCTGGAAGAACTTGTAGAGGATGTAGACCATCGCGGCCGGCGCGCACTGCGGCAGGATCATTCCCCAGTACGTGTCGACCATGCCCATCTGCTGCACCGTCGTGAACAGGGGAACACCGAGCACGGCCGGAGAGATCATCAGCCCGGTCATCACGACGCCCATCAGGACGCCCCTGCCCCGGAACTCGGTGCGGGCGAAGCCGTATCCGGCCAGCGCGCTCACCAGCAGCACGACGGCGGTCACGCACACCGACACGACCAGGGAGTTGACGAGCCAGTTGGTGATGTTGCCGGACTCGATGACCGCCGACCAGGCCTGGCCGGTCCACTCCTCCGGCAGCCAGTGCGGCGGTACCTCGACGGCCTCGGTCTCCGACTTCAGGGAGGTGAACAGCGCCCAGGCCGCCGGCGCGAGGAACACCACGGAGACGGCCGCGCCGACGAGGGTGAGCACGATCTGGCTCGGCGGCCAGTTCCGGCGGGGCTTGACCCGTACCTGCGGTGCGGCGGTGGTCATCGGCCGCCCTCCTCACGGTTGCGCAGCAGCCACATCCGGGCGAGGGCGACGGCCGCGATGAGCACGAAGAAGATGATGGAGAGGGCGGAGGCGTAGCCCACGCGGTAGCTGGTGAAGCCCTCTTCGAGGGTGAACTGCACGAAGGTCCGGGTCGATTCCTCGGGACCCGGACCGAAGTCCTGGATCACGACGGCCTGGTCGAAGACCTGGAGCGAGGCGAGGATCTGCAGGGCGACGACGAGCCCGGTGATGTTCCGCAGCATCGGCAGCGTGATGTGGACCGCACGGTGCCAGGCGTTCGCGCCGTCCAGCCTGGCGGCCTCGTACAGGTGCGCGGGGATGCCCTGGAGCGCGGCGAGGTAGAGCAGGAAGCTGAAGCCGACCGTCCACCACAGTGTGGTGATGACGACCGCGAGCATCGCGTAGGACTTGTCGGTCAGCCACGGCGTCCCGATGCCGAAGACGTGGTTGATCATGCCGGTGCCGGGATTGAACAGCCACTGCCACAGGTTGGCCGCGACCGTCGAGGGCAGCAGGAACGGCATGAAGAAGCAGAGCCGCCACAGCCATGCGCCGTGCTCGATGTGGTGGGCGAGCATCGCGAGGAGGAAGGCGAGCACCGTGATGCAGGGCACGACGAGCAGCGTGAAGTACGCGCTGTGGCCGAGCGAGTCCCACATCAGCGGGTCCTTCAGGGCCTCGCGGTAGTTGTCGAGGCCGATGAAGTGCGCGCCGTCTCCGGAGATGTTGGCGTCCGTGAAGCTGAGGTAGAGGCCGCGCAGCAGCGGCCAGATCACGAAGAGCGCGAACAGGGCGAGGAAGGGGGCGACGAACCAGCCGCCGTGCTGGAATCCCCGCGTGCGGCGGACGGTGGCGCCGTCGGCGGCGGTCGTCGCCCGCACCGGGCGGACGACGGTCTCAGCACCGGTCGTCGTCATGCGACCGCACCCCCCTCGGCGGCGGTCCTGCCGTCCATCGGGTTCTTCGTGGCGAGCAGTTCGGTGAGCGTGCTCCTCATCCGGCGGGCGGCCGCCTCCGGCTTCGCGGAGCCCATCGTCGAGGAGACGACGATCGGTCCGACGCGCTGGGCGAGGATGCCGGTGGACCCGGCGAACCACACCTTCGGCTCGGTGGCCTGGTGGTCCATCGCCGTGACGTACTCGTTCTGCGGCTCCAGTTCCCGGTACGCGGCCGTGGACAGGGTCGGCGTGTGCGCCGGGATGTGTCCGCCGCCCGCCCACAGCCGGGCGTGCTGGACGACGTAGGCGGCGAGCCGGTGCGCGCCCTCGTCGGCGGCGCCGCCGCGGTCCGACTGGTGCGGCAGGACGAAGGAGTGCGACTCGGCGTGGGTGGCCCGCTTCCCGAAGACGGGCGGCAGCGGGGTGGCGCCGTAGTCGAGCTTCGCCCCGGAGAAGACGGGCACCGACCAGTTGCCCTCCCAGACGAAGGGGGCGCCGTTGAGGAACTGTTCGGCGCCCGCGCCGCCGCCGAAGCCCGGGTCGGCGTACCCGTCGGTGATGTGCCGGCGCAGGAACTCCAGGACCTGGACGGCCTTGTCGGTGTCGAAGGTGACCTCGGTGTTGGCGTCGTCGAACCAGGTGCCGCCGAGCTGGGTGTAGAAGGCGACGAAGAACCACCACTGGAAGTTCTGGTCGTTGACCCACAGGCCGATGGTCTGCAGCCCTTTCCCGGTGGCCTTCTTCGCCTCCTTCAGTACCTCGAACCACTCGTCGACCGACGTCACGGGCACCATGCGCCCGTCGGCGTCGAGCAGGCCCGCCTTCCCCAGCACGTCCTTGCGGTAGAAGCAGAGCTGGACGTGGATGTCGAGCGGCAGGGCGTAGAGCCTGCCACCGATGACGGCGCGCTTCCACAGTTCGGGGTTGAAGTCCTCCTCCCGCACGCCGTACCGGGCGAGCAGGCCGACGTCCCAGGGGTCCAGGAGACGGCCCGGCGAGAAGCCGGTGACGCGGCCCAGGTGCATGACGCCGAGGTCCGGCGCCCTGTTGCCCGCCGCGGCCATGGCGAGCTTGGTGTAGAAGGGGCTGCCCCACTGGAGGGTGGAGTCCTTCACGTCGATGCCGGGGTTGTCCTTACGGAAGGCGTCCAGCATCGCGATCATGTTGTAGCCGTCGCCGCCGCTGAAGAGGTTCCAGTAGCGCACCCGCGTACCGGCGTCGGAGACCAGGGCGTCCGCGCCGGTGCCGAGGACGGCGAAACCGAAGCTGCCCGCGACCGCGAGACCGCCCGCCGTGGTCAGAAGTTGCCTGCGATTCAGGCCAGGTCGTCCCATGCCCTGCCCCATCTGTCGAGGTGTCGTGTCGAAGAGGTGCTCTCATAGGAGGTGCGTTCACGGCATCCGAAGAAGGCGCTCCCGACATTCGGCGTTCGACATATCGAATAACGCCCGTAACTTCGAACGGACCGTAAGGGGCGGGCGCGGGCGCGTCAATGCTTCGGACAAGATCTCGGGGCCTGGCCGACGGGACACCTGTTCGCATGACGTGGACCCTCACGGCGCGTAGTCTCGAACGGCCTTGAGATCACCCGGGGGAACAGGGAAACAAGGGAGAGAGCGGTGCGCACCAGGAAGGAGATGCGTCGTCTCGCCGACGCGCTCATCGAGCCCATCCGGGTGCCGGTGCCCGCCGAGCCCGAGGTTCTGTTCAACGCGCTCGTCGCCTCCGTCGGCGCCTGGCGGGGGCGTGAAGTCCTCGTCCACCGGGCGGCGTTCCCGCCGCACACCGCGAGCGGACTGTGGCTGGAGCGGGAGGGCCACGACGACGTGGTGGTGGACGAACGGGCAGCCGCGTGGCACCAGATCGTGATCTTCTGCCACGAGGTGTGGCACATGAACCGGCGGCGGATGGAAGCGGAAGCGGGATCCGGAGGTCGCCCGACGGGCCATCTCACGAGCCGCCGGCCTGCCGCCGCCCGCACCGACTTCAGCCTCGCCGAGGAACAGGAGGCCGACCGTTTCGGGATGCTGATGGGCCGTCGGCTGCGCATCTGGATGGACGCCTCCACCGACTCCGTGTTCGCCGCCGAGGGCGGCGGCTCCGGCGAACCGCAGGACCTCGCCGGACGCATCGGGGCCGCGCTCAACCACCGCGGGACCAGACGGTGAACGGACTGATCAACTACGTCAGTTGCGGGGCGCTGTGGCTCGGTCTGCTGGTGCGGGCCCCGGATCTGCTGCGGCACCGGCGCGATCCGTATCTGCGGGCCATCTGCGCGGTGCTGGGGCTGGCCGGGCTCTGCTTCTTCCTCGGGGCGCCGCCGACGGTGGGCGCGATCAACCGCCTCGGCGGGGTGCCGAACCTCGCGGCGCCGCTGACGTACGCGGCGATCATCGCCTACGGCGCCGCCTCCCAGGTCCTCGTCGTCCACTGGCGCGGCGGGCCCGGGGTGCGTCGCACCGCCCGCCGCTGGATTCTCGCCTACACCGGCGTCCTGATCGGGGTGGCCGTGACCTTCGCCCTCGGGGACGCGCCGGTGGAACGCCGCACCGACCTGGACACCTACTACGCGACGACCCCGTATCTGGCGCAGATGATCGTGCTGTACCTGGTCGCGCACCTCACCGCGGTGACCGTGACCGCGGTGACGTCGCTGCGCTGGGCGCGCCGGGTGCGGGGCGGGCTGCGGGCGGGCCTGACGCTGATGGGAGCGGGCGCGCTGTGCGGCGCCGGCTACAGCGTGGCCAAGCTCGTCGCGGTGGCCGCCCGCTGGTCCGGCCGGGACTGGACGGCGCTCGGCACCGCCGTCTCCCCGGCCGCCGCGGGGCTGGGCGCGCTGCTGACGGTCGTCGGAGTGCTGGTGCCGCTGGTCACGCCCCGGGGGGCCCGGTGGGGGCGGGCCCGGCGGACGTACGCCCGGCTCGAACCGCTGGAGCGGGCGCTCGACGACCTGCTCGTCCGCCGGACGCTGCGGCTGCCCCGGCCCCGGTTCGCGCCCCCCGCCGCCCTCCTCGTGTGGCGCCAGACCAGCGTCCACAACGCGCTGAGCCACCTGGACGCCTACTTCGACCGGGACCTGTTCGACCGGACCCGCGCGTCCACGCTCACCACGACGGCCGATCCCGAGTGGGCCGAGGCCGCCGCCTGGGCCGCCGTGATCGTCACCGCGGTACGGGACGAGGCCGCAGCCGCACCCGGACGCCGGCTGCCGCCGGCCCACGGCACCGGACGGCTCCTCGACCGGATCCCGGGACCGGCCGGACTGGCCCGGATCGCCGACGCCCTGGCCGGCACCGCACCGGTGCCGCAGGCCGCGCCGGTGCCGCCGACGGCTCCGGCACCCTCCGCCACGGCGCCCACCGCGCCCACGGCACCGACGGGGGCCGTATGAACCGCGACGTCCGCGGCGTCCGCGGTGGCCGTGACCGCCGGTCCGGCGGTGCCGGGCGCACCGCGCCGCGAGGGGGCGCCGCGGCATGAGTCTCGTCGTGTACCTGGCCGCCTTCATGCTGGGGATCTCCTCCGTCCTGGTGCGGCGCCGCCCGCGCACCGCCCTGCGCGACCCGCTGACGCTGTCCACCTGCGTGGCGATCGCGCTCGCCGCCCTGGTCTTCGTCTGTGCCGCCCCGGCGACCCTGGCCGCCGTCAACGAGTTCACCGGCATCCCCAACTTCGGCGCGCCGCTGACCTACGGGATGCTCTCCGCGTACAGTTGCGCCGCGCTCGTCCTGCTGATCAACTGGCGGGGCGGGCCCCGCGAGCTGGTGCGGCGCATGGTGCTGCGCAGCATCGCCGCGTACGGGCTGCTGGTGCTCGCCATCGTCGTCCTGTTCGCGCTCGCCGACGCGGACACCGAGCGGCTGACCGACCTCGACACGCACTACGCCAACACCCCGTTCATGCGGGAGATGATCCTGCTGTACCTGCTCGGGCACAGCGCGGCCATGCTGGTCATGTGCGCCGTGTGTCTGAAGTGGGCCCGTGAGGTCACCGGGCTGCTGCGCACCGGGCTGTGGCTGATCCTGCTGGGCACGCTGCTGGACGTGGTGGGCTTTCAGCTGACCAAGTACACCGCGGTCGTGGCCCGTTGGCACGGGCACGACCTCGACTTCCTGTCCACCGACGTCGCCCCGCCGATGGCCTCGCTGGGCGCGGTGCTGTGCTCGGCGGGATTCGTGCTGCCGAGGCTGCTGCCCCCGACGCTCGCCCAGTGGCGGGGACTGCTCGACCACCGGCGGCTGGCGCCCCTGTGGTGCCTCGTACGGTCGGCGTCCACCGCTCCCAAGCCGCCCACCGCCTGGTGGCAGCTCCCCCAGGTCCGGCTGCAGTGGCGCGAGGTCTCCATCCACGACGCCCTGCTCGCGCTGGCACCGTACTTCGACCACCGCGTCCGTGAGCGGGCGCGGGACGACGCCCTGGCCGCCGGGTGCTCCCCCCACGAGGCCCGGCTGGCCGCGGAGGCCGCCATGCTCGCCGACGCGGCGCGCCGGGCCACCGCCCGCGAGGAACCGCCCCAGACCGGCGGCAGTTACCGGCTGCACGCCACCGAGGTCTTGGACACGAGCGGGCTGGTGGAACTGGCCCGGGCACTGGACCGGGAACGGGACCGCCCTCCCCCCGTCGCCGCCGCCGCACCCCGCACACCTCCCGCGCCCGACGGCGCGGGGCCGAACTCCATGGCTGGACCCATGACAGAACCCGAGGAGCCCCATGTCGCGTAGAGCTGTCGTCATCGGTGCCGGACTGGCCGGCATGCTGGCAGCGGCCGCCCTGTCCGACGCCGGAGCGGACGAGGTGATCGTGCTGGACCGCGACGAGCTGCCCGACGGCCCCGAACACCGCCGGGGCCTGCCGCAGGGACACCACGCGCATCTGCTGATGCCGGGCGGGCTGGACGCCATGGAGGAACTGCTGCCGGGCGTGGATCCGCGGGGGCGGCTGCTCGCCGCCGGCGCGCACGAGGTCTCCCTCAGCTCGGGCATGCTGGCCCTCACCTCCGAGGGCTGGCTGAGGCGGTGGCGGCGCGCGGGACCGGCCATGCTGACGTGCACCCGGCCGCTGTTGGACTGGGTGATACGGACCGCGGTACTGGAACACGCGCCGGTCGAGATCCGCAGGGCGGCGGTGACCGGGCTGACGGGATCCGCCGGGCGGGTGCGCGGGGTACGGGTGGCGGCACGCGGCGGGGAGAACCGTCACGCGATCCGTGACGAGGAACTCGACGCGGACCTCGTCGTCGACGCGAGCGGGCGCGGTACGCGGGTCGTGACCTGGCTGGACGGGCTCGGGCTGGACGGCATCCGGGAGCGGACCGTGGACTCCGGTCTGGTCAACGCGACGCGTCTGTACCGGGTACCGGAGGGTGCGGAAAGGTTCCCGCTGACGATCGTGCAGGCGAACCCGTTCGTCTCCCGGCCGGCGCGGAGCGCGATGGTCATGCCGGTCGAGGGCGGCCGGTGGCTGGTGAGCTGCGGCGGCTCACGCGGCGGTGAGCCGCCCGCGGACCCGGAGGGCTTCCTGCGGTACATGCTCGACCTGCCGGACCCGATCGTGGGCCGGCTGGTCTCCGGCGCCGAACCGCTCACCGACATCCATCTGAGCCGGTCGACGAGCAATGTGCGGCGGTATCTGGAGAAGGCGCCCCGGTGGCCGGACGGCTTCGTCGCTCTCGGGGACGCGCTGGCCACCTTCAACCCCGCGTACGGGCATGGCATGTCGGTGGCCGCGTTCGGCGCGCGGGTCCTCGGCCGGGAGCTGAACGGGGTGGCCGGTGACCTCGGTGCGCCCGGTCTCGCCCGGCGGGTGCAGCGGGGTGCGGCACGGGTGGCGGAGGCCGCCTGGTCCATGGCGGTCAGTCAGGACGTGCTGTACCCGGGGGTGCGCGGTGGTGCGCCGACCGCCGCCGACCGCGTCGTCTCCGCGTACACGCGGCGCGTCACGCGGGCGGCCACCGGTTCGTACCCGGCGGCCTCGGCGCTCTGGGGCGTCACCGGTCTGCGCACGTCCCCGGCCCGTGTGTTCCACCCGGCCACGGTGCTCGCCACCCTCGCCGGCTCCCCCCTGCCCCCGTCGACCCGGCCGCCGATGACCCCGGACGAGCAAAAGGTCCTCGAGCGGCTGGATCGTACGGGGGTCTGAGCGACAGGCCGGCCAGGCCCCGGGGAAGGGAAGAGGTCCGTGCGTCAGCCCGCGAAGGCGGGCTGGGCGACGCCCTTGCCCGCGCCCGGGACGACCAGGAGCGAGCCGGCCAGGGGCGGCGCGGGGTCCAGGCCCACCCGGGCCGTGGTGATGTACAGGTCGGTCAGGCCGGGGCCGCCGAAGGCGCAGGCGGTGACGCGCGGGACCGGGAGTTCGATCACCCGGTCCAGGGCGCCGGACGGGGTGTAGCGGCGTACCGCCCCGCCGTCCCACAGGGCCACCCACACGCAGCCCTCGGCGTCGACGGTGAGGCCGTCGGGGAAGCCCGCGCCGTCCTCGACCTCGGCCAGCGGGCGGCGGCCGGTGACCCTGCCGGTGTCCGCGTCGTGGTCGAAGACGTCGACACGGCGGGTGGGGGTGTCGATGTAGTACATCAGGCGCCCGTCGGGGCTCCAGCCGGTGCCGTTGCTCACCGTCACGTCGTCGAGGACGAGTTCGGCGGTGCCGTCGCCGGTGACGCGCGAGAGCGTGCCGCCGCCGGTGGCCTCGTCGTAGCGCATGGTGCCGGTCCACAGGGTGCCGTCGGGGGCGACGGCGGCGTCGTTGCCGCGGCGGCCGGGGACGGGCTCGTGGCGCAGCCAGCGGAAGGTGCCGTCGGGGTCGAGCAGGCCGATGCCGTCCCGCAGGTTGAGGACCAGGCCGCCGCCCGCGCGGGGCTTGACCGCGCCCACGTGTTGTTCGGTGCGGCGCAGGGTGCGCCGGCCGGTGGCCGGATCGTAGCTGTGGATACGGGAGTTGAGGATGTCGATCCACAGGAGGCGTTCGGCCGCCGGGTCCCAGGTGGGGCCCTCCCCCAGGGCGGACTCCGCCCGGACCGCGACCTCGTACGCGCCGTTGCGCGTCGTCGTCATGACGTCCTCCGGTGGCCGAGGCGCTCGGACAGGTCGTCGGCGCCCTTGGCGGCGAGCTGTTCCAGCTCGACGAGGCGGTCGTCGCTCCAGCGGATCATCGGTACGGAGATGGACAGCGCGGCGACCACCTGTCCGGTGCGGTCGCGGACCGGGGCGGCCACGCAGCTGACGTCCGGGTTGGACTCGCGGCTCTCCACGGCGACGCCCCGGGTCCGGATCCTGGCGAGGGCCTCGCGCAGGGCGGCCGGGTCGGTGATGCTGTTGGGGGTCATCGCGGCCAGCTCGGCGTCGTCGGGCAGGCGCGCGGCGAGTTCCTTCTCGGGGAGGGAGGCCAGCAGCATCTTGCCCACGGAGGTGCAGTGCGCGGGCAGTCGGCGGCCGGCCGCCGACACCATCCGTACCGCGTGGGTGGAGTCCACCTTGGCGATGTAGATGACGTCGGTGTCCTCCAGGATCGCCACGTGCACCGTCTCGTCGCAGGTCTCGGCGACGGACCGGGCCACCTGCTGGCCCTCGGCGGCGAGGTCGAGGTGCTCGGCGTAGCGGGCGCCGAGCTGGTACGGGCGTACGCCGAGCCGGTAGCGGCCGGGCTGGCCGGTCACCGGGACGATGTACTTCCGGGCGGCGAGCGTGGTCACCAGTTCGTGCACGGTGGTGCGCGGCAGCTGGAGCCTGCGCACTATGTCGGGGGCGGAGAGCGTCCCGTCCCCGTCGAGGAAGAGCTCGAGAATGTCGAGAGCCCGGGTCACGGCTGGTACGAGGCGTCCCACGACCGGCCCCTCCCTGTCTGTCTCAGCCCGTTCGAGATACCAACAGGCGATCGGAATGGCGAACACACAGGCTAGCCATCCGGACCCACCCGGGCAATGGCCTGCCGAAGAGTCGACGCCGACCCCGGCGCCCCCGGCGGTCGGACCGGTCTCGCCGACCCTGCCGATCCCACCTGCCCCGCCCGCTCCACCGACCCTGGCAACCCTGCCGCCCCTACCAGTTCGACCGGCTTTTGCCGGCCCCGCCGTCCCTACCCACCCTTGCCGGCCCAGCCTGCCCTGCCCACCCTGTCTGCCCCGCCGTCCCCGGCAAGCCCCACCAGCCCTGCCCGCCCCGGCAACCCCGACGACCTACCGCCCTTGCCGACTCCGCCTGCCCCGGTGGCCCTACCAGCCCCAGCGGACCTACCAGCCCTGCCCGGCCCGGCGACCCCGGCGACCTACCGCCCTTGCCGACCCCGCCGTCCCTGGCGACCCCGCCTGCCCCCGTGGCCCTACCCATCCCAGCGGACCTACCAGCCCTGCCGGACCTACCGCCCTTGCCGACCCCGCCATCCTCGGTGGCCCTGCCGGCCCTGCCGGCCCCGGCAACCCCTGGCGGCCTACCGCCCTTGCCGGCCCCGGTGGCCCGTTTCCCCTTGGAGGTCCACCAGGCCAGGACCTCCTACGTCGTCTCCCACGGTCTGCTCCGCCGCGTCCTGCCGCACCGCGCGCTCGGGGGTCCGCGCTGTGTGAACTCGGTACTGCTCCTCCCGGACGGCCGCCGCCCCGGAGCGCCGCCGGTGAGCGACGATGGTTTCCGTGCCTTCCGCGAATCCCCCCGGTAGCCCGTCCGGCCCGTTCACCCCGCTCGACTTCCAGCTCGTCCTGCTGCGCCGCATGGCCGACCACCAGCCCGGCCTGGTCGAGGACGCCCGTCGTGAACTGGGTGCCTCCCTCGCCGAGATGCGCGAGGCGAACAAGCGCTGGCAGGCCATGGTCCGCTCGCCTCGCTCCCGTTCGGCCCGTTTCAGGTACCGGTCCGTACTCGGCGAGCCGGAGTCCCGGGCCCGGCGCCGGATCGGCGACCTCGACTGCGAGGCGTCGCGGTGGCGGCTCCCGCTCTGGCCGGACCTCCGCTTCGAGATCCTCACCGCGCCCGGCGGCACCGTCTGGAACGAGTGGCTGGTCCGCGCGCCCGATGCCGCCCCGCCCGTCCTGCGCACCGTCGAGGACCTGACGCCGTGGTCCTGCACGGTCGACGAGGCCGCCCGCGCCTTCGCCCCGGCCCGTCCGCTCGAAGGCACCGCTCCCACCCGGTGAGGTCTCGCCTTCGTCGCGCCGGACGCGCGGGGCGGGCGGCACGAGGTGGTCGCCGAGTTCACCTGGGGCCTGCTGCAACGGACCGCGGTCGGCGATCCGCCCGTCAGCCAGTCCTTCAGCGGGCCGCCGCCCGGATGATCCCGTCCACCACCCGGGGTGTCGAACCCGTGCGTACGAACGGCCGGTCGGGCGCGAGGCCGGCAGGGCGCCACCGCCGACAGCCGATGATGTACGGAGGAATCGTGGTCGCGCTGGTACCGGCGGTGGTGTGGCTGGTGCCGGTCGTGCCCGGCTGAGGGTAGGAGCCCGGTCGGGCCCCGGTGCCCCCAGGAATGGCAGCTGTACAGCCCCAACGGTTAAGGAGTACGACGCGTGCCCTCTCTCTTCCCGACCCTGACCGACGGCGACGGCCCTGCCGCCGGCCGGCCCGCTCTCCGGTTCGGCGAGCGCTCACTGACGTACGGAGAACTCGCCGCCGTGGCCGGCCCGGTGATCGGGGCCGTCCGGGAAGCGCGGCGGGTCGCCGTCTGGGCGACCCCGACGCTGGAGACGGCGGTCGCGGTCACCGCGGCGCTGCTCGCCGGGGTGACCGTGGTGCCCCTGAACCCGAAGTCGGGCGAGAAGGAGCTCGGCCACATCCTGTCCGACAGCACCCCGGACCTGGTCCTCGCCGCGCCCGGCCAAGAACTCCCGGCGGCGCTGGGCGGCCTGGCCCGCCTGGACGTCGACCCGGCCGACCGCGCCCCCGGCGCGCTCCCCGGGGACCGCGCCGGGGGCCGCGCGGACGACGAGGACCCGGCCCTCGTCGTCTACACCTCCGGCACCACCGGCCCGCCCAAGGGCGCCGTCATCCCCCGTCGCGCGATCGCCGCCACCCTGGACGCGCTCGCCGACGCCTGGCAGTGGACCGGCGACGACGTCCTCGTCCACGGGCTCCCGCTGTTCCATGTGCACGGGCTGGTCCTGGGCATCCTGGGCCCGCTGCGCCGCGGCGGCTCGGTGCGTCACCTCGGCAGGTTCACCACCGAGGGGGTGACCCGGGAGCTGAGCGGCGGCGCGACCATGCTGTTCGGCGTGCCGACGATGTACCACCGCGTCGCGGAGGCGCTGCCCACCCGGCCGGAGCTGGCCAAGGCGCTGGCCGGGGCGCGGCTGCTGGTGTCGGGGTCGGCGGCGCTGCCCGTGCACGACCACGAGCGGATCGCGGCGGCCACCGGACGCCGGGTGGTCGAGCGGTACGGCATGACGGAGACGCTGATGAACACCAGCGTCCGCGCGGACGGCGAGGCCCGGCCCGGCACCGTGGGCGTGCCGCTGCCGGGCGTGGAGCTGCGGCTGGTGGAGGAGGACGGGTCCCCGGTGGCGGCGTACGACGGGGAGACCGTGGGCGAGATCCAGGTGCGCGGCCCGAACCTGTTCACCGAGTACCTGAACCGGCCGGACGCCACCGCGGGCGCCTTCACCGCCGACGGCTGGTTCCGCACCGGTGACATGGCGGTGCGCGACGCCGACGGCTACGTCCGCATCGTCGGTCGCAAGGCCACCGACCTGATCAAGAGCGGGGGGTACAAGATCGGCGCCGGTGAGATCGAGAACGCGCTGCTGGAACACCCCGGTGTCCGGGAGGCCGCGGTGACCGGGGAGCCGGACGCCGATCTGGGCGAGCGGATCGTCGCGTGGGTCGTCCCGGCGGATCCGGGGGCGCCGCCCGCTCTCGACGAACTGGCCGACCATGTCGCCGCCCGCCTGGCCCCGCACAAGCGTCCGCGGGTGCTCCACCGCCTCGCCGCGCTCCCCCGCAACGACATGGGGAAGATCATGAAGCGGGCGCTGCGCCACGACTGACCGGCTCACCGCGCGCGAGACCGTCGCCCGCGTCGCCGACGACGCGACCTTCGTCGAACTCCCCGATCCCGTCCGGGAGTCCGCCGAGTCCGCCGCATCGGCCCCCACCGCCCGCGTCGGCCCCGGCTGCCCGCATCGGCGGGGGGCGGTCATCGTCTTCTTCCCGCAGCACCTCGGCCGAGCCCGCGAGCCGTACGGGGCCGGGGGGGGGAGGTCCGGGTCCGTCCCTGCGGTTGCCGCGCCGCACCCGTTCGGCGGCCCCCCACCCGGCCCCCTACAAGGGGCGGCGGCCCTCTCGGGGGCGCACGATGGTCCTGAGGTCCGCCGTCCGGCGGACCTCAGGACCGCGCACTCGGGAGGATCTGCCGTGACCGCCAGTCTGGAGCAGTTGCGCCGCTGCCACTTCGCCGTCGACCTGGGAGCAGCCCGCACCCGGGTCTACGTCAAGGGTGCCGGTCTCGTCGTCGACCAGCCGTCCGCCGCCGCCGTGAACACCCGTACCGGCGCGCTGATCGCGGTCGGCGAGCTCGCGGAACGGATGAAAGGACGGACGCCGAACTACATCCGTGTCGTACGACCCGTGTCGGGCGGCACCGTCGTCGACATCGACATGGCGCAGCGCATGCTGCGGCATCTGCTCGGCGACCGGATCCGCCGCACGCTGCGCCGCCGGCCGGGCCTGCGCGCCGCGGCCTGCACGCCGTACGACGCCGATCCGCTGGCCCGGCGTGCCGCGATCGAGACCCTGGTCGGGCTGGGCGCCCGCCGGGTGGAGCTGGTCGACACGCTCATCGCCGCCGCCGTCGGCTGCGGGCTGCCCGTGGAACGTCCCGAGGCGACCATGATCCTGGTGTGCGGGGCGGCGACCACGCAGGTGGCCGTGCTCTCCCTCGGCTCGATCGTGACGGCCGAGCGCATGCCCGTCGGCGGTGACGCCGTGGACCACGCCATCGTCCAGCACCTGCGCCACCAGCACGAACTGATGCTGCCGAGCCAGTCCGTACGGCCGTTGCAGCTGGCCCTGTCCGGCAACGGGCTCACCCCGCACGGCCCGGAGTCGACGGAGATCCACGGCCGGGACGTCGCCACCGGCCTTCCCCGCTCGGTCAAGGTCGACACGGCCGCCGTGCGGAACGCCGTCCAGACCCCGTGGACAGCGGTACTGGACGGGATCGGCAAGGTGCTGCGGGGCTGCCCGCCCGACCTGGTCGCCGACCTCGCCGACCGCGGGATCATGATGGTCGGCGGCAGCGCCCTGTTGCCGGGCCTCGACCAGATGCTGCGGCAGGCGACGGGCATGCCGGTCCACATCGCCGAACGGCCGGACGTGTGCGCCGTCCAGGGACTGGGCGCCATGCTGGAGGGCAAGATCGCCCCCCTGGTACTGGACCCGCTGGCGACCTGAGCCACCGAGCCGGCCGTACCCGCCGTACCCGCCGTACCCGGCCGGAATTCCGGCCGGGTCGACGACAAGGGGTGTAGGGCGCGGCAAACCGGGCAGGCGCACCGCGAGTACTGCCCGGACCGCGCACGCTCCGCACTCCCGCACGCCCTGCCGTCCGGTCCACGGCGACCGACCCGTACGCCCGCCGGCCCGTACGCGTACCGACAAGGCGGTGTCATGACCTCCGCGGCCCCACCCCCTTCCTCGGGACGACCTTCCTCGGGACGACCTTCCTCGGGACGACGCAGCACCCTGGCCATCGGCGGCCGTATGGACGCGGACCGGGCGCTGCTCGCCCCGCGCGGTGAACTGGTCCACGGCTGCGCGGACACCCTCGCCCGGAAGCTGGCCCGGCTGCCCGCCCGCACGGCCCGGGTCGACCTGGACATGAGCGGGGTGCACTTCATGGACACGGCGGGACTGCGGTTCCTGGAGGTCCTGCGCGACCACGGCCGCCGGCGGTCGGTGCCGGTCACGGCCACTCGCTGGACCGGTCAGCCGCGCCGCATCCTGGCGCTCGTCGGCCTGGACACCACCGACCCGCTGCGCTCTCCCGGCAGGGACCGCGCGCCGGCGCCCGCCGCCACCCCTGCGGGGGCGGTGGAGCCGGCGAAACGGCCGCCCGTGCGGGAGGAGGAGGTCGAGCGGATCCGGGAGGCGATCGCCTCCCGGCCGGTCGTCGACCGGGCCCGCGGCATCCTCATGGCCGCCCACGGCTGCGGCTCGGAGACCGCCTGGCACATCCTGCGCGAGGCCTCCCGGCTGTCCGGCGCCCCGCTCCGTACGGTCGCCGCGGCGGTGACCGCCGATGCCGACCGGGCGGTCCCCCGCCCTCCAGAGGAGGTACGGAAGGCCCTGGCCACGGCCCTCGTCCGCCGCCTCCGGCCGCCCGGGGCCGGAACGGGCCCGGAGGCGGCGGACCCGGGCCCGGCCCACCGGTGAGCGCGCCGAGCGGCGTCACCGGGTCCGGAACGCCAGCACCACGTTGTGGCCGCCGAATCCGAAGGAATTGTTCAGGGCGGCGATACGCCCCTCGGGCAGCGGACGCGGCTCGTCGCGGACGATGTCCGCGGCCACCTCGGGGTCGACGGTGTCCAGGTTGACGGTCGGGGGCGCGAGCCGGTCCCGGAGCGCGAGGATCACGGCGACGGACTCGACCCCGCCGGCCCCGCCCATCAGGTGGCCCGTCATGGACTTGGTGGCGGAGACCGCGAAGTGGTCGGTGTCGTCGCCGAACACCGTGCGCAGCGCGGTGATCTCGGCGACGTCCCCCATCGGGGTCGAGGTGGCGTGCGCGTTGACGTGCACGATCTCGGCGGGTTTCAGGTCGTTGGCCTCCAGCAGGTTGCTCAGCGCGGCGGCGATGCCGCGGCCCGTCGGTTCGGGCCGGGTGATGTGGTGGCTGTCCGCGGAGAGCCCCTGCCCGACGGCCTCCGCGTACACGCGTGCGCCGCGCCGGGCCGCGTGCTCGGCCGACTCCAGCACCAGGACGCCCGCGCCCTCGCCCATGACGAAGCCGTCCCGGTCGACGTCGTAGGGGCGAGAGGCCGCCTCCGGGTCGTCGTTGCGCTTGGACATCGCCATCATGTTGCCGAAGGCGGCCATGTTCAGCGAACAGATGGCCGCCTCGGTGCCGCCCGCGAGGACGATGTCGGCGCGGCCGGTACGGAGCATCTCGATGGCGTAGCCGATGGCTTCGGCGCCCGTGGCGCAGGCGCTGACCGGACTGTGCACCCCGGCGCGGGCGTTGACGTCCCGGCCGACGGTGGCCGAGGGCGTACTGGCCATCATCATCTGCATCGCGTGCGGGGAAACCCCGCGCGGGCCCTGCTGCTTGAGCATCTCGTACTGGTCGAGCAGCGAGGTCATCCCTCCGATGGCGGAGGCGACGACCACGCCGAGCCGGTCCGGGTCCACCGGGGCGTCCGCGCCGGCCCGGCCGGTGAACCCGGCGTCGGCCCACGCCTCGCGCGCCGCGACGAGGGCGAACTGGGCCGCGCGGTCCAGCTTGCCGGTCTCGGATCCGGGCAGCACCTCCCTCGGCTCCACGGCGGCCTCGGCGGCGATGCGCACCTGGACCTCACGGGTCCAGTCGTGCCTCAGCGGGCGGACCCCGGAGCGGCCGGCCAGCAGTCCCCGCCAGGTGGAGGCGGCGTCCCCGCCGAGTGGTGTGGTGGCACCGAGACCGGTGACGACCACAGTGCGGTCAATCGCTGTCACTGGAACAACTCCACGTCTGGATACGGGTATTACGTGTGCTGCTATGACGAGTGCTGTTATTACGTGTGCTGTTATTACGGGTGCTGTCGGGCGGGGACGCCGCGAAAGGTGAGGGCGACGTTGTGCCCGCCGAACCCGGCCGAGTTCTTCACCGCGACGTTCCGCTCGCCCTCCAGCTTCCGCGGGCTGCCGTGCACGATGTCGACCGACAGGTCCTCACCGAGCCGCGTGAAGTTGCGGGTCGGCGGCACGATGCCGTGGTAGAGGGAGAGCACGGTGGCGATCGACTCGATCGCGCCGGCCCCGCCCAGGCTGTGCCCGGTCATCGACTTGTTCGCCGAGACCGCGGGCCCCCCGTCGGCGTCCCCGAACACGGCCCGGATGCCGTGTCCCTCGGCCGCGTCACCGGGGAGCGTGCCCGTGCCGTTGGCGTTCAGGTGGACCACCTCCTCGGGCCGGGCTCCGGCGTCGGCGAGCGAGTCCCGGATCGCCCTGGCGGTGCCGGTCCCGGCCGGGTCGGGCTGCACCATGTCGTAGGCGTCCGAGGAACTGCCCACACCGGCGAGTTCGGCGTAGATCCGCGCGCCGCGCTCCCGGGCGTGCTCCTCGGACTCCAGGACGAGGATGCCCGACCCCTCGCCGAGCACCATTCCGTCGCGGTCCGCGTCGTACGGGCGGGACGCCGAGGCCGGGTCGTCCACCCGCTTCGACAGGGCCCGCATCGACCCGAACGAGGCGAGGACCAGCGGGTGCAGCGGTGCCTCGGTGCCGCCGGCCACGACGACGTCCGCCTCGCCGCGGCGGATCAGCTCGGCCGCGGTGGCCAGCGCCTGCGTCCCGGAGGAGCAGGCGTTGACCGTGGCGTGCACCCCCGCCCGCGCGTTCACCAGCAGGGCTACGGCGGCCGCGGAGCCGTTGCCCATGGACATCGGCACCGTCAGCGGATGCACCCGGTTCCAGCCCCGGCTCTTGAGCGCCTCCCAGCCGCTGATCATCGCGTTCACGTCGCCCAGGGCGGCCGACACGACC
The DNA here is from genome assembly GCF_042656345.1 of Streptomyces incanus. NCBI lineage: Bacteria > Bacillati > Actinomycetota > Actinomycetes > Kitasatosporales > Streptomycetaceae > Streptomyces > Streptomyces incanus. The sequence goes on from NZ_JBHSPC010000046.1 coordinate 124,302, forward strand.
ACGGCCACCCGGCGCGACCCCGCCGGGGCGCTGTCGAGGCCGGCGTCGTTCCAGGCCTCCGCGGCGGCCGTCACGGCGAGCTGGGCGGAACGGCTCAGCCGGCGGCGCTGCTTGTGCTCGAGTGCGGGTCCGGGTTCGACCTTCACCCGCCCGCCGAGCGCCGGGGGCATGTCCTTCGTCCAGTCCTCGCCGTCCAGCAGCCGGATGCCGTTCTCGCCGAGGAGCAGCGCGTCCCAGGTGGTGGCCACGTCACCGCCGAGCGCGGTGGTGGTGCCGACACCGGTGACGACGGCCTTCGGGCGCGGTCGGCCCGCGGACTGCGGCGTGTGCGTGTTCTCGTGCTGTGCTGTGCTCCCGTGCTGCGGTGTGATCCCGTACGACGGGGTTTCCCCTGGCATGACTTCTCCTGTCAGGACGCGGGTGTGATCGGTGCGGGCGCGCCGGGGCCCGGGTCAGGACGACCGGGGCCGCTCCGTCTGCGCGAGCCGGTCGGCGAGCCGGCCGGAGTCCTTCTTGACCTGGCTGACCAGCACCTTGCGCAGCAGGGACTTCGGCATGATCCCGAAGTAGTCCCCGGGCTCCACGTCGAACGTCCAGTGCACGCCGGTGGTGCCGTCCGGGTGCTCGGTGTAGTCGTAGGTGCCGGTGTAGCCGAACGGCCCGTCCACCACGTGGAACCGGGAGCGGTGGCCCGGCTCGTACTCGGTGATGTCGACGGTGAACGTCATCCGCTTGCCGATCATCGCGAAGGTGATCTCGTACCGGCAGCCCTCGCGCGCGGTCCCGTTGAGCAGCTTCGTGTCCACGCAGCCGGACTGCCACTCGGGGTCGCGGGCGGGGTCGGACAGCCAGGCGAAGGCCTCCTTCGGCCCCACCGGAAGGTCGAACTCGTACTCGGCCCTGAGGGATGCGGTGTTCATCGCTGGTGTGCTCCCATGTGCGGTGCGATCGCCTCGGCGGCGACGGCGGCGTGCGGCGGATACATGACGGAGTTGTGGTCGCCGTGGACGTCGACGACCTGGAGCGATCCCTTGATCAGCGTGTCCCAGCCGAGCTTCGGCCCGTAGTCGACGGGTTCGTCCACGGCGCGCAGCAGCAGGAGGTCGAGGTCGCTGGGCTCGGGCAGATAGGTCTGCAGGGCGATGCCGTTGGCGAGGTACGCCTCGAAGTAGCGCAGGATCTGGTCGCGGTCCGCGTCCTCGGCGAGGACGCCGATGGCGGCGGCCCGGCGCAGGATGTGGTCGAAGGCGGCGTCGCCCCCGAGTTCCCGCAGGTGCTCGGCGGGGATGTCGAGGCTCTTGCCGTAGGGCACCGCGAGGTCCCGCGCGAACCACGACAGGATCGTCGCGTCGTCCGCGGTCTGAGGGATGTTCTCCTCGATCGGGGCGCGGCTGTCGATGGCGGCGAGGAGTTCGATCTCCTCGCCGGCGGCGCGCAGCCGGCCGGCCACCTCGTAGGCGATCACCCCGCCGAAGCACCAGCCGCCGAGGGCGTACGGCCCGGTGGGCTGGATCTCCCTGAGGTACTCGATGTACCGGGTGGCCATCCCCTCGACGCTCACCTCGGCCTCGCCCGTGCTCTCGATGCCGGGCGCCTCCACCGCCAGGACCGCGCGGCCCGGGGGGAGGTGGCGGGTCAGCTCGACGTAGCAGAAGACGGTGCCGCCGAAGGGGTGGAACAGGAACAGCGGCCTGCTTCCCTCCTCCCCCTCGCGCAGGGTGACGACCGGGATGCGGGGGGTCTCCTGGCCGCCGCGCCGTACGGTCGTGGCCAGTTCGGCGATGGTGCCCTGCCGCAGCAGTTCGGAGATCGGGATCTCCACGTCCCATTCCTCGCGGATGGCGGCGCTGAGCCGCACGGCGAGCAGTGAGTGACCGCCCACGTCGAAGAAGTTGTCGTGCACGCCGACCTCGGGGATGCCGAGGATCTCCGTCCACATGCGGGCCAGCGTGATCTCCGTGGCGTCGCGCGGCTTCTCGAAGACGGCGTCCGAGGTGACCTCGGGCTCCGGCAGCCGGTTGCGGTCGATCTTCTTGTTGGCCGTCAGCGGGAGTTCGTCCAGGACGACGAGGAGGCCCGGCACCATGTACGGGGGCAGCGACACGGCCGCCGCCTTCCTGATCTCGGCCGTACTCGGTTCGGTACCGGGTTCGTTACCGGGTTCGGGCACCACGTAGCCGACGAGCCGGTCGTCGCGGACCACCACGACGGCCGCGGAGACCCCGTCCACCGCCTGCAGCACGGCCTCGACCTCGGCGAGTTCGATGCGGTAGCCGCGCAGCTTGACCTGGTTGTCGAGACGGCCGTGGTGCAGCAGCCGGCCGTCGCTGTTCCAGCGGGCCCGGTCACCGGTGCGGTACAGCCGCTGCCGCGGGGCGGCGGGCAGCCCGGTGACGAACCGCTCCGCGGTCAGCTCGGGCCGGTCCCAGTACCCGGCGGCGAGGCCCTCGCCGCCGATCCACAGCTCGCCGGGGAAGCCCGGTTCGACGGCGCGTCCCCGCGGATCCAGCACGTACAGCCGCGTGTTGGCGAGGGGGCGGCCGATGTCGATGCCGGCGGCGGGGTCGACCGGGCCCTCGGTGGACCAGATGGTCGTCTCGGTCGGCCCGTACACGTTGCGCAGGCTCGCCACCCGGCCGGACAGGAACTCGGCCAGTTCCAGGGGCAGTTCCTCGCCGCCGCAGAGCACGTTCAGCCGCGGGGAGCCGTCCCAGCCGGCGTCGCGCAGCATGCGCCACGAGGTGGGGGTGGCCTGCATCCAGGTCGCGCCGGACTCCTCGATGCGGACCGCGAGCCGGGCGCCGTCGGCGGCCGTGTCGCTGTCGCACACGATCACGCGCCCGCCGGCCACCAGGGGCATGAACAGTTCCAGCCCGGCGATGTCGAACGAGACCGTGGTGACGGCGAGCAGACTGTCGAAGGCGCCGAACCCGGTGGTGTCGCGCATCGACAGCAGCAGGTTGACCAGGGCACGGTGCCCGATCGCCACGCCCTTGGGGCGGCCGGTGGAACCGGAGGTGTAGAGGATGTACGCCAGCCCCCTGCCGTCCGGGTCCGTCCCCTTCCTGCCCGTCCCCTCCGTGTCCGTCCCCTCCGTGTCCGTCCCCTTCGCGGTCCCGGTGCCGCCGGGCTCCGGCACGGTCTCCGGCGCCCCGGCACCGGTGACGCCCGCCGCCAGGTCGTCCAGATGCAGCACGGGGAGTCCGAGTCCGGGCAGCGGGTCCTCCCCCGTGCCGCGCTCACCGAGCAGCAGCCGCGCGCGGGAGTCCTCGGCCATGTAGGCGAGCCGCTCCACCGGCAGTTTGGGGTCCAGGGGCACATAGGCGGCGTCGGCCTCCAGCACGCCGAGCAGGGCGGCCACCAGCGGTGCCCCGCGTTCCGCCATCACCGCGACCCGGTCGCCCGCGGCGATGCCCGCGGCGCGCAGGGCCGCCGCGACCTCCTCGGTCCGCTCCAGCAGCCGCGCGTAGCTCCATTCCTCGCCGTCGGCGACGAGGGCGGTCGCGTCGGGGGTGCGCCGGACCTGGTCCCGGAAGAGGTCCGGGAGCCTGGCGTCGGGCAGCGCGCGTACGGGGCCGGAGCCCTGGGCGGCGAGCCGCGCCGACTGGCGCTCGTCGCCCCGGGCGAGGCTGTGCAGCGGTGCGTCCGGCTGCCGGACCAGGCTCTGAACGGTCGCGACAAAGGTGGCGGCCAGGTCGCGGGCCGTGCCCGGCTCGAAGATGTCGGTGTTGTAGCGCAGGACACCCGCGAAGGCGCCGTCTCGCTCCCCGCCCATCTCGACCCACAGGTCCGTCTGACCCTCCTGCTGCGGCACCGGGTAGGGCCGCAAGGTGGCTCCGGCGACGTCCAGTTCGGCCGTCCGGTCCGGGTCCAGCAGGAAGAAGGCGTCCATGTCGGTGAGGAACGGCAGCCGGTCCCAGGCGAATCCGGCCTGGTACAGCGGGGTCCGGCTCGGGTCGCGGGGCGGCGCGAGTTCCCGGACCAGCCAGGGGAACGGCAGTTCCTGGGCCCGCATCGCCTCGAGCACCCGGGCCCGTACGGAGGCGAGCACCTCCCGGTACGTCGCGGTCTCCTCGACCTCACCGCGTACGACGACGGTATTGACGAAGTTGCCGAGCGCGTCGCGGTACTGGCGCTGCAGCCTGCCAGAGGTCGGGGTGCCGACCAGGACGTCGGACTGGCCGCTCAGCCGGCTCAACAGCACGAAGTAGGCGGACAGCAGCACCATGTACGGCGTCGCCGCGGCCTCGCGCGCCAACTCCCTTACGGTGTCCGTCGCTTCGGCCGACAGGGCGAACGGTACCGAGCCGCCCTCGTACGTCGGGGCCGGCGGCCGGGGCCGGTCGCCGTACAGGTCGAGGCCGGGAGGCGCGTCGGCGAGCCGTGCCGCCTCGTCGGCGACCAGCGCGGCGGCCTTCCCGCCGGCCAGGAAGGTCCGCTGCTGCTCGGCGTAGGCCGCGAAGGCACCGCCGTCCAGGGTGAACTGTCCCGGTTTTCCCTCCAGTCGGCCGCGGACCTCGCCGAGCAGCAGGGCCAGTGACCAGAAGTCGGCGGCGGCATGGTGCAGCACGGCCGCGAACACCCAGGTGTGCTCGCCTGTCCGGTACAGGTGGATGCGCCACAGCGGCGGCCGGGACAGGTCGAACGGTGTGCGGGTGTCGGTCCTGACGCGGTCCCGCAGCGTCGCCGGGTCCATGCCGCGGGCGTCGGTGTGCCGGATGTCGAGCGGCACGGACTCCTGGACCCGCTGTGCCGGCCCGTTCTCACCGGGCTGGAAGCAGACGCGTAAGGCGTCGTGCTCGGCCATCAGGTCGCGGAGGATCGCCTCGGTCCTGCGGCCGAGTTCGGCGTCGGCGGTGACCTCGGCCGCGAACACGATGTGGTAGGCGGAGCACTGCGGGTCGGTCTCGTGGATGAACCAGAGGCCGGCCTGCTGCGCGTTGACGAGCGGCGGCGCGGCAGCCGCCGGAGACGCGGTGGTCATGGGTGTCCCGGTCGTCATCACTGGCCGTCCGCGGTGGCCGGGACGGGCACGGTGTTCATCAGGTTCCAGAGCGCCTCGGAGAGGCTGTCGACCGTCGGGTGGTCCCACAGCAGGTCCACCGGCAGGTCGGAGAGCCCGCAGGCGTCCTCGATCTCCATGCCGACGGCGAGCGCCGCCATGGAGTCGAGGCCGTACGAGGTGAACGGCTGGTCGGTGGCCAGTTCGGCGGCGGGTACGCCGGCCTCGGCGGCGACCGCCTGGGTGAGGACGTGCTTCACGTCGTCGAGCGTCATGTTCGTGGTGTTCATCGCAGGTCGGGACCTTCCGGTGTGCAGGTGTGCAGGTGAGCAGGTGGATCGTCGGACGGGCGGCGGATCGTGCGCCGGGCGGGTCGATCGTCCGGCGGGCGGGCGGGTGCCGGGTCAGGCGGCGGAGGCCGGCCGGTCTGCGCCGTGGCGCGCCTCGTGCGCCTCGTGCGTGCCCGGGGCGGCCTGGCGCATGGTCCTGAGGGAGAAGAACTCGTGCTTCTCGCGCTGGGAGTTCATGCGGTCGAAGAGGGTGCGGGCGGTCCGGGGGTCGAGGTCGCCGACCTCGTACTGGTGGACCTGCTCACGGGCCAGGGCGGCCTCGAGCCAGGCCCCGTCGGCGAAGAACGCGTCGAGGTGGTCCCGGTTGTGGAGCCAGATCCCGAGGGCGGCGACCTTGGCGTGCAGGGCGCACAGGTCCTCCGCCAGCCTCATCAGCCGCGGTGGGGTGGTCTTGGTGGAGGCCGACGGCGTTGCCGCCGGTGCCCTGCGCAGGTCCTGGAAACGCGTGTAGAGCGCGTCGAGCCGTTCGCGCAGTTCCCCGGCCCGGGTCCGCAGTGCGGTGAGCCGTTCCTCGTCGCAGCCGGCGCTGGGTGCGAGGCCGGCGAGACGGTCGATGAGCGCGGGGAGGCTGGCGAAGGTCGCGTCCCGGCCGCGGCCGAACACACTCACCCGGGCCGGCTGGAACGGGGGCAGTTCGGCCCGCAGGTCGTACAGCGTGCTCCAGTCCTCGTCGCGGGGCCGCCCGTGGGACTTGGCGAGGGCTGCCAGTTGCTGGGTGATGCTGTCCAGGCAGACCGGCTCACTGCCGTCGAAGACGGACACGACGGCGCCGTCGCGGAGCATCTTCTGGAAGATGCCGACGTGTTCCGCTGCCCGCATGTAGTACCGGGCGCCCAGCGTGCGGGCGAGCGCCTTGCCGGCGAAGTCGACGAGGCGGGCCACCTGGACCTTGGCGGCGTTGCCCCAGACGCTGAACTCCTCGGTGTACAGATGCAGTCCGCGCATCGCGACCAGGCTCTCGCACTCGGCGACCAGCAGGCTCAGGTAGGCGTTGGCGAGGGATTCGGTGACGTACGGGATCTCGCTCGCCGGCCCGTCGTACAGCGTCCGGCCGGCGAGGAAGCCGCCCACCGTCCGCAGCATGGTGTCGCCCGTGCCGAGGGACAGGCCGGTGCACAGGGTGCGGGTGATCAGCAGGCCGCGCAAGGACAGTTCGAGCCCTTCCCCCTCGGCACCCAGCCGGGCGGAGGCGTCCACCCGGGCGTCGTCGAAGGAGACTCCGCTGATGTCGCATCCGCGCAGGCCGTACGTGGGGACGCGGGGTACGCCGGTCACCTCGCCGGAGACGACACGCGACCTGTCCACGAGGAACATGGACTGCTTGCGCTTGGCCGGCACACCGTCGTCGCCCGTGGCGCCGAGGAGCACCACATGGGTCGAGGTCCGGCCCCGGTTGATGGGCCATTTCTCGCCGGTGAGGACGTACTGCCCGTCGTCCGGGGTGGCCACCAGTTCGTTGGCGGCCAGGTCGGCGCCGTGGCCGGGCTCCGAGTAGGCCAGGCAGGGGACGACCCCTCCGCGCAGCACGGTGCTCGCCCACTGGGCCCGCTGTCCGGCGTCGCCGCCGATCCAGGCGAGCATCATCCAGATCTGGGTGCTCTCGCTCACGGCCACGTTCATGTCGCGGCGGGCGATCACACGGGTGAGCATCAGCAGTTCCTCGGTGCTCCGGAGGTCTCCGCCCAGCCAGTCGGGCACGAAGTACCGGTGAAATCCGAAGGCCCGCACCCGGCCGATTCCGTCGGCCGGCAATTCCTCACGTTCGTCGAGCTCCAGGCTCCGGGCGAAGGACAAGGAGTTGGCCTCCACATCGGGGTCGCCCAGCCACTCCTCCAATTCCTCGGCCGGCGCGGCGGCACTGATCGGGCGCTTCTCCGGTTCGCCGGAGAGGGCACCCGCAAGCGGCTTTTCGGACACGAATTCGCGCATGGAGCACTCCAATTCAGTGCATGACAAAGATGAAGTCGGCACCGGCCGGTCCTTTCCACGGAATGCGCCAGGGATCAGCCGACGGCTTCCGATGAATTCCGGCCGTGCAGGAATCGGCCCAGGGCAGTGCGCAGCACGGCGTCGTGCCGCGGCACCAGCTCAGGCGGAAAGGGCGCCGCGGCCTGGATCGCGCAAGGGCGCCAGACGCGGACACCAGAAAAAGGGCAGGTCACCGACGCCGGCCCGATGCCGGCACCGGCGTCATCTACAGCGACAGCAGAACAGAATGCGGTTCACTCGAACGTCCCCCGTGACGTATTGATGCTTCTCGGCAGGGGTCGGCCGGAATCCCGTCCGGCCACCCCTCCCCGAGACCTTCCCCGTTGTGGTTGCACATTCGACAACCTGCCGCCACCATGGGTGGCTTCGCTCTATGCCAGGACTCTAACATTCACAAGCCTTCACGGTTTGTGACGCCCGTCACTATTTTACGCCCCCTTTGCGCAAGTATTCGATCCGGTCGGAACCTTGAATTCCGTTCGCCACGAATGAAGGATGTATGAATTCCGCTTGACCCGCCTTTCGCGTCGGTTGAATTTGAAATTGACACGGATTCAACATCTCCCGCCCCAGCAGTCCTTCGCCGGCACACAAAAACGCCCGGCCGGGATGTCCGGCCGGGCGTCGGTGTCATGTCGGTGCCGCCGTGCGGCGACGGTGGGTCAGGAGCGGATCAGCAGCGGCTCAGGAGGGCGCGCCCACCGGCACGTCCGGCCGCAGCTCGCCGTCCTCGTCGAGGTCCGGCGGGATCGTCGACAGCGCACTCGCGTGGAGGTCCTTGGTCCGCAGCATCAGGAAGCCGATGAGCGCGGCGATGAACCCGAGGATCGCGCAGAGGGTCATGGCGCCGTGGAAGGCGGTCATGAACGCGTCCCGCCCGGCGGCGACCACCTGCTCCTGCAGTGCACCCGCGTTCGCGGCGACCGCGTCGAACGCGCCGGCGCTGATGCCGTGGGCGGCCTCCTCGGCGGCGGCATCACCCATCTGCCGTCCGGCCGCCGACGCGGCGAACTCGTCGGCCACCCGGTTCTGGAAGAAGGCGCCCACACCCGCGATACCGACGGCGACACCGACCTGCTGGAAGGTCTCGTTGATCCCGGACGCGACACCGGACTTGGCCGGTTCGGCGACGCCGATGGCCAGCGCCGCACGGGCCGGGTTGAAGGCGCCCATGCCGAAGCCGGAGATGACCAGGGCCGGGATGAGCACGGTCCAGGCCGAGTCCGCCTCCGCCAGGTTGAGGAAGAGCAGGCCGATCCCCATGACGAGGGTGGAGCCGCCGAGCAGCACCCGGAAGGGGACCTTGCCGATGAGTCCGCCGCCGATCGCGCCGGCGACGAACATCGCGGCCGTCAGTGGAAGGAACCGCAGCCCCGCGTCCCAGGCGTCCATGCCCAGCATGTTCTGGAAGTAGCTGGTCTCGAAGAAGACCGACGGCAGGGCGCCGGCGTTGCCGATCATGGCGACGAGGGAGATGCCGACGAAGGTGGGGTTGCGGAAGAACGCCAGGTCGATCATCGCGCGCTCGCCCAGTCGCCGCTCGATGAACAGGAACACCGCCAGGAAGACCGCGCTGGCCGCGTACAGGCCGAGCGTGTTGACGCTGGTCCAGCCCTCCTCGGGTGCCCGGATGGTGGCGAACACCAGGGCCCCGAGCGCGATGCTGAAGGTGATCAGTCCGGCCCAGTCGGTGGGATGGGCCCGCCGGTTGAGCGACTCGCGCACTCGCAGCGCGCCGACGAGGACGGCGACGATGCCGACCGGCACGTTGATGTAGAAGATCCAGCGCCAGGACAGCGAGCTGGTCAGCGAACCGCCGATGAGCGGCCCGGTGGCGACGGCGAGGCCGACGGCGGCACCGAACACGGTGAAGGCGGTCGCCCGCTCCTTGCCGTGGAACTCGTGGCTGAGCATGGCCGGGCCGACCGCGAACATGACGGCCGCACCGACGCCCTGCACGGCGCGGTAGAGGCTCAGCGCGGTGGCGTCGCCGGCCAGACCGCAGGCGAGCGAGGCGATGGTGAAGACGGCGAAGCCCACCTGGAAGAGCCGCTTGCGGCCGAGCCGGTCGGCGAGCGAGCCCGCTGCCACCAGGAAGATCGCAAGGGTGAGGGCGTAGGCGTCGAAGACCCACTGCAGGTCGGCGAAGCTGCTGTCCAGGGACTCGTGGATCGCCGGCAGCGCGACGGCCACCACGCTCAGGTCGAGCATCAGCATGAACGTGCCCAACGCGACGATCCCCAGGGTCCACCACCTTGCGGGCGATGGTGCGCGTTCTGCGGACATGAGGGGGACTCTCCTATCAACCGGATTCATCGATGATGGAAAAATAGATGATTGGAAAGTCCGGGTCAACCGCAATCACAGTGGGTAACGAGGATCCGGCCGTCGCCTGCGCAACCCCGCGGCAGGACGCACGCGCGGTCACAGACGGACGGCGGACGGACGGCAAGAAGCGGCGGGGCAAGCGACGGGAAGCGGCGGACAAACGAAAGCGGGCGGACCCTCAAGGGCCCGCCCGCACCACCGCCACCGCCGTCAACTCACCTCTGTGCCGCCCGCGTCCGTCAGTCGGAACAGACGGACGCGGGCCAGCGGCCCGCCAGCATCCGGTCGAGCATCCTGCGCATCACTTCGCGCTCGTCGTCGTCGAGCGTGCCGAAGAACGCCGTCTCGACCTCGGTGACCACACTGTCCACCGCCGCCAGCGCCGCCCGGCCGGCGTCGGTGAGGATCAGGTTGTACCGCCGCCGGTCGGCGGGGTTGCGCCGCCGCTCGACGTGCTGGTTGCGCTCCATCTCGTCGATGACCGTCACGACCGTGGTCGGGTCGAGGTTGAGCAGCCGGCTCAGGTCCTGCTGGGAGAGCTCGGGTCCTCCGGCCAGCGAGGCCAGCACGAAGAAGTACCGGCTGCGCATGCCGACCGTCTCCAGCGCCTTCTCCACGTCCTCGAGCAGCAGCAGCGCCGCCTTGTGGAGCAGGTATCCGGGACGCTCGGCGATGAAGAAGTCCTCACGTGGCCGCAGTTGCGCCCCGTCCCGCTCGGCATTGCCGCCACTGCGCGCCATGGGCCGACTCCCTTCAACCATACGAAACGTCCACCATCGAAGATACCAACGCTTCGGACGCCCGGAACATGCCCGCGCAGCACGCGGGACTGCCGGGAGCACGGCGCGGCGAGGTTCGGGGCACTGCTTCGATCGGGTCCGGCGAGGGCTGAACGGCCGGGGTGTCGGGATACTCGGTATCCGAGGACGGCTGGGACCGCAGGGTGGCCGAAGGGTGTGCGGTGGAGCGGGCGGAACAAGCTCATCCGCAACACGATCTGCTTCGACGGACACGGAATCACCCAGGCCCTCATCGTCCTCCTGCTCTACCTGGTCATCGCCGGAGCCGCCCTCGGCTTCCTCGACCGGTTCCGCACACCCAAGCTTCCCGTGGCCCCCGAAACCGAGGCCGAAGCCGCCGCCGTGACCGTCCCGATCGGGGCCGCGCCATGGCCCGAGGAAGCATCCGTCGTGGTGATGACAGACCGCAATCCCCCGAGCAGTGTCAGGCGGCGTCCGGACCGGGACGGCCTCCCTGCACGGCTCGTGCCGTTCCCGTGGGGGAGTCAGGAGTTTCCATACGCTTCCTTCGGTTTCGGCGGCCCCAGTCTCAGTGATGTCGGCGACGGGTGAGCCGACCCGCGTGAGCAGCTGAGCTGTACGGCGCCATCACCGACTTCATTGCGACTGCCCTGCGGGCGTTGCTGTTGCCGACGGTTTGAACGGCTGGCTGGTGAAGCTGGTGGGGCAGGTTGCCGCAGGGGAATCAGCAGTAAAATTTACGATAAACACATCAGAGAATCCTGATGGAACGGACAGCACCATGACTGCATCGACTGGCGCCATACAGCAGCCCCGCCCCGTTCAGTCCGGTGTTCCAGGCGTGGACGCGGGAGACAAGAGTCCCCGCGCGGCAGCCGAAGCGGCCGTCGCACACAACGCCGTGGTGGTTGACGTATTCGGCAAGCAGCTGGAACTGCCGCCGCCGAACCACCTCGTCTTCATCGCGGGGCTGGGCGTGCTCGCCGCACTGGAGATCATCGAATGGCCGGTGGCGCTTGCCATAACAGTCGGGCACCAGCTTGCTCACAGCCACCACGGCCGCGCATTGCGCGAGTTCGGTGACGCTCTGGAAGAGGCCTGAGGCATCAGTGGGTGGTCGCGAGCAGAAGAACGCGTGATCATCGGGTCCACTCGTGGGAAGTCCAGGCGCGGACCCGACTGACCAGCGCGGGGAGGAAGAGGGAGCCCGGGGTCGCCGCTGCCTCGGAGGACAGGGCGATGGCCCGGGCGACAGGGCCAAGGGGGGTGCAGCCGAAGAAGTGGCTGAGACCGGGGGTCTCGACGACGACGGCCAGGGCGGCCGGGGAGCCGAGAGCGGAGGCGAGGATCGCCCGGCTGCGGCCGCCGGCCAGGAGGGTGCCGGAAAGCGGACCTGGAGCGTCAGGTCGCCCGGACCGTGCAGAGCGCAACGGTCCGGGGTCTCACGGTCAGTGACGTGGTGACGGAGGCCGGCTCCGGCTTGAACGGGCACCGGCGCCGGACATAACCTGGCCGCCCTCGCGGCCCGCACCACAGGTACCGGAGTGGCCGGAGACCTGGACCCCGCCGAGGCGGAGCCGAAGCCCCGTGGAACCGACCGGAAGACCCGCACCACCCACCCGCGCCGCACGGCCGGAACGGGCGGGCAGGTGGCGCAACCCCCGGCCCCCGGGCCAGGACGGAAACGGGAGACCGTCAACGGGACACCGGCGCTCAACTCGCGCTCCGGTGAGACCGTTACGGACCATTCCGGTGGAAACACCGGGATTGCCGAGATCACTTGATGATCAAAGCAACGGACCTTGCGCACCCGCACCACGACCGCCGCCGCTCTGACCGTGCTCGCCCTCGCGCTCACCGCGTGCAACAGCGAAGAGGAGCCCGCCGCCGTGGACAGCCGCAGCCGGTCGGCCGGCATCAGCGCCGAGGACAAGGCCAAGGCCCGCGAAGCCGCCGGCCTCCCGCCCGAGCCGAGCGCCACGGCCCGGTACAGGTTCCTCGAGGCATGGGACGCCATCGACCGCCGCGTCTCGAAGCCCGGCACGGACGAGCAGGCCGTGAGCCGCGGGCTGAACCAGTGCGGCTCCATCAATGCCTCCCCGGACGACAGGGACAAGCTGGTCCGGCAGACGCTGGAGCGGTTCACCATCACGACGCGCCTGCCCGAGATCAGCACCCCGGAGACCGACGGGAAGATCCTGGACGCAGTACACACATACCTCTGCCCCGACTTCTGAACGGACGGACTGCACAGTGGAAGGGGCGTGACCCGTGGCCGACCTGTACGGCTCCTACAGCGAGCTGGCGGCCGCCGAGACGGAGGGAGTCGACTACGAACGCCGCCAGGTCCTCGTCGCCGGGGCGACGTGGTGTTCCCTCGCGGTCCACGGCGGCGGCATCGAGGGCGGGTCCGGGAAGGCGGCCCGCGCGGTCGGCGCCGGACTGATGTCGCACTACGAGTTCGCCGGACTCAAGCCGTCCGGGAACGCTGATCTGCACGTCACCAGCACGAACTTCGACGAGCCGGTCGGTGAGGGCATCGTCCGCGCCTCCCGCCACTGCCTGTCCTTCCACGGCTGCACCGGAACCACCGGCCTGGCCGAGACAGCCGTCGGCGGCCTCGACGTGGACCTGGTCGCCCGGGTGACGGGGCGTCTGCGGAGCGCCGGATTCTCGGTCGTCACCGCGCCGTCCGAGATCGCGGGCACCCACCCGGCCAACATCTGCAACAAGACCCTGGCCTCTGCCGGGGTGCAGCTGGAACTGAGCAGAGCCCAGCGTGAGGCGTTCTTCCCCGGCGGGGACCTGACCCGGGCGATGCGCGACAGTGGCCGTCGCACCGAGACATTCCATGCCTACGTGGCCGCCGTCCGTGCCGCGTTCCAGGACCGCGGACGGGTCTCCTCCGACGGCCGGCTCGTGATCTCCGGATGAGCGGCCCCGCGGGCCGGGAGGCCGGCCCGCGGGTTTCTGTCAGTCGTCGTTGAGGTGGTCCCGCAGCGCGTGCGAGCGTGAGGGATGGCGCAGCTTGTTCATCGTCCTGGCCTCGACCTGGCGTATGCGTTCGCGTGTCACGCCGTAGAACTTGCCGATCTCCTCGATGACCACCTCGCGGCCCACACATGGTACGGCCGTCGGACGGGTTGGCACCGAGGTTCCAGTGGAGGAGGGCGCCCCCGACACCCCCGACACCTCCGCATCACGGGCAGAACGGGAGAGCCTCACGTGGTGTGCTGCTCACCGAGGATGGCCGAGTCGAGCAGTTTCTCGGTCTCCCCGTCGGTCAGCGAGAGCGCCAGTGCGAGTTCTGCGAGGATCGGCCGGCGGGCGTGCTTGAGCATGTCCTTCTCCGCCGCAGAAAGCCCGCGCTCCTCCTGACGTCGCATGAGGTTACGAACGACGCCGGCGGTGAGCAGAAGGTCGCCGACCCGGAGTGCCTCACTGTTGGCCTTGAACCGCCGCGACCAAGCCTCCTCCTGCTCATCTGCGGGAGCCTTCAGGACACCGAGCAATTCTTGTACCTGTGTCGCGGCGTAGACCGATCGCAGGCCCACCTCGTCGGCCTTCTCGACCGGAACGGCGATGCGCAGGTCGGTCCGGTGGATTTGGAACTGGACGTAGCGCCTGCTCTTGCCGTTGACCGAGCGATCGAGAACCTCGGTGACGGTGGCCGGACCGTGGTGGGGATGAATGAGTGTCTGCCCCTCGGAGAACTGCATGCTGTTCAAGCCTCGCTGTGCGTGCGGCGCCGCGCTCGGCCGTGCCCGAGCGTGAGCAGGGCGTACGGCCGTCCCACCGCTCAGCCCCGACCGCAGACGGTCGGTGGCGGGCAAGTGTGGGAGCGCAGAGACCGACGCGGTCATACGGATGAGCGCGCAAAGCCTCTGCGAACCAGCTCTTCCATTTTCTCACCACGTCGCGCGTGGCTCTGGATGTCATCCCGGTCACACCCATGGATCGCCGGCGAGGCAACTCGGCCTCGGGCCGCAGGTGGACCGTGTCCTGCAGGCGCAGCTCCCGACGAGCCTCCGGCCGCATACCTCCAGTGACGGAATCCTGGCTGAGGGGGCGCAGCGCGTCGAACAGCTCCAGCGAATCGCTGTCACGGACCGACGCGCCGCATTTCGCCATGACCGTCTTCAGCACGGTCGGGTTCGGAAACATTACCCCGCGGGCGAAGAGACCCGGCTGCTCACCACGGGGCGGATGACGGTGGACCGCCTACTGACCGGAGTGGCGGCCCGGCTTCTGGTGAACGCGGTGCAGGAAGGCAGACGACGGCGCGACCGGCCGGCCACCGGCGGCGAGAACGGCGCCGCGCCCACCGCCCGGTGTCCCGGCAAAACGTGGACAGCTCCAGGTCGGCACAGCACCTCACCTCGGTCACCGTGTATGCCGGTGGGAGCGTCGGCGCAGAGTGAAGGCGCAGGCAAGCATGCCGAGGCCCCAGGCGATCAGAAGGGCTCCCCAGAGCGGCATGATCACCTCTGGAATGAGAAGGCGGATCTTGACGCTCGCGCGGTTCTCGAAAATGAAAACCAGAGCGATCGCGGTGATCAGAACGAACGGTGCGAAGCGGCGGACACCAGGGCGGGAGAAGAATGGCGTGTGTGTCTTGTGGTGTGTGCTGGTCCGAGTCATGGGATGCCTCTCAATCACACGGTGCCCCTGGATCCAGCGTCCTCTTCCACCACGTGGCTCGCTGCCGAAGCGACCGCGGCCCCTGCACGGCGCCGCTCGCCGCGGTCGGGCCACGCCGCGTACAAGCCGTGCCGGGCCCTGGGAGTGGGACGTCAAGCGGCTCTCGGCGAGTCTCGTCATCGCGGGCCGGGCAAACGGCGTCGACGATGCCGAGCGCGCCCGCATCGTGAGCTCCACGGTACGTTCGTACCGCGAGGCGATGGTCCGCTTCGCACTGCCGCGGCGTAGGGGACTGCCCCTCTCGCACCAGGGCGACTCCCGCCCGACGTGACTCCGCCGGCCTCGGCCCACCAACCGGTTGACCTCCGTAGCGGGTCGCGGACCGTCCTCCGGGGCGACTGGGACGATTCGCGCATGGCACCCGGAACAGACACGGCCGAGAGCTCGGCACCGACGCGCATCGTCCTGCTGACACTCGCGGCCGGGCAGTTCCTGATGGCGCTCGACAGCTCGGTCATGAACGTCTCGATCGCGACGGTGGCCGAAGACGTGGGCACGACGGTGACGGGTATCCAGGGCGCCATCACGGCCTACACCCTCGTGATGGCGATGTTCATGATCCCCGGCGGCAAGACAGGGGCGCTGATCGGCCGCAAACGCGCGTTCATGATCGGCTGCCTCATCTACGGCTGCGGCTCCCTCACCACGGCGCTCGCACCGAACCTGCCCGTGCTGCTGCTCGGCTGGTCGTTTCTCGAGGGCGTGGGGGCGGCACTCATCCTGCCCGCGATCGTGGCGCTCGTGGCGAGCAACTTCGCCGCTGAACGCCGTCCGGCCGCCTACGGTCTCGTCGCGGCCGCAGGGGCTGTGGCGATCGCGGTCGGGCCGCTCATCGGGGGTGTCGCGACGACGTACTTCTCCTGGCGGTGGATCTTCGCCGGTGAGGTCGTGATGGTGCTCGGCATCCTGGTGCTCGCCGGCCGCATCGCTGACGCGCCGGTCGGAGAACGCCCTCGCATCGATCTCGTCGGTGTCGTGCTGTCCTCGCTCGGGCTCGGGATCTTCGTCTACGGCGTACTCCGCTCGGACGAATGGGGCTGGTTCCAGCCGAAGCCCGACGCGCCCTCGTGGCTCGGGGTTTCGCTGGCCGTGTGGCTGATGCTGGCCGGTCTGCTGCTGGTCCGGCTCTTCCTCCGCTGGGAAGCCCGCAGGGTGGAGCGGTGCAGGGAACCACTCATCGACCCGGCCATGCTGCGCAACAGGCAGCTCACCGGCGGACTGACGATGTTCTTCTTCCAGTACCTCGTTCAGATGGGCGTGTTCTTCGTCGTACCGCTCTACCTGTCGGTCGCCCTGGGTCTGTCCGCGCTCACGACCGGCGCCCGCATCCTGCCGCTCTCCGTGGCGCTGCTGGCGGCCGCCGTCCTGATCCCCCGTTTCTTCCCGGACGTCTCGCCTCGGCGGGTGGTGCGACTCGGGATCCTCGCGTTGCTCGCGGGCGCGGTGGTCCTGATGGCCGCGCTCGACGCGGACGCCGGCGCGGAGATCGTCACCATCCCCCTCCTGCTGATCGGACTCGGCATGGGCGCACTGGCGTCCCAGCTCGGGTCGGTCACCGTGTCCGCGGTGCCCGAAGCACAGAGCGCAGAGGTCGGCGGCGTCCAGAACGCCGTCACCAACCTCGGCGCCTCGATCGGTACGGCACTCGCCGGGTCACTCATGATCGCCGTGCTGACGACTTCCTTCCTCACCAGCGTGGACCGGAATCCGGCGATCCCGGCCGAGGTCAAGAGCCAGGCGACTGTCGAACTCCAAGGCGGCGCACCCTTCTTGTCGGACGCCCAGCTCAAGTCCGCCCTCGACGAAGCGGGCACGAGCACGGAGGTGACTCAAGCGGCACTCGACGCGAACACCGAGGCCAGGATCGATGGTCTGCGCGCCGCACTCGCCATCCTCGCCTTCACCGCTCTTCTCGCGATGTTCTTCACCTCACGGATCCCGGAGACCCAGCCCCGTTCGACGGAGCCATAGCCGCGGGACGGCTGGAACCAAGCCGTCCTTGCTTCACCGCTCCGACGGACTGGGAGCGGCGCACAGCGCTCGGATCACGAAGCCGTTGACCGCGGATCAGGACGGTGTCCCGGAACGGCGCGCAGGGGATACCGGTGGCGCCCTGGAACAGGCGATACCGGCGGGAGTGATGGGCACGGGGTCGGCAAAGCGCCGGATCGGCTGCTTGCCCGAGCCCTCACCGGTGATCCGCCACCCGGAGGGGAGTTGGCCGTCGAGGCCGACCTGCTGCGCGGACGGCCGGGGTTGGGCCGACTGCCCAGCGGTCGCACGGTGGTCGTCTCCGACGGCGGAGCGGCATCCGCGCCGCTGGAGTGCGCCGGCGAGGCGCTCGACACGCCCACGCGCACCGAGCAGAAGGCGCTGGACGCGCTCAGCACGCTGACCGGCCCCTGCCTCGATCACGAGAGGGGCAAACCTCAACCCGCCGGTCGCCCTCACCACGCGCGCCGGGACCGCGCTCGCCCAAGCCCGCGAGAGCAGCTCAGAACTGGTCCACCCCGACGGGACCAGTGGTAGTGAGGGGCGGGCGGGACACCAACGTGCGCTGGTGGACCTGGGCCGGCTACCGGGCCAACGCCACCCTGGCCGCCACACTCACCACAACCACCGATCCCCTCCAGAGGCCAACAGACACCTGCATCCGACGTCGCGAGGACGTGACGCCCGCGGAATGGGGGAAGGTCATTTCGGAGGCAGCCGATCACCTGTGCCTTCCCGCAGTGGATGCACGTGCACTGAACGGCCTCAAGTTCAGCGCCGCACTGCTGACCCGGCTCGCAGAGGCCACCCTTGCCGCACGGCTCGCGGATCTGGACGGTGCGACGGCTGCACTCAGAGGACCGACCAGGTTCACAGTTCTGGGACAGTGACCTGGGCATCGATCAGCGAGAGGCAACAGACCGACACCATGGACCGTCCCCAGGAGATCAGGCTCGTACGTCTCGCTGCTGAACTTCCTTGAGTACTCCGGCCACCGTCGCGAAGTCGTTGTCCACATGGAGGACGGTGTGCCCGTGGTGGACCGCGGCCGCACACACCAACAGGTCGATCGCTCCTGCCGCGCGATGCTGGCCCCGCTGGGTCAGTTTGTACTGGGCGGTGTCGACCCAACGCCAGGCATTCTTCGGAACGGGAGAGAGCAGGCAGAGTGCATCCAGTTCCTCCGCGAGCTCGTCCCGGTGGGACGGGCTGGTCGCCGAGTAGAGAAATTCGGTGCGCGTCGGCTCGCAGAGGTGGAACACCCCGGCGGCGATGTGTCCCTCCCAGGGCAGCAATGCACCGGGGGTGCGGAACAGGTGCCACAGGGCGGAGGTGTCGAGCAGGTATGTGATCACTCGAAGGCCTCGCGTCGCGCACGCTTGCCTGCGTCATGTGCCGCCGCGGCCTGCTCAAACTCGCCCCGCGCACCGCGCGCGGCCAGCTTCTCGGCAGCATCGAGCCGCTTGATCCGTGCCACGTAGTCCCGCAGGGCCGCGTTGACCGTCTCCTTCTTCGTCGTGACACCCATCAGCCGCATGGCCTCGGCAAGTGCCTCGTCATCGAGATCAATCTGCGTGACGGACATCGAGCACCTCCAATATCCACGATGTATGCCATCAAAGTACACCACCAACATGAGAGTGCACCACCGCTCAGGGTCACCCGCCGGAGGTGGTGGGGCGAGGTCTGGCAGTTCTCTGTACGGGCCGTTGCCCAGCAGGCGTCAAACGACGCAGTCCCGCCGGGGGATAACGGCGGAAGACTCCTACCGCTCCAACATCGCTGAACGACCGCCGAGCGACGCACAGCGCCTTAACCGAGGCCATGGACGAACAGGCCGACCCCAACCGTCGTGCGTGGCAGCGCACACAGGCCGCTGGGCGAGTGGACAGGAAACGAGGCGGCGGCACCCGCCGGACCGTTCGACGACCAGCAGAGGACCGCCGCCGAAACACTGTGCGCGGATCACGTTCGACAGCCACCGGACCTCGCACCGCGCGAAGCCGATGTGCGCGGCACACACGACAGCGCGACACACATCCAGCAACAATGCGACCCGTCCGATGCGAAGAAAATCGGCGGCCTCAATCTCGGCCTCAGAATCATGAAAACATGACCGCCCAGGGCCACCGGGCCCCTCGACTCACTCGACCCTCCAGCGAAGTTGCTGGTCAGATCGATTCACCAGGCGTGGTGTGTGGTGGGGCGGGTGGGACTCGAACCCACGGCCGACGGATTATGAGTCCTTTGGGGATCTTGGCAATCCTTGCCGATCAACGCTCATCCTTGACGTTTTCGCAGGTCAGATGGGGCTACCCATGTGAGTGCTTCTCAGCCCTTGTCAGTCTGTTCCTGCCCTTGCGGCCTCAACTCGGCCTCAATGAGGCCCGACAGGATCGCGCTGAAGACGAAAAGGACGATCGCGCCAGCTGAAAGACGGGATTCGAACCCACGCGCAGTGGACTTCCAACGCGCAGAGGCTCCACTCCGGGGTGCCGGGTGGGCCTGGCGCACGATGCCCTGCGCCGACAACAGCGCGACAAGCTCCCGGTCGGCCCGCTCACCGAGCACCCAGCACCCAGCACCCAACACCCGCGATTGGCGCGGAACAGGGCCACGTCGTCCATGTTCGAATCCCAGCCCACGTGGTCTCGCCCTAGCTGGTCCTGCTCTGGATTGACGTAGCTCGCCCCGGTCGGTGACGGACGAGGAGGCGCAAGCCGCCAGGGCTTTTGCGCCTCCGTCTCCGCCTGAGCGTTTTGACCCTCGCGCTCGCGGAGGCTCCACCCGCCGGATACTCGGGGGCGGAGCCTCCGCGGTCACGGTTGCTTGTCGGCTTGGCCGGCGGTCACAGCTCCTTCGCGTGGGTGTCCTGGTACGCCGCCCTCCCTCCGAACACGTTCAGGCCGATGTGTCCGCTCGTGTACGTCGTGTCCGTCACGTCGATGATCCGCTTGCCGTTGAGGAACACCTGGATGCGGTCGCCCTCGGTGAGGATGCGGACGGGGTAGCTCGTGCCGCGGCGGACCAGTGCCGGGACGCGGGCGAGGGCGGCGCCGTCGTCGAAGTAGCCGTTGGCCTTGGCGACCAGGCGGATCACGCGTAGGTCGGGGTCGATGTTGAGGCAGTAGGCGTCGGCGCCGTCGGAGGAGGCGCGCCAGAGGAGGGAGAGGGCGCCGCTCGTGTCCGGGGCGGGGCCGCCGAGCCGGACCAGAGTGGTGAGGTCCAAGTCCGTCGCCGTGCGGGCCGAGATCGCGTTGGAGTCCTTGTCGAAGCTTCCGGCGCGGCCCGCGCTGTCCGTCGACCAGCGGCCGGCGGGGGTGATCGTCAACTTGCCGAGGTCCGAGCGGAATTCACCGCCGCTCGGGGCGGCCACCAGCGGCTTCACCCGATCCACCAGGCGGAAGGTGCTGCCGAGCCTGTGCACCTTGAGCGACTCGATGTGCGCGGTGCCGCCCTTGGCGTAGAAAGCCATGCCGTCGGCGTCCGGGCCGGGGAAGATCAGGCTGGTCACGGCGGCCTGTCCGTCCGCGCCGAATGCCTCGACCGAGGACGAGTCGACGTACACGCGCAGGGTCGCGCGGCCGTCGGTCGTCTTCATCGGCGCGGTCGTGCGGCCCGTGAAGTACTGCGTGAAGTCGCTCAGGCCCGATGCCGAGCGGTCCACGAACAGCTCCTGCGCCTCGGCGTCGTATCCGACGGTCGTGTGCTGCTCGTCGTCGGTCCGGAGCCGGAAGCCGATCTCCCTGGCAGTACCAAGGGTGATCTCGGCCTCGATCTCGTAGGCGATGCCCCGGACTCCCGCGAGCGGGTTCGCGGAGGTGGGGCCGACGGCGAGGTCCTTGCGGGTTGTGGTGGACGTGCGCAGCGTGACCAGCTCCGGGACCGGGCGCTGCGCCAGGCGTACGCCGTCGGCGGTGTCCGTGAGGGTCAGTTCGCGGGGGGTGCTCAGCTGGCCGTTCCAGCCGCCGGTCGGGGCGCTGAAGGGGTAGTCCCAGTTGCTCATCCAGCCGAGCCAGACGCGGCGGTCGTCGGTCAGGCCGTAGAAGGACATGGCGGCGTAGTAGTCACGGCCGGAGTCGGCGCGCAGGACCGTGCCGGCCTTCTGGTCGGGAGCGAAACCGGTGCCGTTCCACTCACCCGTGAAGTACTGGGCGGCCGAGCCGTTCGTGGCGCGTACGGCACCGGTGCTCAGGGTGAGGACCCACTTCACCTTGTCCTTGTCGCCGTCGACGGGGAGCGGGAAGAAGTCGGGGCACTCCCAGACGCCGGGTGTGGCCCAGTCGCCGTAGCCGAAGGAGCTGACCTGGGTCCAGGTGAGGAGGTCGGTGGAAGTGAAGAAGCGGATGTGGTCGCCGCCGGAGACGACCATCAGCCACTGTTCGTGGGCCTCGTCGCGGATGACCTTCGGGTCGCGGAAGGTCCAGTCGGCGTCTGGGCCGCCCGGGTTCTGCACGGCCGGACTCGAGCCGCCGTGCAGCTGCCACGATCGGCCCTTGTCCTTGCTGTACGCGATGCGCACGCTGGCGTTCCCGCCCGGCTTGTCCGGGTGGTAGCTCGTGTAATAGGCGATCAGGCCCGAGCCGCCCTCGAAGAGACCGGAGGTGTCGTCGGCGTCCACGACCGCGCAGCCGGTCCAGCAGTGGCCGTAGGCGTTCCAGGGCAGGGCGATCGGCAGGAGCTGCCAGTGGACGAGGTCGGTGCTGACCGCGTGTGCCCAGCGGCCCTCGTCCTGGTGGAAGAGGTGGTACTCGCCGTCGTGGTGCAGCAGGCCGCAGGGGTCGCTGGTGGAGCCGGTGAGCTGGGAGTAGTGGTACGTGGGGCGGTACGGCTCGGTGAAGTAGTCGGCGGTGCCGCGCACCTCGACGTTCTGGAAGTACGACGTCCCGTGCGCGGCCGCGGTGCCGAAGGCGGCGCCCTTGGTGCGGGACACGCGGGTCTTGAGCGCGCGTACGCCGTCCACGTACACCTCGATGGTTCTGCCCGTCGCGCGGGCCTCGACGCGGTACGTGCCTCCGGCCGTGATGCGCCGGACCGGGCCGGAGGCGGAGGCGAGGCGGGTGCCGGAGGAGCGGTCCAGCAGGGCGACGGCGTTGCGGCCGGCTTCCAGGCGGGCTTCGTAGCCGCCGGAGCCGTTCGCGGACGCGCGCAGGACGAGGCCGGCCGAGGAGGAGCGGTCGCCGGGTGTGATGTCGGCCCTCGCCACCAGGTCGCCGTCGGTGAAGGGGGCCGTGCGCAGGCCGTTCTCGCCGCGGATGCCGCGCAGGTCCGGGGTCCAGGTGCCGGAGCGGGCCGTCCAGCCCTGGAGGCCGGTGGCGAGGTCGGCCGCGGCGATGTCCTCGAAGGACACCTCGCCGGCCGATGCCGTGACGGCGAGTCGGCCCTTGGTGTGGGTGGAGTCCTGGGCGGTGATGACGGGGCTGTAGCCGTCGGGAGAGAGGAAGTTGGTCTGCCAGTGCACGCGCAGTTCGTCGTGTTCGGCTTCGACGCGCAGACGGTAGACCGTGTCGGCCTTGATGGTGGTCGCGTAGGTGCCGAGGGTGACGTCGCCGTCGATGCGGTAGAGCCTCAGCCTGTCCTGGTCCGCGTCGACTTGGACGCCGTAGCCGCGCGTGGCCTTGGCGTCGGTGCGCACCAGCAGTGCGGCGATGGCGGAAGCGTCGTGCAGGAGCAGGTCGGCCTGGAACGCGGTGTCGTACGTCTTGGTCGTGGTGAGGGCGCGGGCGGTGGCTCCCTGGGTTGGGGCCGCGCGCCAGCCCAGCGGACTCGCCGTCCAGGTGCCGCCGCTCGTGGTCCAGCCGGTGAGGTTGGTGGTGACCGAGGAGAGGGAGGGCGGGCCGAAGGTGACCTTGCCGCCCTGGGCGAGCAGGCCCACCGAGCCGGTGTCGTGGCGGTGGTCCTCGGTGTGGAGAAGCCGCTTGCCGTCGACATGCACCGTCAGCTCGGGTCCGTCGACCGCCACTTCGAGGTCGTAGGGCTTTCCGGCCTGCGCGCCCGGAAGTGGAGCGGTGGCGAGTGTGTCGCCGCCGGCCAGGTCGTAGAGCCGTATGCGGGAGCGGCCGGGGTCGAGGGCGACCGCGTATCCGGTCGAGCCGTCGAGGGCGGCCCGGAACACCAACGCGCCTACGGCGGAAGAGGATTGGGGCGTGACGCGGGCCGCGTACGTGCCTTTGGCCGCGAGTGGCTGCTCGGACAGGGCGAGGGCGGGCCCGCGGCGGTCGGCGGTCGCCGTCCGGCCGCCGTCGGAGGTGCGGGTCCAGGTGCCGGTGACGGGGATGGGGTCGGGGATCGGGGTGGCGGCGGGGGCCGCTCCGGTGGTGCTCGGGGTGGCGGCCTGTGCTGCGGGGAGGATGCCTCCGAGAGGCAGCAGGGTGGCGGCGGTTCCTCCGGCGAGCAGGAGGGTACGGCGGGACACGCTCATGGCGGCTCCTGAGGGAGAACAGGGGAGGGTGGGCCACGGCCCGGGGGGACGTCCACCCCGCGGGCCGTGGTCGTGTGTAAGACCGTCACGGCCACAGCGGCCGGGGCCCGTCGGTCAAGGCCGACGCCATCTGCCAGGCGTCGAACCGCTCCAGGGCCACATCGCCGTCGGCACCGATACCGACGCCGACGGCCTCGTCCGGGCGGGTGGGGTAGATGCGGGCGGTGAGGGGCCGCCCGTTGGCGAAGATCTCCAGTGCGGAGTGGTCGACGAGGACGCGCAGGTCGACCCGGCCCTCGGGGCCCAACGACAGGTCGCCGTACCGGGGTTCGGTGTCGACCGTCGGGTCGAGGCTGCTGGTCTCGCGGTGCAGACGGAGGGTGCCGCCCGTTCCGTCGTGCGACCGGCTCACCTCCACGACCGTGCGTTCCGCGCCGTCCGGTGTCTCTCGGAGCACGAGCCGGACGGTCGCTCCGGGGGCGAGACGCAGGGTCGTCTCGATGTCCAGCTGGTCCCCGCGCACGGCGGGCAGCGGGGTGTACGGGTCGGCCAGCCGGCCCGGAGCCACCTCTACGCGCTCCCGCCGCAGCTCGGTCAGCTCCGGTACCGGGGCCTGGTGCAGGCCGCCGTCCGTGGCGAGCGTGACGACCCTCGGCAGGGACATCACACCGCACCAGCCGGCCTGCGCGTTCGCCTCGTCCGTCCGGCCTTCCTGGAGCCAGCCGAACATGATGCGGCGGCCGTGCTCGTCGCGGGTGGACTGGGGGGCGTAGAAGTAGCGGCCGCCGTAGTCGAGACGATGGAGGACGGTCGGGGTGAAGGTGTCGCCCTGGTAGCGGCCGGTCCAGTACAGGGGGTGGTGGGTGGTGCCCTCGTCCCAGGCGGAGAAGACCAGAACGTCGGTGCTGCCGGCCTCCTCGTCCTCGCCGAGCCGGAAGAGGTCGACGCACTCCCACATCGTGCCGGTCCAGTCGAGCTCGCCCTGGTTCTGCGAGGCGTCGCCGGTCAGCAGGGGGCCGACGTAGCGCCAGCTGCGCAGGTCGTCGGATTCGTACAGGAAGGCCGTTCCGCCGACGCCCCGGATTCCCGAGCCCACCAGCTGACGCCACACCGTGTTCTCGCCGGAGCCCTCCCGCCAGACGCAGTGGTCGCGGAAGGCCGTGATGTCGACGCCCTCCGGCGGGGCGGTGATGACCGGGTTGGCCGAGTCCTTGGTCCAGTACGTCAGATCCGCCGATCCCCTGGCCACGCAAGGGAGTTCATGCTCGCCGTGCCTGCCCGAGTAGACGAGCGTGGGCACCCCCCCGTCGTCCACCAGGACACCGGACCAACAGCCGTCGCGGTCCGGGCCGTCCGAGCCTGGCACCAGGGCGACTGGCTCATCGGCCCAGTGCACGAGGTCGGTACTGGTGGCGTGGCCCCAGTGGATGCGGTGGTGGGCGGCGGCGAGCGGGTTGTACTGGTAGAAGAGGTGGTAGACGCCGTTCCAGTGACTCAGCCCGTTGGGGTCGTTGAGCCAGCCGCCGGGCGAGGTGAAGTGGAAGCGGGGGCGGTGGGGGTCGCGCAGGGAGCGCTCGGCCAGCCCCTCGGCGGTGGGACTGCCGGAGGGGAGGGTGAGGTCGTGGGTCATGCGGCGGTGGTCTCCGCTTTCTCGGTGTCGTCGGTGGCCTCGCTGTCCGGCCGGTCGGTGGCCTTGAGGACGCGGCGGGCGATGTCGGAGGCGGGTGCGCGCAGGTGGCAGCGCACCCAGTGGGGCTGTCCGTCGTTCTCGCCGACGATGTGGCGGACGGGTTCGGTGCGGCTGCACGTGCCGTCGTCGCCGTAGGGGCAGGACGTGGGGTTGAGGATCGCCTCGCGCAGGCGGGCGCGCTCGACGGGGTCGTAGCTGCCGGCCCGTTCGGGGTCGGGTACGGCGGACAGCAGCAGGCGGGTGTAGGGGTGGGCGGGGGCGTCCATGACGGCCAGTGCGTCGCCGCCCTCGACGAGTTCGCCGGCGAACATGACCATCGTGGTGTCGGCGAGGTAGCGGGCGGAGCCCAGGTCGTGGGTGATGTAGAGCATGGCGATGTTCCGCTCGTCGCGCAGGCGCCGCATCAGGTTGAGCACGCCGACGCGTACGGAGACGTCCAGCATCGACGTCGGTTCGTCGGCCAGGATGAGGCGCGGTTCCACCGCCAACGCGCGGGCGATGGAGACGCGCTGACGCTGGCCGCCGGAGAGTTCGTGCGGGTAGGACTGGAGCATGTCCTCGGTCAGGCCGACCGTTTTTATCAGCTCGCGCAGCGCCTCTGGTGTGGCGGAGTGGCCGTGCAGGACGAGGGCCCGGGTGAGGAAGTGCTCGATGCGGTGGACGGGGTTGAGTGAGCCGAAGGGGTCCTGGAACACCATCTGGACCTTGCGGCGGTACGCCCGTGACGCCCGGCGCCGCTCGGTGCGCAGGACGTCCTCGCCGTCGAGCAGCACCTGTCCGGCGGAGGGCTGTTCGAGGCGGGCGAGACAGCGGGCGATGGTGGACTTGCCGCTGCCGGACTCGCCGACCAGGGCGGTGATCCGGCCGGCCGGGAGATCGAAGGAGACGTCGTTGACGGCTCGGACGCGGCGCCGGGAGAAGACGGTGCCGACCTGGAAGTCCTTGGTCAGACCGCGTACGGACAGCAGGGGCTGGGTCATCGCGGGGCTCCCTGGGCACTCTGGGCCGCCCACCGGCCGGGGGCGATCTCGCGCAGGTCGGGGATGTTCATGGAGCAGTCCGAGCGGTCCTCGGGACAGCGGACGTGGAAGCCGCAGCTGTCAGCGGTGCGCGGGGCGTCGAAGAGGCCGGTGAGTTCTTGGCGCGGGCCGGTCAGCGGCGGGAAGGCGTTCATCAGCGCCTCGGTGTAGGGGTGGAGCGGATTGGTGAACAAGTCCTTGGCGTCGGCGAGTTCGACGATCCGTCCGCCGTACATCACGCCCATGCGGTCCGACAGCTCGACCATCAGGGACATGTCGTGGGTGATGAAGAGGATGGAGAAGCCCAGCTCCCGCTGGAGGTCGCGGATCTGCGCCATGATCTCCTGCTGCACGACCACGTCGAGCGCGGTGGTCGGCTCGTCCATGATCAGCAGCCGGGGGCGCAGTGCGACTGCCATGGCGATGACGACGCGCTGGCGCATGCCGCCGGAGAGCTGGTGCGGGTACGCCTTCAGCCGCCCCGGGTCGATGCCCACCATCTGAAGCAGCTCGCCCGCCCGCTCCCGCGCGGCCCGCTTCTTCAGCTTCTCGTGGGTGGTGAAGATGTCGACGATCTGCTCGCCGATGGTCAGGACGGGGTTGAGCGAGTTCATCGCCGACTGGAGGACCATGGCGATCTCCCGCCACCGGAAGGCGCGCAGCTCGCGTGCGTCCAGGGTGAGGACGTTGCGGCCCTGGAAGCGGATGCTGCCCGCGGTGATTTCCGCCGGGGGCTTCAGCAGTCGCATCACCGCGTTGGCGATGGTCGACTTGCCGCAGCCGGATTCTCCGGCGAGGCCGAAGATC
Organism: Streptomyces incanus; assembly: GCF_042656345.1. NCBI lineage: Bacteria > Bacillati > Actinomycetota > Actinomycetes > Kitasatosporales > Streptomycetaceae > Streptomyces > Streptomyces incanus. The sequence continues at coordinate 151,362 of NZ_JBHSPC010000046.1, forward strand.
TCTCCGGCTCCGATGGAGAAGGAGACGTCGTCGGCGCCCACGACGGTGCGTCCGTCACCGCGGTATTCGACGCGCAGGCCGTTCACCTCAAGTACGGGTTCCATGGCTCAGCCCCTCCTTTCACGCCGGGCACGGCGGCTGCGCAGCCTGGGGTTGGTGATCTCGTCGACCGCGTAGTTGACCAGCGCGAGCGCGAACGCGACGAGCGCGATGCACAGTCCGGAGGGGACGAAGGCCCACCACGTGCCGGTCATCAGCGCGCCGTCGTTGCTGGCCCAGTACAGGTTGGTGCCCCAGCTGACGACGCTGCTGTCGCCGAGGCCGAGGAACTCCAGGCCGGCCTGGGCGCCGATGCCGAAGATCACGCAGCCCAGCAGCGTGGTCATCACCACGGACGCCATGTTGGGCAGGATCTCGCGGAACATGATCCGCAGGGGGCGCTCGCCGGTGACGACGGCGGCGGCCACGAAGTCCTTGCCGCGGATCGACTTGGCCTGCGCGCGCAGGACCCGGGCCGAGCCCGCCCAGCCGGTGACGACGAGCACCAGGATCACGGTCGAGGTCCCGGGCGGCAGGAACGCGGCCAGGATGATGAGCAGCGGGAGGCCGGGCAGCAGCAGGAAGATGTTGGTGACCAGGGTCAGCGCGTCGTCCACGATACGGCCGAAGTACGCGGACGCCAGGCCGACGAGGATGGCGACGCCGGTCGCCACAAGGCCCACGGTGAAGCCGACGAAGAGGGAGCTGCGCGCACCCCACAGGGTGAGGGCGAGCACGTCCTGTCCCTTGGCGGTCGTACCCAGCCAGTGTGCGGCCGAGGGTGCCTGGCTGCCCGTGGAGTTGATGAGCGACGGGTCGCCCGGTGCCAGGACGGGCGCGAGCAGAGCCAGCAGCGCGAAGAGAGCGAGCAGGATCAGCCCGGCCAGCGCCTTCTTGCTGTCGATGAGCTGGCGCAGCAGTCCGCGGCGGCGGGACGTGCGTGCGGGGATGGTCGGCGTGGTGGCCGTCGCGATGTCGATGGCGGTCATGTCGGCAACCTCCTCAGCGGACGCGGACGCGCGGGTCGAGGCGGACGTAGACGAGGTCGACGAGGAAGTTCGCGAGCAGCACCGCGGCCGTGATCGTCAGGAAGATGCCCTGCATCAGCGGGTAGTCCAGGCCCTGGACGGCCATCAGCAGCTGGTAGCCGATGCCGGGGTAGGCGAACACGACCTCGGTGAGCAGGGCGCCGCCGACGACGAAGCCGAGTGCCATGCCGAAGTTGGTGACGGAAGGCAGCAGTGCGTTGCGGGCGGCGTAGCGGAACATGATCCGCGAGGGGCTGAGGCCCTTGGCCTCGGCCATCATGATGTAGTCCTCGGCCGCCGTGGCGATCATGGTGTTGCGCATGCCGAGCATCCAGCCGCCGATGGAGACCAGCACGATGGTCAGCGCCGGCAGCACCAGGTGGGTGGCGACGTTCGAGAGGAACTCGCCGTTGAAGCCGGGAGTCAGGCCGACGTCGTAGGCGTGCCGCATGGGGAACCAGCCGAGGCTCACCCCGAACAGGTACAGCGCGCCCATGGCCAGCCAGAAGTACGGGAACGAGCCGACGAAGATCAGCAGGGGCGGGAAGGCGGAGTCGAGGACGCCGCCGCGCCGCCAGGCGGCGACGATGCCGAGCAGGTTGCCGAGCACGGCCGCGATGACGAGCGCGACGCCGCCGAGGAGCAGGGTCCAGCCGATCTGTGAGCCGATCACGTCGGAGACCGGGGTGGGGAAGCGGGTGATGGAGATGCCGAGGTCGCCGGTGAAGACGCTCTTGACGTAGGAGACGTACTGCTCCCAGAGGGGGCGGTCGTCGAGGCCGAAGAGTTTCCGCAGCTGGGCTATCTGGTCGGGCTGCATGGTGCCCTGGGCCTGCGCGAACATCCGGGAGACCGGGTCGCCCGGCATGAAGCGCGGGAGAACGAAGTTCAGGGTGATGGAGGCCCAGAAGGCAAGCAGATAGAACCCCAGGTTGCGCAGGATCAGACGCACGGGTCGTGCTCCCTGTCGGTGGGGGGGGTGAACGTGTGGCTCGGTGCGCGGGGGCGGCCGTCCGGGGAGGAGGGCGGCCGCCGGTCCGCGGGCGGCGTCAGCCCTTGACGGGCTTCAGCGACGTGAGCACGAGGACCGTGCTGCCGTTGCGGTTGCCGAGGGTGGCGTACGGGTTTTCCTCGGAGGGCCAGCCGGTGAAGCGGGCATCCGTGTACGCGCCCCACTCGGGGCCGGTGAACAGCGGGACGACGGGTGCGTCCTTGTCGTACAGTTCCTGCAGGCCGTTCATCTGCTCGCGCTGCGCACTCTCGTCCGTGGCGGCGGCGAAGGCGTCGATGAGCTTGTCGGCCTTCTTGTCGCCGAAGCGGTGGTAGTTCTCCGTGGCCTGCTTGCCGACCGGCTGCACCATCTTGGTCGACATCACGCCGCGGAAGTACTCGTACGGCGTGGCGCCGTTGTTGCTCCACACGATGCCGGTGTCGAACGTGCCGGTGTTGTACGACGCCGAGACCGCCGACCAGTCGGGCGTCTTCACGGTGGCGGTGATGCCGACCTTCGCGAGGTTCTGCTTGATGATGTTGGCGACCGAGATCCAGTCGGAGGAGGCTGAGCCGACGGAGATGTCGAGCGTGAAGTCCTTGCCGTTCTTCAGCTTCCGCTTGCCGCCGCTCTCCTCGTAGCCGGCCGCATCCAGCGCCTTGGCCGCCGCGTCGGTGTCGTACTTCGTCCAGGTGCAGGACGCGGCGAGCAAGGTGTCACGCCACTTGTCGTACGTGCGGGCCAGGCCAGTGCAGTCGGCGGGTTCGGCGTAGCCGTTCATCGCGACCTTGGTGATCTGGTCGCGGTCGACGGCCATGCTGAGGGCCTTGCGCACCGCCGGGTCGTCGAAGGGCGCCTTGGTGGTGTTCAGCTGCCAGTTGATCATGGCGCCGGTGGCCGGGAACCAGTAGTGGTTGTGCTTCTTGTCCTTGGCGACGAAGGACTTCTCGATGTCCGGGATGAACGACTGCGTCCAGTCCACCTCGCCGTTGGTGAAGGCGATGTTGGCGCTGTCGTTGCCGGAGAAGGCGAGCATCTGGATACCGGCGATCCGCTGTTTGTCCGGCTGCCAGTAGTCGGGGTTCTTGCGCAGCTCGTACGACTGGCTCTGGAACTTCTCGATCTTGGTGTACGGGCCGGTGCCGACCGGGTTCGGGTTGGTGAACTTCGCCGGGTCCTTCACCTTGGACCAGATGTGCTTCGGCAGGATGTAGTGGCCGCTGATCTCGTAGAAGGCGGTCGAGAACGCCTTGTTGAAGGAGAACTTCACCGTGTGGGCATCGACCGCGGTGACCTTGTCCAGGTAGTCGAAGCCGCCGAGCACCTTCTTCTGGAGCTCGAAGGTGTAGACGACGTCGTCGGCGGTGAGCGCCTGGCCGTCCGACCACTTGACGCCCTCGCGCAGCGTGAAGGTGAGGGACTTGCCGTCCTTGGCCTGCTCCCACTTGGTGGCCAGCCACGGCGTGTCCTTGGCGTCCGCCATGCTGTGCACCGCCAGCGGCTCGTAGACCGCCTGCAGGGTCATGGGGGCGGCCTGCGGGGAGAGCGGGTTGAAGTTGCGCGTGAACGTCGCCAGATCCTCGCGCGGGATGGTGAGGAGCTGGTTGCCGGAGGTGTCACCGGCGCCGGAGGTGCCCGAGCCACCCGTACAGGCGGACAGGACCAGGGCCGCGGCGGCGGTCACGGTGACCGCTCTCAGGACGGCTCGGGGCCGCCGTGAAGGTATGCGGGAGGGTGCCATAATGGAGACTCTTTTCCTCTCTTCAACACACAGGGCGAAGACGGGATGGGATTCCTCGGCGGACTGATTAGCGGTCAGACCGACGAGCGTTCGAGCAGCGGGCAGTCGATCGTCACCTGACGGGTGTCGAGCGGCTGCCCCGCTGCGAGAGCGGCGAGCATGTCGATGCCCTTGGTGCCCATGGCCTCGAAGGGCAGGGCGAGCGTCGTCAGCTTCGGCCGCAGATAGGCGGCGATGAGTTCCTGGTTGTCGAACCCCACCACGGCCACGTCGTGCGGGATGCGCAGCCCACGTTCCTTGATCGCGTCGTACGCGCCCATCGCCATCCGGTCGTTTCCGCAGAACAGCGCGGTCGGCCGGTCGCCGGCCGGGCGGTCAAGGAGTTCGCAGGCGGCGGTATAGGCGCTGTCCGCGGTGGCCCAGCCGGGGACGACGAGGGAGGGGTCGGGGGTGATCCCGGCCTCGCGCAGGGCACGTTCGTACCCCTCGCGCCTGCCGATGGCCGCCGGGATCGCCGGGTCGAGGTTGATGAACCCGATGCGGGTGTGACCGGCGTCCAGGAGCCGGCGGGTCGCCTTGTAACCGCCCGACACCTCGTCGGGCAGGATGCACGGCAGCTCACCTTCCGCGTCGTAGCAGTTGACGAGCACCGTCGGCACCTCCCGGGCGGCCTTGGGGAGCGTGACGGCCCGGTGCCAGGTCGTGGCGTACAGGAGCCCTTCCACCCGGTGTTCCAGCATCTGGTCGAGCGCGGCGGCCTCCTGGGCGGGGTCGCCCTCGCTCGCGGCGATCAGCAGGAACCTCCGGTCACCCCAGGCGCGGCTCTGCGCACCCGTGATCACCTCGGTCGCGAAGGGGCCGGTCACGATCTCGGTGATCAGCCCGAACCATCCGCTGCGGTTCGCGGCCAGCGCCCGCGCCCCGGCGTTGGGCCGGTAGCCGAGCTCGTCGATCGCCTCCAGGATCCGCCGACGGGTCTCCTCGGGGATGGCGGCGCCGGGCTTGTCGTTGAGGACGAAGGAGACGGTGGTCCGCGAGACACCCGCGTGGCGCGCCACATCGCTCATGGTCACGCGATGCGTCCTGTTCGTGGCCACTTCCAGTCCCTTTCGGCCGTCCGGCGGTGAGACAGCACCTCCGGTTTCGCGCTTTAATAACGCGCGTTACTTCCGTGTGGCAGGGAAGTTACGTGCGTCTTGAGCGGCATGTCAATACCTGTGCATGGGCCGCATCAGGCCACCGGCCCGGTGCCCTTCACCCCCCGCGCTCTTCCCGAGAGAGGCAAACAACCACCATGGCCCGACCCCAGGCCCCCAGCAGCGTCACCGTCCTCGGCGAGTGCGTCGCCGACGCCTTCACCGACCCCGCCCGGTCCAGCTCCGATGAACTCGCGCTGCGCGCCCTGCCCGGTGGCGGCCCCGCCAACACCGCCGTCGCCCTCGCCCGGCTCGGTACCCGGACTCGTTTCCTCGGGCGGTTCTCCCACGACGTCTTCGGCGCCCTCTTCCATGCCCGCCTCAGTGCCTCCGGCGTCGACCTGACCGGCAGCGTGACCGCCGCCCCCGAGCCCAGCACCCTCGCCGTCGCCGACCTCGACGACTCCGGCCAGGCCACCTACACGTTCTATGCCGACAGCGCCGCCGACTGGCAGTGGACCGACGACGAACTCGCCGGCGCCCGGCTGGACGATGCGGCCTGCCTGCACACTGGCTTCCTGGCGCTGATACAGCAGCCCGGCGGCAGCCGCATCGAGGACAATCTCGCCAGGGCGCGCGAGCACGTCACCGTGTCCATCGACCCCAACGTCCGGCCCCTGCTCGTATCGCCCTCCGTCTACCGCGAACGGCTTCCCCGCTGGTGCGCCCTCGCCGACATCCTTCGCCTCAGCGAGGACGACCTCGCGCTGCTCCTGCCCGGCGTCGGCCCTGAGGAGGCGTGCGACACCTGGCATGCCGCTGGCGCGCGCCTCGTCGTCATCACCTTCGGCGGGCGCGGCGCCCTTGCCTCCCTAGACCCGTACTTCGCGGGTCCCTCGATCGTGAAGATCAAGTGATCGGGATCGGTCCACGGGCGGTCGGCCCGGCGGCGTGATTGTCATCGGGCAACCGATCGCGGCGGGAACCGGTCGGTGATCATGCGCTGAGCCTTCACTAACGGGTGACCCGCGAAGTGCGGGCCTAGACGGCCTCCGCGTCACCGTCCCAGCCCCGGCCGTGGACGTTGTGGACACCGTCGGCGCCGGGGACTCCTTCACTGCGGGCCTGCTCCACCGCCTCGCCGCCCTCGGACACCTTGGCGGGCGACTCGACGCACTGAGCCTCGAGGACGTCACCGACTCCTGCTCCTTCGCCGCTCACGTGGCCGCCGTGACCTGTTCCGTCCACGGCGCGAACCCGCCCTGGGTGGACGAAGCGGCGATGGAGGCCGGCGTGGAACAGCTCCTGCCGCATGCCTGAACGTGGCATGCCCGTTCCCGCAGACAGGACTGCGGGAACGGGCGTCGAATCCACACGGCCGGCACCCCGTACGCGCTGTTGCCATGGCGTCGTCATGGTTGCGGAGCCGCAGAGCCGGGGAGCCGAGCGGTGCTTGAGATCAGGTGCGGCTCTCAGTGAGGTCTGCCAGCTCGGCCTGGATGCGGTCGGCCTCCTCGCGCAGTTCGTCGACCCGACGGCGAGCTGCGAGCTCGTGCTGTTCCAGCAGTCCGACAACCGACGGCATCCGCGACCTCCCGGGGAGCGACGACACGACAGGCCATGGCTCCCACGGAATCACCGACCCGCCTGACCAGCGGAGATACCGTCCTCAAGTCCGGAAAGACAACAGCTTCACGACTTCTTCGGCCGCCTTGCCTTCTCCCCGGACACCGGCACCCTCGCCGTGCTCACCGCGCGAGCGGAGGTGATCCATCTGAGACGCGTTAGTCGAAGCCGCCGGCTGTCACACCGACAGTGACCGGGCATCGGAACATACTCAGCTGCCGGCGGTCCGTAACCTGAGCAGCTGGACGAGACCCGTCTTCGACCGCCCCGACGTCCTGACCACATGAACCACGGAGCACCACACGAGAGGACCGAGTGACCGCTCGGGGCCGTTTCCTCTTGGGGCAGTTCCTGGCGCCCACCGGCCATCACCACGACGCACACTCTCGCGCGCCGCACACCCAGACGGCCACCACGTCGAACGCCTCGACCCACCTGCGCCGACCGGAGCACAGGATCATCGATAACACTGTCCTCGTTACCAGCGGCCTCAGGATGGCCTCAATTCATGGCCCTACGCAGCGCGGCCCAGCAGAACACGTCTCCTTGGCTACGCACCTACGCGCATTCGTGCAGGTCAGAAGGCCACCAGCTGTCACAGACCGAGCCGCCCCCAAACTCACGAGCAGCGGATTCAGTCCGTTCAGGCAAAGTTGACGCTCCGACAGCCAAAAAAGAACGTTTCCGCAGGTCAGAGACCTGTATAGGTGGGGCGGGTGGGACTCGAACCCACGGCCGACGGATTATGAGTCCGTTGCTCTAACCGGCTGAGCTACCGCCCCAAGCGGCGTGTCGCGCACAGGTGTGCGTGTCGTCTGCCGCAGCATAGCCGCTCATACGATCTCCTGCCTCGATGATCGACTAGGCACGGCTCCCCTTCGCGACCCCGAAGACTGCCTCCGGGCCCGCACGGTTCCTCCAGGCGGTCGACCAGGACGTGAACCGGGCATGAAAAAGGACCCCCCAGGGGGTCCTCGTTCAGCATGCTCCCCCGACTGGACTCGAACCAGTAACCTGCCGGTTAACAGCCGGCTGCTCTGCCAATTGAGCTACGGAGGACCGAGCTCCCCCGACTGGACTCGAACCAGTAACCTGCCGGTTAACAGCCGGCTGCTCTGCCAATTGAGCTACGGAGGAATGCCTCGTCTGCATCGAACGCACCCTCCTGGGTATCCGCCAGGGGGCGCGCGCTCTCTGCGACACATACATTAGCGCAAGCAGGGGGGTGCTTCGCCAATCGGTACTCTCCGGCGCCGTCGCCGCAACCGGAAACCTGTGCAGACCCGCACACAGTCCTACACAAGGGAAGGGTGGCCGCCATGCGTTACCGGCTCACGTTCGTCACCGGAGTCGTCCTGGGTTACGTGCTGGGCACGAGGGCCGGGCGCGAGCGCTACGAGCAGTTGAAGAAGTCGGCGCAACGGTTCGCGCAGAACCCCGCCGTGCGCAACACCGCGGAGACCGCGGCGCAGCAGGGCCGGGACATCGCGGGCCGGGCCTACCACGCGGTGAGTGACAAGGTGGGCGACCGGATGCCGGACTCGATGGCGCAGCGGGTGCGCACCCTGCGCGAGCGCACCTCGCAGGGCTCCGGCGAGGACGACTGGGGGACGAGCAACACCTGACCGGGACACCGGTGACACCCGGCGGGGAGCCCTCGGCGGACCGCCCGGCGTCGCGACGTCGCCGGGTACGGCAGAATTTTGGCCATGGGGATAGTCGCCGGGTTGGACAGTGCGCCCGATTTCACTCGCATCGTCGTCTGTGACGCGGACAGCGGGACCGTGCTCAAACAGGGGTATGCGCCGCACCCGGTGGACAACCCCCAGGGCACGGGCCGTCCGTCCGACGTCGATCCGCAGAACTGGCTGCTGTCGCTGGGCGAGGCGGCGGGCGGTGGACTGCTCGAGGGCGTGCAGGCCATTGGGGTCTCCGCGCAGGCGAACGCGCTGGTGCCGCTGGACTCCCAGGGCAACACCGTGCGGCCCGCCATGGTCGGTACCGACAGGCGGACCCAGGTCGCGGCGGCCGATCTGATCGACGCGCTCGGCGGTCGTGAGGCGTGGGCGCGGGCGGTGGGCAGCGTTCCGCAGGCCGCGCACCCGGTGACGAAGCTGCGCTGGCTGGCCCGTACGGAGCCCGAGAACGCGGCGCGCACCGCCGTGCTGCTCCAGGCGCACGACTGGCTGGTGTGGCAGCTCCTGGGCCGTCCGGGGCGCCGGACCACCGACCGGGGCGGTGCGTCCGGAACCGGCTACTGGGCGGCGGCGACCGGGGGTTACCGGCCCGATCTGGTGGAGCTGGCGCTCGGGCACCAGACCATGTTGCCGGAGGTGATCGGCCCGGCCGAGGCGGCCGGTGCCACCCCGGAGGGGCTGCTGATCTCCGCGGGCACCGGGGAGACGATGGCGGCGGCGCTCGGGCTCGGGATCGGGCTGGGCGACGCGGTGGTGTCACTGGGCGCGTCCGGCTCGGTCATGGCCGTCCACCCCGAGGCGCTCTACGACCCGAACGGCATGGTCACCGCGCTGGCGGACGCCACCGGGATGCATCTGCCCGTCGTCACCACGCTGAACGCGGTACGGGCCCTGCGCGGGACCGCGGAACTGCTCGGGCTGCCCGATCTGGAGAGCCTGTCCGGCCTGGCGATGAAGTCGACACCGGGTTCGCACGGGCTGGTGCTGCTCCCCTATCTGGAGGGCGAGCGGACGCCGAATCTGCCGCACACCGCCGGGACCCTGTCGGGGCTGCGGCGGGAGTCGATGAAGCCGGAACACCTGGCGCGGGCCGCGTTCGAGGGCATGCTGTGCGGGCTCGCGGACGCGCTGGACGTGATGCGCGGCCGGGGCGTGGAGGTCCGGCGGGTGTTCCTGCTGGGCCAGGCCGCGGGGCTGCCCGCCGTGCAGGCGGCGGCGCCCTCGCTGTTCGGGGCGCAGGTGGTGGTGCCGCAGCCCGCGGACTACGCGGCGATCGGCGCCGCCCGGCAGGCGGCGTGGGCGCTCGGGGTGTCCCAGGGCACCCTCGACCCGCGGACGCCGCCGGTCTGGCAGGGCGCGGCGGCGCAGGTGCTGGAGCCGGGTGAGGACCTGGCGGTGGGGCAGGCGATACGCCAGCAGTTCGTGTCGGTGCGCGAACAGACCCATCCGGGGGCGTTCCGGATGTGACCGGCCGGGCGGCGGGCGGTGCGGGCCGCGCATCCGTCGGTCCATGGAACCGCGGATTAAATCGGTTGAGGTAACACGGGTGGAGTGTTCGACGATAGGGGCCAGGGGCAACCACTCGCTCCTGCCGACCACCCGAGAGATTCAGCGTGCTCATACGACTACTTCGGACTCATCTCCGGCCGTACAAAAGACCTATCGTCCTTCTGGTGCTGCTGCAGTTCCTGCAGACCTGCGCCACGCTCTACCTACCCACCCTCAACGCCGGCATCATCGACGACGGTGTCGTCAAGGGGGACACCGGCTACATCCTGTCCTACGGCGCCCTGATGATCGGCATCTCGCTGGCACAGGTCGTGTGCAACGTCGGTGCCGTGTACTACGGCGCCCGGACCGCGGCGGCGCTGGGGCGTGACGTGCGGGGGGCCGTCTTCGACCGGGTGCAGTCCTTCTCCGCGCGTGAGGTCGGCCACTTCGGCGCCCCCTCGCTCATCACCCGTACGACGAACGACGTCCAGCAGATCCAGATGCTGGCGCTGATGACGTTCACGCTGATGGTGTCGGCGCCGATCATGTGTCTGGGCGGCATCGTGCTGGCGCTCGGTCTGGACGTGCCGCTGTCCGGGGTACTGGTCGCGGTGGTGCCGGTGCTGGGCGTCTCGGTGACGCTGATCGTACGGCGGCTGCGTCCGCTGTTCCGGACCATGCAGGAGCGGCTCGACACGGTGAACCGGGTGCTGCGCGAGCAGATCACCGGCAACCGGGTGATCCGGGCGTTCGTCCGGGACGCGTACGAGCAGCGGCGGTTCGGGAAGGCCAACGCCGAGCTGACCGAGGTGTCGCTGGGCACCGGCAATCTGCTGGCACTGATGTTCCCCGTGGTGATGACGGTGGTGAACCTGTCGTCGATCGCGGTGGTGTGGTTCGGCGCGCACCGGATCGACAGCGGGGGCATGCAGATCGGTGACCTGACCGCGTTCCTCGCCTATCTGATGCAGATCGTCATGTCCGTGATGATGGCCACCTTCATGTTCATGATGGTTCCGCGGGCCGAGGTGTGCGCCGAGCGCATCCAGGAGGTACTGGACACCTCCTCCAGCGTCGTGCCGCCCGCCGCGCCCGTCACCGAGCTGCCCCGGCACGGCCATCTGGAGATCCGGGGCGGCGGCTTCCGCTTCCCGGGTGCCGAGGAGCCGGTGCTGAAGTCGGTCGACCTGGTGGCCCGTCCGGGCGAGGTCACCGCCGTCATCGGCTCGACCGGCAGCGGCAAGTCGACGCTGCTCGGGCTGGTCCCCCGGCTGTTCGACGCGACCGACGGCGAGGTCCTCGTGGACGGCGTGCCCGTCGCGGACCTCGAACCGGCGCTGCTCGCGAGGACGGTCGGGATGGTGCCGCAGAAGCCGTACCTGTTCGCGGGGACGGTGGCGACGAATCTGCGGTACGGGAATCCGGACGCCACGGACGCCGAGTTGTGGCACGCGCTGGAGGTAGCGCAGGCCAGGGAGTTCGTCGAGCGGCTGGAGGGCGGGCTCGACGCGCCGATCGCGCAGGGCGGCACCAATGTGTCCGGCGGCCAGCGCCAGCGGCTCGCGATCGCGCGGACGCTGGTGCGGCGCCCCGAGATCTATCTCTTCGACGACTCCTTCTCCGCGCTCGACTACGCGACCGACGCGGCGCTGCGGGCGGCGCTGGCCGAGGAGACCGCCGGGGCGACGGTGGTGATCGTCGCCCAGCGGGTGGCGACCATCCGCGACGCCGACCGGATCGTGGTCCTGGACGAGGGCCGGGTCGCCGGCACCGGCCGGCATCACGAACTGATGGCGGACAACGAGACCTACCGGGAGATCGTGCTCTCCCAGCTGACGGAAGCGGAGGCCGCCTGATGGCCGGGCCGATGGCGCGGGCCGGAGCCGGGATGGGCCCCGACCACCAGTCGCTGAATTTCAAGGAGTCGGGCAAACGGCTCATCGCGCGGTTCGGGCCGGAACGCCTGACCATCTACGGGCTGCTGGCCTGCGTGGTGCTGAGTGTGGGGCTCAGCGTGATCGGGCCGAAGATCCTCGGCCGGGCGACCGACCTGGTCTTCGCGGGCATCGTCGGACGGGACATGCCGGCCGGGGCCACCAAGGAGCAGGTGCTGGAGTCGATGCGGGAGCGCGGCGAGGGCGGTGTCGCGGACATGCTCCGCAGCACCGACTTCACGCCGGGCGAGGGCATCGACTTCACGGCCGTGGGCACCGTCCTGCTGTTCGCGCTGGCGGTGTTCGTGGTCGCCGGCCTGCTGATGGCGGTCGCGACGCGGCTGGTCAACGGCGCCGTGAACCGCACCATGTACCGGATGCGCGAGGACGTGCAGACGAAGCTGTCGCGGCTGCCGCTGTCGTACTTCGACAAGCGGCAGCGCGGTGAGGTGCTGAGCCGGGCGACCAACGACATCGACAACCTCGGGCAGACGCTCCAGCAGACGATGGGCCAGCTGATCAACTCGCTGCTGACCGTCATCGGGGTGCTGGCGATGATGTTCTACGTGTCCTGGATCCTGGCGCTGGTCGCGCTGGTGACCGTGCCGCTGTCGTTCGTGATCGCCACCCGCGTGGGCAAGCGGTCGCAGCCGCACTTCGTGCAGCAGTGGCATACGACGGGCAGGCTCAACGCGCACATCGAGGAGATGTACACCGGGCACACCCTGGTGAAGGTGTTCGGGCGGCAGGAGGAGTCGGCGAAGCGGTTCGCCGAGGAGAACGAGGCGCTGTACAAGGCCGGTTTCAAGGCGCAGTTCAACAGCGGCGTCATGCAGCCGCTGATGCTCTTCGTGTCGAACCTCAACTACGTGCTGGTGGCGGTCGTCGGCGGGCTGCGGGTCGCGTCGGGTTCGCTGTCTATCGGTGACGTGCAGGCGTTCATCCAGTACTCGCGGCAGTTCTCGATGCCGCTGACGCAGGTCGCCTCGATGGCGAACCTGGTGCAGTCGGGTGTCGCGTCGGCGGAGCGGGTCTTCGAACTGCTCGACGCCGGCGAGCAGTCGGCCGACGTCTCGCCGGCCGAGAAGCCGGCCGAGCTGCGCGGGCGGGTGGCGCTGGAGCAGGTGTCGTTCCGGTACGACCCGCAGAAGCCGCTGATCGAGGACCTGTCGCTCGCGGTGGAGCCGGGGCACACGGTCGCGATCGTCGGCCCGACCGGCGCGGGCAAGACGACACTGGTGAACCTGCTGATGCGGTTCTACGAGGTGTCAGGCGGGCGCATCACGCTCGACGGCGTCGACATAGCGCGCATGTCCCGGGACGAACTGCGGGCCGGGATCGGCATGGTGCTCCAGGACACCTGGCTGTTCGGCGGCACCATCGCGGAGAACATCGCGTACGGCGCCTCGCGGGAGGTCACCCGGGAGGAGATCGAGGAGGCTGCGCGGGCGGCCCACGCCGACCGGTTCGTCCGCACCCTGCCGGACGGGTACGACACGGTGCTCGACGACGAGGGCAGCGGGGTGAGCGCCGGTGAGAAGCAGCTCATCACCATCGCGCGGGCGTTCCTGTCCGACCCGGTGATCCTGGTGCTGGACGAGGCGACGAGTTCCGTGGACACCCGTACCGAGGTGCTGATCCAGAAGGGGATGGCCGAACTGGCGCACGGGCGTACGTCGTTCGTCATCGCGCACCGGCTCTCCACGATCCGGGACGCGGACACGATCCTCGTCATGGAGAACGGCTCGATCGTCGAACAGGGCTCCCACGAGAAGCTGCTGGCGGCGGGCGGGGCCTACGCCCGCCTGTACCGGGCGCAGTTCGCGCAGGCGGTGGTGGAGGTCGACTAGGGCCTGCCCCGGTTCTGCCCAAGGGGGCCGCCTGCGGGTTTCCGCGAGCGGCTCCCTTCCCGTTCACCGGATACCTCCGAGGATGCCCCGGACTTCAGGCCAGGGTGGGGGTGCCTCCCGCTTGCGGGGGAGAAGCGGACCCCTGCGGAGCGTGGCAGGGAAGGGGAATCGCCGTCAGGGCGATTCGCCGTTTCCACCCGCGTTGGTGAGGGCGACCTCAAGCAGGTGGATGATCTCGGAGTTGAGGGACCGCCGGTCCGCACGAGCCTGTTCGACCAGCCGTGCGTGCAGGTCGGTGGGGAGTCGGAGGGAGATTCTTTTCTCATCGGCCATGCTAAAATGATGCCATGGCGACACCACGCATGGTCAAGGAGGCCGGGCAAGCCCGGTACACCTACCGGCTTCGCCTCTCGTCGACCGCCCGCACCGCGCTCCTTGCCGAGTGGGACCGGTGCCGGTGGCTGTGGAACGAATGTGTCGCCAAGTCCCGGCAGGTGCACGCCCGCAACAAGGCGCACTCCGGCGGCAAGCTGACGTGCGGTCCGGCGCAGCTCGACAAGATGCTGACCGAGGTCCGCGGCAAGCTGTCGTGGCTGCGGGACGGCGCGAGCGTCCCGCAGCAGCAGGCGATCCGGGACTTCGCCACGTCCCGCTCCAAGGCGCTGAAGGACATGGAACGCCGTCTGCCGGTGAGACAGCGCGCGGGCATGCCCCGGCACAAGCGCAAGCGTGACGCCAACCCGACGCTGAACTACACCAAGCGCGGGTTTCGCCTGAAGGACGGCCGCCTCCACCTCGCGGGCGGCATCGCCCCGACCGTGGTGTGGTCGCGTGAACTGCCGTCCGCTCCCTCGTCGGTGCGGGTGTACCGGGACAGCCTCGGCCACTGGTACGCATCGTTCGTCGTCGCCACCGAAGTGCAATCGCTCCCCGGCACGGGCACCGTTCTCGGCATCGACTGGGGCGTCAAGGAGACCGCCACCACCACCTCGGACGCGCACGACCTCCCGCACGCCGAACACGGCCGCAAGGCCTCACAACGCCTGGCCCGGTACCAGCGGATGATGGCCCGCCGCCGCCCCGCCAAGGGGCAGACCGCGTCCAAGGGCTACCGGGAGGCACAGCGGCAGGCCGCGAAGACCTCCAAGAAGGTGGCCCGGCAGCGGCAGGACACCGCCCGCAAGTGGGCCAAACGCGTGGTGACCGACCACGACGCCATCGCCGTCGAGGACTTCAAACCGAAGTTCCTCGCCAGGTCGACCATGGCACGCAAGGCGGCCGACGCCTCCATCGGAGCCACCAAACAGGCCCTGATCGAGATGGCCCGGAAGCACGGCCGCATCGTGCACCTGGTCGACCCCATGCACACCACCATGGACTGCGCGCAGTGCGGAGCAAGAGCCAAGCACCGCCTGCCACTGTCGGAACGTACCTACACCTGCACCACGTGCGGAACCGTGTCCTCCAGGGACAAGAACTCCGCCCGCGTGATGCTGATCCGGGCTGGTCTGGCCCCGGCTGGTGTCGAGGGCGTAAGACCTCCGGGAGCGCTGCTCCCGGAGGCGGCCTGAGCCAGGAATCCCCTCCGGTCAGGGAGAGGAGCAGTCAATCCAGGTAGCCCCTCAGCTGGTCGGCGAAGGCGTGGTCGCGGAGTTTGCTGAGGGTCTTGGACTCGATCTGGCGTATGCGCTCGCGGGTGACGCCGAAGATGCGGCCTATCTCCTCCAGGGTGCGGGGGCGGCCGTCGACCAGGCCGTAGCGGAGCTGGACGACCTTGCGCTCCCGCTCCCCCAGCGTCGACAGGACCGCCTCCAGGTGCTCCCTCAGCAGCAGGAACGCGGCCGACTCGGCAGGGCTCGCGGCGTCGCCGTCCTCGATGAGGTCGCCGAGGGCGACGTCGTCCTCCTCGCCCACCGGGGTGTGCAGGGAGACGGGCTCCTGGGCGAGCCGCAGCACCTCGCCGACCCGCTCGGGGGCCAGGTCGAGCTGGGCGGCGACCTCGTCCGTGGTCGGTTCACAGCCGCGTTCCTGGAGCATGCGGCGCTGGACACGGATGACACGGTTGATGAGTTCGACGACATGCACGGGGACGCGGATGGTGCGGGCCTGGTCGGCCAGCGCCCGGGACATGGCCTGGCGGATCCACCAGGTGGCGTAGGTGGAGAACTTGTAGCCGCGCGCGTAGTCGAACTTCTCCACGGCCCGGATCAGGCCGAGGTTGCCCTCCTGCACCAGGTCCAGCATGGTCAGTCCGCGGCCCACGTACCGCTTGGCGACGGAGACGACGAGCCGCAGGTTGGCCTCGATCAGCCGCCGCTTGGCCATCCGGCCCATGACGACGAGCCGGTCCAGGTCCAGAGCGAGCCTGCTGTCCAGGTCGGAGGCCAGCCGCAGCTTCTCCTCGGCGAACAGGCCGGCCTCGACGCGACAGGCGAGCTCGACCTCCTCGGCGGCGGTGAGCAGGGGGATACGGCCGATCTCCCGCAGGTACTGCCGGAACAGGTCCGAGGAGGGGCTGCCGGACTCGGTGCGCACCGGCGGCGGGGCCGCCTCCACCACCTCCACGGGATCCGCCGCCTCCACGGAGTCCGCCGCCTCCATGGGGTCCGCCGCGTCCGCAGGGTCCGCCGCCTCCATGGGGTCCGCCGCGTCCGCGGGGTCCGCCGGATTCCCCGGATCGAGCGCCGCGGACGGGGGTCCGGGCTCCGTCTCCGGGTGGTGCGCGGGCCGGCTCTGTGCGGGCACCGCCACCAGGACATCCGCGTCGGGCCGCGCACCGGCCGTACGCGCGGCGGACTGGGTGAGGGTCTGGATCTGGGTCTGCACCGGGGCGACCTCCAGGGTGATCGCTGCCGAGGGGGGCGGCAGCGGTACTTCGGGGGCGGAGCCGACGGCCTCGCCGCTGTCCGTCCCGTACGCGATGAGCGTGGCCGCGGGGGTCCGGGACCCGTCGGGGACGGAGCGGCCGCGCTCCGAGGACTCAGGCACCGCCCCCCAGTGTGGGGTACGACACATCGTCCCCACGAGGGGCGTGCGACGACTTTTTGCTTCCGCGCGGTGACCCGGCGGTTACGACCTGCCTACAGCGCCGCCGCGCCGTGTTCGCGCAGGGCCTGGTCGTACTGCTGGAGGACCCACAGCTCGTTCTGCACGGAGGCCAGTTCGGCCGGGTCGCCCTGGGAGGCGACGCGGGTCAGCCGCCCGGTGATCTCGCGGATGCGGCGCTCGACGGCGCGACGGCGGACGGTGACCAGTTGGGCGCCCGCGTACGTCTCGTCGACCTCCTTGACGCCCCGGTGCAGCATGATCGCCTCGACGGCGAGCTCGGTGACCATGGCGCGGACGGTGTCGTCGGGGGCCGCCTCGCGGACGCGGATCAGATAGTCCTGGGAGCCGGGAACGCCGGATTCGACGCCGCCCGCGTCCAGGACGGCCTGGCGCACCGCCGCGTACACCGGGGCGGTGAACTCGTCGAGGCCGTACGCGTCGAAGGCCGGGGAGACCAGCTCGGGACGCTGGAGGGCGAGCTTGAGCAGTTCGCGTTCGGTGGCGAAGACGGGGTTGCGCAGGTTGAGGGCGGGGCCGCGCGGGAAGGCCGGTCCGGGGGCGGAGCCGTACTGCTGCGGGCCGCCACCGCCGCCCCGGCCGTGCTGCTGCCGGTCGGGGGCGGGGCCCTTGCCGCCGCGGTCGCGGGCCCAGCGGGCGAGCTGCGCCACCCGCTTGACCACGAACTGGGTGTCGAGGATGCCGAGCATGCCGGCGAGCTGGACGGCGACCTCGTGCTGGGCACCGCTGTTCTTGATGCGGGCGACGACGGGGGCGGCCTCGTCGAGGGCGGCGGCGCGGCCGGCCGGGGTGTCCAGGTCGTAGCGGCCCACGATGTGGCGGAGCGCGAACTCGAAGAGCGGGGTGCGGGGCTCGGTGAGGTCCGCGACCGCGTCGTCGCCCTTGGCGAGGCGCAGGTCGCAGGGGTCCATGCCGTCGGGTGCGATGGCGATGTAGGTCTCGGCGGCGAACTTCTGGTCGTCCTCGAAGGCGCGCAGGGCCGCCTTCTGGCCGGCCGCGTCACCGTCGAAGGTGAAGATCACGCGGGCCGAGCCGTTGTCCATCAGCAGTCGGCGCAGGATCTTGATGTGGTCGCCGCCGAAGGCGGTGCCGCAGGTGGCGATGGCGGTGGTGACGCCGGCGAGGTGGCAGGCCATGACGTCGGTGTAGCCCTCGACGACGACCGCGCGGGACGACTTCGCGATGTCCTTCTTCGCCAGGTCGATGCCGTACAGGACGTGGGACTTCTTGTAGATCGCCGTCTCGGGGGTGTTGAGGTACTTCGGCCCGTTGTCCGACTCGTACAGCTTGCGGGCGCCGAAGCCGACGACCTCGCCGCCGATGTCGCGGATGGGCCACATCAGACGGCCGCGGAAGCGGTCGATGGGGCCGCGGCGGCCCTCCTGGGAGAGGCCGGAGAGGATCAGTTCCTTGTCGGTGAAGCCCTTGCCGCGCAGGAAGCGGGTGAGGTGGTCCCAGCCCTGGGGGCTGTAGCCGACGGAGAAGTGCTGGGCGGCCGCCTGGTCGAAGCCGCGCTCCGCGAGGAAGGCGCGGCCGGTGTCCGCCTCGGCGGAGGTCGCGAGCTGCTCCATGTACCAGTCGGCGGCGATCCGGTGGGCCTCGACCAGGCGGATGCGCTCGCCGCGCTGGTGGGCGGGGTTGTACCCGCCCTCCTCGTAGCGCAGGGTGATGCCGGCCTGGGCGGCGAGGCGCTCGACCGCCTCGGAGAAGGAGAGGTGGTCGATCTTCATCACGAACGTGAGGGTGTCGCCGCCCTCCTGGCAGCCGAAGCAGTGGAAGAACCCCTTGCTCGGACTCACCTGGAAGGACGGCGACTTCTCGTCGTGGAACGGGCACAGGCCCTTGAGGTTGCCGCCGCCCGCGTTGCGCAGCTGGAGGTACTCGGACACCACGGCGTCGATCGGGACCGCGTCCCGTACCGCCTTCACGTCCTCGTCGTTGATCCGTCCAGCCACGCGTGAAGTCTACGGCGGTCCGCCGGCGGCCGGATCCGAGGCGTCCGCCCCG
>NZ_JBHSPC010000046.1:170000-178481 GCF_042656345.1 Streptomyces incanus
GCCGGGCGTCGGGACGCGTGGTGCCGGCCGGCCCTCAGGGGGCGAGGCTTTCCAGCGGGACGCGCGGGTCCGCCAGGGAGTCGGTGTCCACCGGGGTCCGGGAGGTGATCAGCCGCTGGATCGGGTCGGTGACGTCCCACACATTGGCGTTCATCCCGGCCAGCACCCTGCCCTCCTTCATCCAGAAGGCGATGAACTCCCGCTTGCCCACGTCGCCCCGGAGCACGACCTGGTCGTAGGAGCCGGCGGGCGCCCAGCCGGAGTACTCCATGCCCAGGTCGTACTGGTCGCTGAAGAAGTACGGGACCCGGTCGTAGGTGACCTCCTGGCCGAGCATCGCGCGGGCCGCGGCCGGGCCGCCGTTGAGGGCGTTGGCCCAGTGCTCGACGCGCAGCCGGGTGTCGAAGAGGGCGTGCGGGAAGGAGGCGACGTCACCGGCGGCGTGGATGTCCGGGTCGGAGGTGCGCAGCCGCTCGTCGACCCGGATGCCGCCGCCGTCCGCGGGGTCGGCGAGGTCCAGGCCCGCCGCCTGGGCGAGGCCGGTGCGCGGGGTGGCGCCGATCGCCGCGAGGACCGCGTGCGCCGGGTGCTCCTCGCCGTCGTCGGTGCGGGCGGCGAGGACGACGCCGTCCTGCCCGGTGATCCCGGTGAGGGTGGCGCCGAAGTGGAAGCGGACGCCGTGCTCGGTGTGCAGGTCGGCGAAGAGCTGGCCCAGCTCGGGGCCGAGGACTGAGTGCAGCGGGGTCGGCCCGCGGTGTACGACGGTGACCTCCGCGCCGTACTCGCGGGCCGCCGCGGCGACCTCCAGGCCGATCCAGCCGGCGCCGGCGATCACCAGATGGCCGTTGTCCCGGCCGAGGGAGGCCAGGACGCCCTTGAGGCGCTCGGCGTGCGCGAGGCGGCGCAGATGGTGGACGCCGACGAGGTCCGTACCCGGGATGTCCAGGCGGCGGGGCTCGGCGCCGTTCGCCAGCAGCAGTTTGTCGTAGCGGACGGTGGTGCCGTCCTCGCCGAAGCGGACGGTCTTCGCGGCGCGGTCGACGGCGTCGACGGTCTGGCCGAGGTGCAGCTCGATGTCGTGGCGCGCGTACCAGGCGGGCTCGTGCACGAAGACGCTGTCGCGCTCCTCCTTGCCGAGCAGGAAGCCCTTGGAGAGCGGCGGCCGCTCGTACGGGTGGTCCCGCTCGTCGCAGATCAGCAGGACCCGGCCGGTGAATCCCTCCGTTCGCAGCGTCTCGGCCGCCTTCGCGCCCGCCAGGCCGCCTCCGACGATGACGAATGTCTGATCCGCGTCGACCACTTGATGCCTCCTGCAGGGGGTCCGGGGGGTGGCCCCCCGGAAAACACTGTGGGTGCCGCCACGTGCGAGCCTCCCGCACACAGGGTGGTGCGGGAAGAGGGGGTGGCCCGATCAGGCCACGGAGGGTCACCTTCGAGCGAACACACGTCTCCGGTGCCCCACCGGTCCCCTCGCCGTCCCCCTCTCTTCATGCCTGCCCCGTGAGGCGGGCGTGAAGCGAGCGGGCCGAGGCGTCGGTGAGGGACGCGACCCGGTCGACGATCACCCGCTTGCGGGCGCGGTCGTCCGGAGCCTGCGCGAACAGGGTGCGGAACTGCGGGTCCAGGCCGTCGGGGGCGCGGGCGGTGAGCGCCTCGGCCAGTTCGAGGACGACGATCCGCTGGTCGGCACGGAGCAGTTCCTGCTCGGCGCGCTGCATGACGTACCGGTCGGCGACCGCCTTGAGGACGGCGCACTCCGTCCGGGTGTCCCGGGGGACGACGAGTTCGGCTCCGTAGCGGGCGAGACGGCCACTGCCGTATTTCTGCCGGGTGGCGCCCTCGGCGGCCAGGCAGAAACGGCCGATGAGCTGGCTGGCGGCGTCCTTCAGGCGGGCCTGTGCGAGGGCCGTGCCGTCGTAGCCGTGCGGCCACCACTCCTGGGCGAGGAGGCGGTCGAGCGCCTCGGCGAGCTCCGCCGGGTCGGTGTCCGCCTCGATGTAACGGCTGACGGCGACGGCGAAGATCTCCTGCCGTTCGGGCCCGGCGTGCAGGACGCCGGGGTCGATGTGGCCGGCGTGCAGGCCGTCCTCCACGTCGTGCACCGAGTAGGCGACGTCGTCCGCCCAGTCCATGACCTGTGCCTCGAAGCAGGTACGGCCGTCGGGGGCGCCCTCGCGGACCCAGTCGAAGACGGGGCGGTCGTCCTCGTAGACGCCGAACTTCGCGGAAACCGGGTCGGTGGGGTGGGCGCCCCGGGGCCAGGGGTACTTGGTGGCGGCGTCGAGGGTGGCACGGGTGAGGTTGAGGCCGACGCTGGCGAGGTCGCCGGTCTCCGGATCGGTGACGAACCGCTTGGGTTCGATGCGGGTGAGCAGGCGCAGCGACTGGGCGTTGCCCTCGAAGCCGCCGCAGTCCTCGGCGAATTCGTTCAGCGCCTGTTCCCCGTTGTGGCCGAAGGGCGGGTGGCCCAGGTCGTGGGAGAGGCAGGCGGCCTCCACGAGGTCCGGGTCGCAGCCGAGGGCGGCACCGAGCTCCCGGCCCACCTGCGCGCATTCGAGGGAGTGGGTGAGGCGGGTGCGGGGGCTGGCGTCCCAGACCGCGCCGGCCTCTCCGGGGGTGACGACCTGCGTCTTGCCGGCCAGGCGGCGCAGGGCCGAGGAATGCAGCACGCGCGCGCGGTCGCGCTGGAAGGCGGTACGCCCGGGGCGCTTGTCCGGCTCGGCGTCCCAGCGGGCGGCCGACGCCGGGTCGTAGCCGGGAGGCGAAGTGGGGTACTGCTGCGACTGCGCCGGGGATTGTGCCTGGGGCTGGGGCGCGGGGCCGGTGGGGGCGGAAGTGCTGGTGCCTGCCATGCCTCGACACTACGGCCACACGGTGCCACTCGGGAGGGATCGGGCTCTGGGGGCAGAACACGGCCGGACCGGGCCAAGCCGGACCGGGCCAAGCCGGACCGGGCCAAGCCGGACCGGGCCAAGCCGGACCGGGCCAAGCCGGACCGGGCCAAGCCGGGCCAGGCCGAGCCGGGCCGGGAGGCCGGGCCGAGCCGGGCCGAGAGGCCGGGCCGAGCCGGGCCGAGAGGCCGAGCCGAGCCAGGCCAGGAGGCCGAGCCGAGCCAGGCCAGGCCGAGCCGAGCCAGGCCAGGCCGAGCCAGGCCAGGCCAGGCCGAGAGGCCGGGCCTGGCCGAGCCGAGAGGCCGGGCCTGGCCGAGCCGAGAGGCCGGGCCTGGCCGAGCCGAGAGGCCGGGCCTGGCCGAACCAGGTCAGGCCGTGCTGCTGGTCACAGGGCGCGGCTGAACCGGAGGACGCGCGGGGGCGTCTTCGATGTCGAAGACCGACCGGGGAGGGTGCTCGTCCCATGCTTCACCTGTTGCGCCGCGCGAGGGCGGGCGGGGCCCGATGGCTCCGCCGGGCACGTCTGCCGCGTACCCGGGCCGGCCGGCGGCGGCTGGTGCAGGCGGGGATGGCGGCGTGCGTCCTGGCGCTGCTGCCGGCGACGTGGATGCGCCTGGCGGCGGACGGCCGGCTGCACACCACCGCCGACGTGCCCCGCACCGAGGTCGCCGTGGTCTTCGGCGCGGGCCTGTGGGACGGGGAGCCGTCGCCGTATCTCGCGCACCGGCTGGACGCGGCGGCCGAGCTGTACCGGGCGGGCAGGATCGAGGTGGTCCTGGTCACCGGCGACAACAGCCGTGAGGACTACGACGAGCCGGACGCGATGCGCGCCTATCTGGCCCGGCACGGCGTGCCCGACGCGCGGATCGTCAGCGACTACGCGGGCTTCGACACCTGGGACTCGTGCGTCCGCGCGAAGAAGATCTTCGGTGTGGACCGGGCCGTACTGATCAGCCAGGGCTTCCACATCCGGCGCGCGGTCACCCTGTGCCGGGCGGCCGGCGTTTCCTCGTACGGCGTCGGCGTCGCCGAACGGCACGACCTGACCTGGTACTACGGCAGCACCCGGGAGATCCTCGCCGCGGGCAAGGCGGCCCTGGACGCGGCCTTCCGCCCGGACCCCCACTTCCTCGGCCCGAGGGAGCCGGGGGTGCGGCGGGCGCTCGACGGCACCCGTGCCTCGCCGGCCGCACGGTGACCGTGCCGCGCATATCGCAGCATGCTCGTGCCATGGCGGACACGACACGGATCACCGTCGCTCTCCCGGCCGAGCAGGTCGCCGGGCCGGGAAAGCTCACCGGCTCCCCGTCGGTGGCCTGAAGGCGGAGGCCGGCCGCTTGGCCGGCCTGCACGACGACGGGCTGCTGTACCGTCCCGGCCGTCGCCTCGCAGACCGTCCGCGAGAATTCACCGGTCCCCGGCCCGTCCCGCCGCACCGCCGGGCGACCGGCCGTCCCGCTCCTGGAGCGTCCGAGGCGGAGACGGCCGCGCCGGTGGAGGCGCCCGCCGCCCAGGCCGTCCCCGAGCGTGTCGCCCGGCCGGCCGCGCGCCCGGCGACGCCGTTTCGGCGTCCGGCGGCGAGGAGGACCGCGCCGCCCGCCGTCGCCCCCGCGCTTCCCGCACGGCCCGCTCGCGGTGCTGTATCCGCGGCTCGCGGAGCGGCTCGGGGCGGCCGGGGGGTGATCCGCCGGCCGTGATGTCCCGGCGGGGCCGGGCGGTGGCACCGGCCCGGATCACCACCGCGATCCGCCCCGACACCATGTTCATGCCGTTCCACTGGGCGGGCGAGGGCCGCGCGAACACCCTCACCCATCCCGCCCTGAACCCGACGTCGCGGATGCCGGGGTTCACGGTGTGCGCGGTGCGGGTGGAGGCGGTCCGGTCCTGAAGCCTCGTCCCGATCGGGCTGTCGCTCTCGCCTCACCCGTTCACCGCCGTGCGGCGCACCCATCGGGTTCTTTCCCCCGGCCAGGCCCCTGGCACGACTGTGACCTGCCGAAACGGGTACGGGCGGGGGCCCGGGCGGGGGTTCGGTCGAGGCCGGCCGACACCCGTTCACCTCGTTTTTGACGTTCTCTCAGGGAGCGGGCCGCGCCCGCCGGTATTTACCTCGGACGGGTAGGGACGCGACTGACGGCGGCACATGAGGATGCCGCGGGCGTGGCCCCTTCGTGAGCCCGAGGGAGCACCGATGCGAGATACCGCCCGGAGGCTTACCGGCCTGACCGGATTCGCGCTCGCCGTGGCCGCCGCGGGACTGCTCGTGGCGCCCGCCGCGTCCGCCGAGGAGCCCGCCGCTCCCGCAAGCCCTCCCTCCGGTGCGTCGGCCGGGGGCCTGGAACTGCACCCGGCCATGGTCATGGCCGGCGCGCAGGTGACGGTGAACACCGCGGCGTGCGGCGACGACGACACGGTCGCGGGCGACGCCACCGCCGTGGGCGCCGGCCGTTTCACGCTGGCGCCGGGCTCGGACGAGCCGGACTCGACCGGGCGGTTCCGGGTGCCGCCGGGCGCGCAGCCGGGCACGTACGAGATCGTCGCGACGTGCGACGCCGGCGGGCAGCGGGTGACCGGCGACCTGGTGGTCGGGCTGACGCCCGCGGCGCAGCAGGCGTATCCCCGAGGCAGTGTGAGGACGGGGGTCGGTAGCGCTCTGGGCCCCGATCCCGTGCAGACCGCGGCCGGTGTGGCGGCTCTCGCCGTCGCCGCCGCGGGCGGTACCTGGCTCCTGCATCGCCGGGCGAGAGGCGACAGGAGCTGACGGGCGCCCTCCCCCGCCCGTCCGCCGTACCGCATGTCCCCTCCCCCTCCGGGTCCGACGCCCCTCGCGGCCCGGAGGGGGCACGGGGCCGACTCCGAAGAGGTCAGTCCGCGATGCGCCGCATACGCCGCAGGTCCAGCCGGGTCGGGGGCCCGGGCAACACGGCCATAGCTTCGGTGAGCGTGTTCGCCCTGTACTGCGGCCTGTGGCTGCTGGGCTACGGGGCCGCGACGAACGCCCCGCCCCAGCCGTCCGCCGCCCAGGCGCACTCCGCGCCCGCCGGACACGACTCCGGGCGCCCCTTCGGGCAGGCCGCCGCGCTGCCGCCCTCCCCGCCCGACCGGATCCGCATCCCCGCGATCGGCGTGGACGCGCCCCTGACGGGCCTCGGGCTGACCGGCACCGGCAGCCTCGACGCACCGCCGCCCGAGCGGACGAACCTGGCCGGCTGGTACGAGGCCGGCACCACGCCCGGCGAGACGGGCACCGCGGTCGTCGCGGGCCATGTCGACAACGCCGACGGCCCCGCCGTCTTCTACTCCCTGGGCGCCCTGCGCAAGGGCGGCACCGTCGAGGTGGACCGGCGCGACGGCACCGTCGCCGTGTTCACCGTGTACGCCGTCGAGGTGTACGACGCCCGCGACTTCCCCGACGAGCAGGTGTACGGCGCGGCGAAGCGTCCGGAGCTGCGGATCATCACCTGCGGCGGAGGCTACTCACGCACCACCGGCTATCGGGGGAACGTCGTCGTCTACGCCCATCTGACGGGCAGCCGCTGAGTCCGGCGTTCCGCCGTACATGGTTGGCCTGCTCCGCCTCCCGCCGACGGCAACCGGTGCCGGCAAGCGTGACACCGGCCCGGTCCGAACCCCGGTCAGCCGGCGGGAGCGGCCCCGTCGAGAAGCTCGGCCGGGAGGCCGGCCCTGGCCCCGATGACCTCGAATCCCAGCAGGCGGCCGGCCTCGTCCCCGTCGAGGACGACTTCGGCCTCCGCCGCAAGCCCCTCGGCGGGGAGTTGGCGGACAGCGGCGCCGTCCGGGACGGGGACGACGGGGGAGACGTACGCGGTGTCGTTGTCCCGGTCTTATGCGATGTGCATGGTTTCTCTCCGAGGGCATCGAGGCGTTGCGCGCGATCCCCCGGCGTTACAGGGCATTCCGCAGGTCCGGGGTTCCCTCAGGCCAGCCATTGTTCGTACGCCATGTTCGCCACCAGGGCGAAGACGACCGTCAGCAGGACGACGCGGACGAAACCGCTGCCCTTCTTCAGGGCCGTGCGGGCGCCGAGGGTGCCGCCCACCAGGTTGAACACGGCCATCAGACCCGCCAGTTGCCACAGCACCGCGCCCTGCCAGGCGAACATCGCCAGCGCGCCGGCGTTGGTGCAGCAGTTGACGATCTTCGCGGTGGCGGACGCGGTGACGAGGTCGAGGTGGAGCAGGGCGGTGAGCGCCAGGACGAGGAACGTGCCGGTGCCGGGGCCGATGAGACCGTCGTAGAAGCCGATGCCCAGGCCGCCGAAGCCGATCGCGGCGAGGATGCGGCGGCGGGAGACCGGGCCGGGTTTCGGCGCGGTGCCGAAGCCGGGGCGGAGGATGACGAAGGCGGCGACGGCGAGCAGGACCACCATGATCACCGGTTCGAGGACCTCGGTGCTCATCCCGGCGGCGAGGAGGGCCCCGCCCGAGGATCCGGCGAGGGCGGCCAGCCCGATGCGTACGGCGGTCCGTACGTCGACGGGTGCCTTGCGGGCGTAGGTGATCGCCGCGCCGGTGGTGCCGACGATGGCGACCGCCTTGTTGGTGCCCAGGGCGTGCGCGGCGGGGGTGCCGGCGGGCAGGCCGAGCAGCAGCGCGGGCAGGAGCAGGAGTCCGCCGCCGCCGACCACGGCATCGATCCAGCCTGCGGCGAGCGCCGCGAGGCAGAGGAGAACGACCGTGGTCAGCGAGATGTCGGGCATGAGCGTGACCCTATGGAGCGGGTAGTTGTGCCGTCCATCAAGATGAGCGTTTCCTGAGGTTGAGGCTCCTCACAGTTCCTCCTCGCCGCGCCCCTCGCACCCCTCCCCCGCTTTCGAGGGACGCCGTAGCGTCGCCGCCGGACGGGCGGAGACGTCGAACGCCCGTGGAGCGCCGGTAGGACGGGCACACGTGCCCGCACAGCGCGGTGAAACAGGAAGCCCCCGGAAGGGTCGGCCGACCCAGACCGGATTCCCTGGACTTCAGGGCGGGGAGCACGTCGACGCGACCGCCTGTACCTGGTCGACGCCCGCTTCACCAGCCCGCAGACACCGGAGACGACGGTCACGGCGGTGGGCGTACCGCTGCAGGCCGGCCCGTGAGGCCCGGGATGGTCACCGTCCGGTACACCCACGGCCATGATGTGTCCATGCCGTACCCGTAGGTTCCGTGGCCGTACGCCCCCGTCACCGACCGGTGGCGGGACGGTTCACGGCACCTCTGGGAGCGACAGTGGAACGTCGTACCTTCCTTCGCGCGAGCGCCATGGGCGGCGCCGGCGCGGTCCTCGGTGGCGCGCTCTGGCACAGCGCCGCGTACGCGGCGCCCGCCCAGCCCGGTACGGGCCCGTACGGGGCGCTCGGCACGGCGGACGCCAACGGGATCAGGCTGCCGACCGGGTTCACCAGCAGGGTGATCGCCCGGTCCGGCCAGCAGGTCCCGGGCACGTCGTACACCTGGCACAACGCCCCCGACGGCGGCGCCTGCTACGCGGACGGCAGCGGCTGGATCTACGTCTCCAACTCCGAGATCAACCGTTCCTAGCCAGTGAGCAGGAGTGAGTCTTGCACCCATGCCTGGTCACTGCGGAC
>NZ_JBHSPC010000047.1:0-35134 GCF_042656345.1 Streptomyces incanus
TGCGGCCAACCCGCCCCGACCCCAGAACCCCACCACAGGACCTAACAAAGCCCTACTAGAAGCCCGCGGGCTCCGTGTACACCCCCCACTCCTCGCGCAGGACGTCGCAGATCTCGCCGAGGGTCGCCTCGACGCGTACGGCGTCCAGCATCGGCTCGATCATGTTGGCGCCGGAGCGGGCCGCGTCGAGCATGCCGGCCAGGGCCGTGCGGACCGCCGCGTCGTCGCGGGCGGCCTTGCGCTCACCGAGGGTGCGTACCTGCTCGCGTTCCACCTCGTGGCTGACCCGCAGGATCTCCAGGTCGCCGGTGACCGAACCGGTATGGACGTTGACACCGACGACCTTCTTGTCGCCCTTCTCCAGGGACTGCTGGTAACGGAACGCCGCCTCGGCGATCTCGCCGGTGAACCAGCCGTCCTCGATGCCGCGCAGGATGCCGGAGGTGATCGGCCCGATGGGGTGCTGCCCGTCGGGGTGGGCGCGCAGGCCCCGCTCCTTGATCTGCTCGAAGATCTTCTCCGCGTCCGCCTCGATCCGGTCCGTCAACTGTTCGACGAACCAGGAACCGCCGAGCGGGTCGGCCACGTTGGCGACGCCGGTCTCCTCCATGAGCACCTGCTGGGTGCGCAGGGCGATCTCGGCGGCCTGCTCGCTGGGCAGCGCGAGCGTCTCGTCGAGGGCGTTGGTGTGCAGGGAGTTGGTCCCTCCGAGCACGGCGGCGAGCGCCTCCACGGCGGTGCGTACGACGTTGTTGTACGGCTGCTGGGCGGTCAGCGAGACGCCCGCGGTCTGGGTGTGGAACCGCAGCCACTGCGCCTTCTCGCTCTTCGCGCCGTACACGTCCCGCATCCAGCGGGCCCAGATGCGGCGCGCGGCGCGGAACTTGGCGATCTCCTCGAAGAAGTCGAGGTGTGCGTCGAAGAAGAAGGACAGGCCGGGGGCGAACACGTCCACATCGAGCCCACGGCTGAGCCCCAGTTCCACGTACCCGAAGCCGTCCGCGAGCGTGTACGCCAGCTCCTGGGCGGCCGTCGACCCCGCCTCGCGGATGTGGTAGCCGGAGACGGAGAGCGGCTTGTAGGCGGGGATGCCGGCCGCGCAGTGCTCCATCAGGTCGCCGATGAGGCGCAGATGCGGTTCGGGCTGGAAGAGCCACTCCTTCTGGGCGATGTACTCCTTGAAGATGTCCGTCTGCAGCGTGCCGTTGAGCACGGCGGGGTCCACGCCCTGGCGCTCCGCGGCGACGAGGTACATGCAGAAGACGGGCACGGCCGGCCCGCTGATCGTCATCGAGGTCGTCACGTCCCCGAGCGGGATGTCCTTGAACAGGACCTCCATGTCGGCGGCCGAGTCGATGGCCACCCCGCAGTGCCCGACCTCGCCCAGGGAGCGCGGGTCGTCGGAGTCGCACCCCATGAGCGTGGGCATGTCGAAGGCGACGGACAGCCCGCCGCCGCCGTTGCGGAGGATCATCTTGTAGCGCTCGTTGGTCTGCTCGGCGTTCCCGAACCCGGCGAACTGCCGGATCGTCCAGGTACGCCCCCGGTAGCCGGTCGGATACAGGCCGCGGGTGAAGGGGTACTCACCGGGCCAGCCGATCCGCTCGAACCCCTCGTAGGCGTCGCCGGGCCGGGGCCCGTACACCGGCTCCACGGGGTCGCCGGAGAGCGTGGTGAAATCTGCGTCGCGCTTGCGCGCGGTGTCGTACCGGGCCTGCCAGCGACGGCGGCCTTCCTCGATGGCGTCAGCTTCCATACCCTCGAATTTACTTGGACGTCCTAGTAAATGTCGACGGCTGACCGCCGCACGCTGCTCCGTACGGCGGTCGGACCCGGCACTGACGCGGGGCCGCGAGGCCGCGCGGTGACGCCCGGTGGCTACGCCTTGGCGGGCGCGGGCGCGTCGGCGGCGACCGGCGACCCCAGCTCACGGGAGATCCTGCGCTCGACGAAAAAGGCGGCGGTCGGGATGGTTCCGGCCAGCAGCACCCAGATCTGCTTCTTGACCGGCCACTTCAGCTTGGAGCCGAGGTCGAAGGCGAAGACCAGGTACAGGACGTACAGCCAGCCGTGGGCGATGCTGACGACCTGCGTGAAGTCGGCCGCGCCGTCCACCTTGAGGGCGTACTTGCCGATCATGCCGATGGTCAGCGCGACGAGCAGGACACCGGTGACATAGGCCATGACCCGGTAGCGGGTCAGCACGCTTCGCTTCATGGCGTCGAGCGTAACCGTCCGTTCCGGCGGATCCCGGACCGGGTCCGGGGTGCCGTCGCTCACTTCTCGTCGAAGTCCCCGGCGGCGAGACGCAGCGGCCTGAGCATCGCGAACAGCTCCGTGCACTCCGCGGCGTCGTAGGCGCCGAGGCCGAAGTCCATCGCCATCAGGTCGCGGGTGGCCGCCTCGACGACCTCACGGCCCTTCTCGGTGATGCTCGCGAGGGTGCCGCGGCCGTCGTTGGGGTTGGGGCGCTTGCCGACCAGGCCCGACCGGACCAACCGGTCCACGGTGTTCGTCACGGAGGTGGGGTGCACCATGAGCCGCTCGCCGATCTTGGACATCGGCAGCTCGCCGGACTTGGAGAAGGTCAGCAGCACCAGGGCCTCGTACCGCGCGAAGGTGAGCCCGTACGGCTTGACGACCGCGTCGACCTCCGCCAGCAGGATCTGGTGGGCGCGCATGACCGAGGTGATCGCGGCCATGGACGGCACGCTCCCCCAGCGCTGCTTCCAGAGTTCGTCGGCACGGGCGATGGGATCGAACGAGAGACTGAGCGGCTTCGGCACGCAGCAGACCCTACCGGCCGGTCACATGCCGGTCAGCCCTGTCTCGCCCTTCGATCAGGGCCTGGACGCCACCCCACCGTTGAGCGTTCGCTCAAAACGACGTACGCTCCCCCTCGCAGCATTTGAGCACTCGCTCAAACACACTGGTGGCAGGGGGTCGACGTGAGGTTGTACATAGAGACACGCGTTCGCGCGGATCTCGACGAGCTGTGGGCGCGCACCCAGGACCCGGCCGAGCACCAGCGCTGGGACCTGCGCTTCACCGAGATCCGTCACCTCCCGCGCGCCGGGGGCGAGTCCCAGCGCTTCCGCTACGCCACTCGTGTACTGCCGTTCCTCACCCTCGCCGGTACCGGCGTCTCGGCCGGTGAGAAGGAGCGCCCGGACGGCACCCGCACCTCCGCGCTCCGCTTCTCCTGCCCCCACCCGCTCTCCCTGCTCGCGGACGGCAGCGGCTACTGGCGTTACGTCCCCGACGGGAGCGGGGAGGGGGCGGGGGACGGGACCGGCGCCGGCGTGCGTTTCCTCACCGGTTACGACTACCGGCCCCGCTGGGGTGCCGTCGGCGCGCTCGCGGACCGGCTGGTGCTGCGGCGCCTGATGGGCTGGGCGACCGCCTGGTCCTTCGACCGGCTCCGGATCTGGCTGGAGCACGGCGTCACCCCCGAGCGCGCCCGCCGCAACTGGCTGACGGAACTGACGCTCCGGGCGGCCGTGATCACCGCCGCCGGCACCGCCCTCGCCCTGAAGCCGGTCGCCCTGCTCGGCCCCTCGGGAGCCTTCCTGTCCCCGCTGCTCCTCGTGGCGGCGATCGCCGCCGCGTTCCTCGCCCCGCCGTCGACCCGCACCCCGGCCGCCCGCCGCTGTCTGCGCACCCCGCCGCCCCAGGTCCGTCCGCCCCGGCTGCTGCGCACCCTGGAGACCCCGCGATGACCTCGATCTTCCGCACCGTGATGGGCGCCGACTTCGACCGCCTCCACCCCGAGCTGCGACGCCGCTTCTCCGTCGGCCTGACGAGCGGCGAGGCCTGCACGGGCCACGGCGTGATGGACCGCGTCTGGCACGGCGGCGCCTTCGTGAAGCCGTTCCTGGCGCTCGGCGCGACCCGGCACATCCTGGTCCCCCAGCAGGGCCGGCACATCCCCTTCACCATCGAGAACGTGCCGTACACCGACGGCTTCGGCCGTGAGACGGTGACCTTCGTGCGCACCTTCCAGCTGCCCGGCCGTCCCCGCCGCTTCGACGCCCAGATGGTGCTGGGCCCCCGGGGCGACCGCATCGTCGACTACCTCGGTACCCACCAGCATCTCGCCACCGACCTCCGCTTCCGCGCGGAACCCGATGGCTCCTTGTCGATCCGCTCGGGCGAACACCGCTTCCGGGAGGGCCCGGTGGACGTGCGCGTGCCCGAGGTCGTCGGCGCGAGGGCCGAGGTGCGCGAGTCCTACGACGAACGCGCCGGCCGCTTCCGGATCCGGGTCGACGTCACCAACCGCCGTTTCGGGCCGCTCTTCGGTTACAGGGGTTCCTTCACCGCCGTCTACAGCGACATCCGCGCGTGCGGGGTGCGCCCGGGGCTGCGTCCGGTCCGTGAGGAGCCGCGCGCGTGAGCCCCGCCGACGGCACCCGAACCGCCGACAGCACCCGGACGAAGCTACTGGAGGGTGCCCTGCGCACGCTCGCCGAGCAGGGCATCGCCAAGGCCTCGGCGCGGGCGATCGCGACGACGGCCGGGGTCAACCAGGCGCTGGTCTTCTACCATTTCGGCTCGGTGGACGAACTGCTCTCCGCCGCCTGCCACCACGGGGCCGAGCAGCGGGTCGCCCGCTACCGCACCCGCCTCGCGGAGGTCGGCTCCCTCACGGAACTCCTCGCCTTCGGGCGGGAGATGCACGACGAGGAACGCGCCGCGGGCCAGGTGGCCCTGCTCGGGCAGCTGCTGGCCGGCGCGCAGACCCACGACAGCCTGAAGGCGGCGACGTCGGCGGGGCTCGGCCTGTGGATCGTGGAGATCGAGAAGGTCCTCGAACGGGTGCTGCCCGGGACTCCGTTCGGCGAGTTCACCGACTCCGGCGGGCTCGCCCGCGCGGTGGCGGCGGCCTTCGTGGGCCTCGAACTGTACGAGGGGGTGGACCCGGCGGGTGCGGGCGCGGCACTGGACGCCCTGGAGCAGCTCGGGATCCTCATCGCCGCCCTGGACGGCCTCGGCCCGGTCGCCCACCGCGCGGTACGCCATCACCTGCGTCGCACGGCCGGGCGCCACTGAGGCGCGGGGCGCCACTGGCGCCCCGCGCCCCCTCGCCGTCCTACGCGCTCTCGTCCCCGCTCCGGTCCAGGTACCGCTCGACGGTGTCGACCTTGGAGGTGAGGCCGTCCTCGACCCCGGGCCGAATGTCCGCCTTGAGGACCAGGGACACCCGCGGGGCGCGCGCCTCGACCGCCGCCACGGCACGCCTCACGACGTCCATGACCTCGTCCCAGTCGCCCTCGACCGAGGTGAACATGGCGTCGGTGCGGTTCGGCAGCCCGGACTCGCGGACCACCCGCACGGCGGCGGCGACGTACTCCCCCACGTCCTCGCCGACACCGAGCGGCGTCACGGAAAAGGCGACGATCACGCGCTCACGACCCCTTCCTTGCGGGCGCGGGACGCGATCACCGCGTCCTCGGTCTCACGCTTGAGCCGGCGCTCGGCGAAGAAGCCGCCGGTGGGCAGAACCGACATCAGGAAGTAGAAGGCGGCGGTCTTCAGCGGCCACTTGGCCCGGTTCCAGGCGTCGGCCCAGAAGATCACGTACAGGACGAAGAGGAATCCGTGGATCGCGCCCAGCGCCGGGACGGCGTTGAACTCCGTGGTCCGCTTCAGGACCGAGGCGACCAGGAGCAGCAGGAACGAGATCGCCTCGGGGCCCGATACCAGGCGGAGACGGCGGAGGGCACTGGCGGTCTTGAGGTCCACGGATCACCTTCGGTGGGAGAGACGGCGGTGTCTGCGAGTCATACCGGGCCCGACGGCCCGATGTCCTGCGCCTGACGCTTTGTGAACGCACGCACAAGCGTCCCGCCCATTGTGGCAAACACCGTCCGCGATCACCGGAGGGGGGCCGGGTCCCGCACCGAACGGCCACCCGCTCGCACGCGCGCACGTCCGCACGCCCTCCCCCGACGGCGGCGCGGCCGGCGCGGCCGGCGCGGCCCCTAGGGGGATCTTTAGGGGGTATCTCCCCCGTCAGGACCTGTTCCGGGGGTGGAGCTGCGGTTACCGTCACAGATGTGGCGATGTTCCGACTTCAGAGCAGCAAGGTGCTCGCCGTCGAGATGACCGGGGACGCCGTGAAGGCGAAGAACGGCTCGATGGTCGCGTACGACGGCGACATGGCGTTCAAGAGGCTCAGCGGTGGCGGGGACGGCATCCGGGGGATGGTGACCCGGCGGCTGACCGGCGAGCAGATGACGGTGATGGAGGTGAAGGGGCGTGGGGTCTGCTGGTTCGCGGACCGTGCCACCGAGATCAATCTGGTCGGCCTTCGGGGGGACACGCTCTACGTGGAGTCGAGCAACCTGCTGGCGACCGACGGCGGCCTGCGCACGGGGACCGGCTTCACCGGCCTGCGCGGCGCCTCGCAGGGCAACGGGCTGTTCACGACCACCGTCGAGGGCCACGGCCAGGCGGCGATCATGTCGGACGGTCCCGCGGTGGTGCTCCGGGTCTCCCCGCAGTACCCGCTGACCGTCGACCCCGGCGCCTATGTGGCCCACCAGGGGAATCTTCGCCAGTCCCTCCAGTCCGGGGTGACGTTCCGCACGCTGCTCGGGGAGGGCGGCGGCGAGGCGTTCCAGATGCGGTTCGAGGGCGACGGGCTGGTGTACGTCCAGCCCAGCGAGCGGAACACGATCGCGGGGGACGTCTGACATGGCCTTCCGGGAGATCAACTCGAAGGTCGTCGAGGCGACCGTGGTGCCGGGCCGGCGGCTGTTCAGTCAGCGCGGCGCGATGCTCGCCTACCGGGGCCAGGTCGGCTTCACCCCCAACATGATGGGCGGCCAGGGCGGGCTCCGGTCGATGATCGGCCGGCGGGTGGCGGGCGAGGACACCCCCCTGATGACCGTCGAGGGCAGCGGCACGGTCCTGTTCGGGCACGGCGGGCACCACATCCAGGTGATCAACCTCTCCGGGGACACCCTGTACGTCGAGGCGGACCGCCTGTTGGCGTTCGAGGGCACGCTGGAGCAGGGCACGATGTTCCTGGGCTCGCAGGGCGGGGTGATGGGCATGGTCCGGGGCCAGGTCTCCGGGCAGGGCCTGTTCACCACCACGCTCAAGGGGCACGGCTCCGTGGCGGTCATGGCGCACGGGGGCGTGATCGAGATCCCGGTCACGCCGCAGCGCCCGGTCCACGTCGACCCGCAGGCCTACGTCGCCCATCACGGCGACGTCCGCAACAAGCTGTCCACCGCGCTCGGCTGGCGGGACATGGTGGGGCGCGGCTCCGGCGAGGCGTTCCAACTGGAGCTCAGCGGCAGTGGCGCGGTGTTCGTCCAGGCGTCGGAGGAGAAGCTTTGAGCACCTACGGAACCCCGGGCGCGGGTCCGCAGCCCGGCGTCACGGTCTTCGACCCGACGACCCTGCCGTCGAACGACAATGTCGATCACTACACCTTCTGCGTGGAGCTCACCGGGAGCCAGTGGTTCCTGCAGAAGGGGAAGATGATCGCCTACTACGGCACGATCGAGTTCAACGGCATCGGGCACGGCCGACTCGACCGAATTGTCCGTACGTCGTTCCATTCGCCTCTGCACGCGAGCGACTGGGTCGTGGCGGAGGGTTCGGGCAAGATGCTCCTCGCCGACCGGGCGTTCGATGTGAATGCGTACGACCTCGAGGATGGCAATCTGACCATTCGCTCGGGCAATCTGCTCGCTTTTCAGCCAAGCCTGTCACTGAAGCAGTCGATCGTGCCGGGTTTCCTGACGCTCATCGGAACCGGAAAGTTCGTGGCCGTCTCCAACGGCCCGGTGGTGTTCATGGAACCCCCGCTCCGGGTGGACCCGCAGGCGCTGGTCGGGTGGGCGGACTGCCCCTCCCCGTGCCACCACTACGACCATGGGTACATGACCGGCGTCATGGGCGGTCTACGTGCGCTGACGGGACTCGGCGGAGCCTCCGGCGAGGAGCACCAGTTCGAGTTCGTCGGGGCCGGCACCGTACTCCTGCAGTCGTCCGAGTCGCTGATGCCGGAGCAGGCCACGGGGGCCGCTCCGCAGCAGGCGGGAGTGCCCGGCGGCGGGGCGTCCGGAGCGCACGGGCAGGCCACGGGGGCACCGCGCCTTCCCGGACAGCTGGGCGACCTCCAGCATCGCTTCGGGCTGTGAGCGGTAGTCTGCGGAGTGTGACATCGAACGCGTGCACGCCGTCACCGTCACAGAGAACCCCTCACTAGTTCGTCTTTCAACTTCTTAGGTAGACTTCATTCATGGAGACCGAGACGGCCACACGCTGGCTGACCAATGCGGAGCAGTGCGCCTGGCGCACCCACCTGGAGGTCAACAGGCTGTTGACGTATCAGCTCGAGAAGGATCTGCAGCCCTTCGGCCTGACAATGAACGACTACGAGATTCTGGTGAACCTCTCCGAGTCGGAGGACCGCCGGATGCGGATGAGCGACCTCGCCGCCGCCACCCTCCAGTCCAAGAGCCGCCTCTCGCACCAGGTCACCCGGTTGGAGAACGCGGACCTGGTCCGGCGGGAGAACTGCGAGTCCGACCGGCGCGGCCTCTTCGCCGTCCTCACCGACCACGGCCTGGAGACCATGCAGAAGGTCTCGCCCCATCACGTGGCGTCGGTGCGCCGGCACTTCATCGACCTGCTCTCCCCCGAGGCCCTCGGCGAGCTGGACAAGGCCCTGAAGCCCATCGCGGAGCACCTGCGCGACCAGCGCGGGCGTCTCTGACCCGGTGACCGTCTGACCCGGTGACGGTCCGAACCGGTGCCCCGGCCCGGTGGCGGTGTGCCACCCGGCCGGGTCAGGTCCCTCGGGTGAGCGGCAGGCGGAGTTCGAACAGGGCTCCGCCCGAGGGCGCCGCACCGGCCGTGAGCGTTCCGCCGTGCCGTACCGCGACGTCCCGCGACGATGGCGAGGCCCAGACCGGCCCCGCCGTCGTCGCGGCTACGGGCGGCGTCCAGCCGGACGAACCGCTCGAAGATCCACTCCCGGTCGGCCTCGGCCACCCCGTCGCCGTCGTCGGCGACCGCGAGCACCGCCCGGCCGCCCTCCCGCCGCACGCTCACCGAGACCGTCTCGCGGGCGTGCCGGCAACCGTTGTCGAGCAGGTCGCCGAGCACCCGGGCCGGCTGTCCCCCGCGACCCGGCCACCTCCGCCGACTCCGTGTCCCCGGTCACCCCCGTCCGTCCCGCGGGCCCTCGCGGACCGGTCCCGGCCCCGCCCCCGGCCCGACGTCAGCCCCGCGTCAGCCCCGCCACCAGTTCGTCCGCCGCGCGGTACGGGTCCAGCTCGCCGCCGATGATCCGTTCCGCCAGTGCGCCCAGGCGGCGGTCGCCGTGCAGGTCGCCGATGCGCTCCCGCAGGGTCGTGACGGCGATCGTCTCGACCTCGCGGGCGGCGCGGGCCAGCCGGCGCTCCGCCAGGACCCCGTGCTCCTCCAGCCACGCGCGGTGCTTCTCCAGGGCCTCGACGACCTCGTCGACGCCCTCCCCGCGCGAGGCGACCGTCTTGACGATCGGCGGGCGCCAGTCGCCGGGGGCGCGGGCCTCGCCGAGGCCCAGCATGTGGTTCAGTTCGCGGGCGGTGGCGTCCGCGCCGTCGCGGTCGGCCTTGTTGACGACGTAGACGTCGCCGATCTCCAGGATTCCGGCCTTGGCCGCCTGGATTCCGTCGCCCATGCCGGGCGCGAGGAGCACCACCGACGTGTCGGCCTGGGAGGCGATCTCCACCTCCGACTGGCCGACGCCGACCGTCTCCACCAGGACCACGTCGCAGCCGGCCGCGTCGAGGACGCGGATGGCCTGCGGCGCGGACCAGGCGAGGCCGCCCAGGTGGCCGCGGGTCGCCATGGAGCGGATGTAGACGCCGGGGTCGGAGGCGTGCTCCGACATCCGGACCCGGTCGCCGAGCAGCGCGCCGCCGGAGAAGGGCGAGGACGGGTCGACGGCCAGGACCCCGACCCGCTTGCCCTGCTTGCGGTACGCGGTCACCAGCGCCGAGGTGGACGTCGACTTGCCGACGCCCGGCGAACCCGTCAGGCCGACCACGTACGCGTTGCCGGTCAGCGGTGCCAGGGCCGCCATGACCTCCCTCAGCTGCGGAGACGCTCCCTCCACCAGGGAGATCAGCCGGGCCACGGCCCGCGGCCTGCCGTCCCTGGCCTGGGCCACCAGAGTGGAGACGTCCTGCATCACTGCTCCGTTCACACGTAGGGATCTGCCAAGAACAACGGCCGGACGGCCTGCTCAGGCCTTGGGTACTCGCACGATCAGCGCGTCACCCTGCCCGCCGCCGCCGCACAGCGCCGCCGCGCCGATGCCGCCGCCGCGCCGCTTCAGCTCCAGCGCCAGGTGCAGCACCAGCCGGGCGCCGGACATCCCGATCGGGTGCCCCAGGGCGATGGCACCGCCGTTGACGTTCACCTTTTCCGTGGACACGCCGAGGTCCTTCATCGACTGCACGGCCACCGCCGCGAAGGCCTCGTTGATCTCGACGAGGTCCAGGTCGGACACCTCCAGGCCCTCCTTCTTGAGGGCGTGGGCGATCGCGTTGGACGGCTGCGACTGCAGGGAGTTGTCGGGTCCCGCCACATTGCCGTGGGCGCCGATCTCGGCGATCCACTCGAGGCCGAGCTCCTGCGCCTTGGCCTTGCTCATCACGACCACGGCCGCCGCACCGTCCGAGATCTGCGAGGAGGAGCCGGCGGTGATCGTGCCGTCCTTGGCGAAGGCGGGACGCAGCTTGCCCAGCGACTCGGCGGTGGTGTCGGCGCGGATGCCCTCGTCCTGGCTGAAGAGGGCCGGGGCGCCCTTGCGCTGCGGGATCTCGACGGGGGTGATCTCCGCCTCGAAGATGCCGTTCTTCTGCGCGGCGGCGGCCCGCTGGTGGGACAGGGCGGCGATCTCGTCCTGCTCCGGACGGCCGATGCCGAGGCGCGTGTTGTGCTTCTCGGTGGACTCGCCCATGGCGACGTTCTCGAAGGAGTCGGTCAGACCGTCGTACGCCATGGCGTCGATCATCTGGACCGCGCCGTACTTGAAGCCCTCACGGGACTTCGGCAGCAGGTGCGGGGCGTTGGTCATGGACTCCTGGCCGCCGGCCACGACCACGTCGAACTCGCCGGCCCGGATCAGCTGGTCGGCCAGCGCGATCGCGTCGAGGCCGGACAGGCACACCTTGTTGACGGTGAGCGCCGGGACGTTCATCGGGATGCCGGCCTTGACGGCGGCCTGGCGTGCCGGGATCTGCCCCGCCCCGGCCTGGAGCACCTGCCCCATGATCACATACTGGACCTGGTCGCCGCCGATCCCCGCACGGTCGAGGGCGGCCTTGATCGCGAAGCCGCCGAGGTCGGCTCCGGAGAAGGACTTGAGCGAGCCGAGCAACCGGCCCATCGGGGTCCGGGCACCCGCGACGATGACGGACGTCGTGCCGTTCGCTGCGGAGGATGTGGATGGTGCGGAAGTTTTGGAAGATGCAGAAGTCATGAGCTGCGATCCCCTTCCGGCTGCACAGCCGAGGAGTGAACGAGGGTTTACTTCGAATGTACTGAGCTGCGGTCCGCCCCGTCATCGGGCCATCGGTGTGATCGCGCGCACGTTGCGTAACCGCCTGGAGACCGTTCCACTGATTCCATGCTGACGCGAATCGACCACATCGGAATCGCCTGCCACGACCTCGACGCGA
This sequence comes from Streptomyces incanus, assembly GCF_042656345.1. NCBI lineage: Bacteria > Bacillati > Actinomycetota > Actinomycetes > Kitasatosporales > Streptomycetaceae > Streptomyces > Streptomyces incanus. The sequence continues at coordinate 11,697 of NZ_JBHSPC010000047.1, forward strand.
CCGTGGAGTTCTACCGGACCACCTACGGCTTCGAGGTGTTCCACTCCGAGGTCAACGAGGAGCAGGGCGTGCGCGAGGCCATGCTGAGGATCAACGAGACCTCGGACGGAGGCGCGTCCTACCTCCAACTGCTGGAGCCGACCCGGGAGGACTCCACCGTCGCGAAGTGGCTCGCGAAGAACGGCGAGGGGGTCCACCACATCGCTTTCGGTACGGCGGACGTCGACGCCGAGGCCACCGCGATCAAGGACAAGGGCGTACGCGTTCTGTACGAAGAGCCCCGACGCGGCTCCATGGGGTCACGAATCACCTTCCTGCACCCCAAGGACTGTCATGGCGTACTGACAGAACTGGTCACTTCGGCGCCTGTTGAGTCACCTGAGCACTGACCCACGTACATAAGGGCCGGTAGGGTTGGGTGCGGTCGCCGCTCGATCCAGGGCGATCAGGTCCTGCCGTCAGAAAGGTGACGACTGCCCCCGTTCGGGTGAGCGTCGCCGATCCTGACAGCAGGACGTACCGGGGTCCGGGTTTCGGGGGGCGAGCGCGGGGGTAGCAGCGCATGTTCCTCCGTTGATCTGACACCATTCCCCGGGGGTCCCGTTCGGCGGACGGACGGGGCTCGGCCAGAGTTGCGACCAGGGGACGGATGGGACCGCGCAGTGCGGGGCTACGAGAGCCAGGAGCGAGATCCGGCGGCTGACGTCGACCACCTCACTCGGTTCGAAGCCGAGATGAAGCGGCTGAAGACCGAGCGGGAAAAGGCGATCCAGCACGCCGACGACCTCGGCTACCAGGTCGAGGTGCTGCGCGCCAAGTTGCACGAGGCGCGGCGCACCATCATGTCCCGGCCCGCTTACGAGGGCGGCGACATCGGCTACCAGGCCGAGCAGTTGCTGCGCAACGCGCAGATGCAGGCCGACCAGCTCCGCGCGGACGCGGAGCGCGAGCTGAGCCAGGTGCGGGCGCAGACCCAGCGGATCCTCCAGGAGCACGCCGAGCAGGCGGCCCGGCTCCAGTCGGAGCTGCACCAGGAGGCGGTGACCCGGCGCCAGCAGCTCGACCAGGAGCTGGCGGAGCGCAGGCAGACCGTCGAATCGCACGTCAACGAGAACGTGGCGTGGGCCGAGCAGGTGCGGGCCCGTTCCGAGCAGCAGGCCCGCCGGCTGCTCGACGAGTCCCGCGCGGAGGCCGAGCAGGCGCTGGCCGCCGCCCGCGCGGAGGCCGAACGAGTGACCGCCGAGGCCCGTCACCGGCTGCGGAGCGAGGCCGAGGCGGCCCGCACGGAGGCCGACCAGACGCTGCGCCGGGCCCGCGCGGACGCCGAGCGGCTGCTGACCGCCGCTTCCACGCAGGCGCAGGAGGCCACCGACCACGCCGAGCAGGTGCGGACGTCGACGGCCAGTGAGTCGGAGTCCACCCGCCGCGAGGCCCAGGAGCTCACCAAGGCCGCCGAGCAGCGCATGGCGGCCGCCGAGGAGGCTCTGCGCGAGGCCCGCACCGAGGCGGACAAGGTGCTCGCCGAGGCGAAGGAGACCGCGTCGAAGGCGCTCGCCTCCGCCGAGTCCGCCAACGAGACCCGTACGCGCACGGCCAAGGAGCAGGTCGCCCGGCTGGTCAGCGAGGCCACCAAGGAGGCCGAGACCACCAAGGCGGACGCCGAGCAGGTCGTCGCGGACGCCCGCGCGGAGGCGGAGAAGATCGTCGCGGAGGCCGCCGAGAAGGCCCGTACGATCACCGCCGAGGAGAGCGCCACCCAGCTGTCGAAGGCGGCCCGGACCGCCGAGGACGTGCTCAACAAGGCGTCGGAGGAAGCCAAGCGGACCACCAGGGAGGCGGCCGAGGAGGCCGAGCGGATCCGCCGCGAGGCCGAGGCCGAGGCGGACCGGCTGCGCGCCGAGGCGCACGACATCGCCACGCAGCTCAAGGGCGCGGCGAAGGACGACACCAAGGAGTACCGCGCCAAGACGGTCGAGCTCCAGGAGGAGGCCCGCCGGCTGCGCGGCGAGGCCGAGCACCTGCGGGCCGACGCGGTCGCCGAGGGCGAGAAGATCCGCGCGGAGGCCCGTAAGCAGGCCGTGTCGCAGATCGAGGAGGGCGCCCGGTCCGCCGAGGAGCTGCTGGCCAAGGCGAAGGCGGACGCGGACGAGCTGCGTTCCACCGCGCAGACGGACAGCGAGAAGGTCCGTACCGAGGCCATCGAGCGCGCCACGACGCTGCGCCGACAGGCCGAGGAGACGCTGGAGCGCACCCGCAAGGAGACGGAGCGGCACCGCGCGGAGGCCGCCGAGCAGGCCGACGCGCTCAAGGAGGACGCCGAGCGGGCCGCGCGCGAGGTCCACGAGGAGACCGAGCAGGCCGTCGCCGCGCGCCGCGCGGAGGCCGCCGAGGAGCTGACCCGGCTGCACACGGAGGCCGAGGAGCGGCTCGCCTCGGCCGAACAGGCGCTGAGCGACGCCCGCGAGGAGGCGGGCCGTATCCGCCGGGAGGCCGCGGACGAGGCCGAGCGGCTGCGCACCGAGGCGGCGGAGCGGGGCCGTTCGCTCCGGCAGCAGGCACAGGCGGAGGCGGAGCGGCTGCGCGACGAGGCCGCGGCGGACGCGGCGGCCTCCCGCGCGGAGGGCGAGTCCGTGGCCGTGCAGCTGCGGTCGGAGGCCGCGGCGGAGGCGGAGCGGCTGAAGTCGGAGGCCCAGGAGAGCGCCGACCGGCTGCGGGCCGAGGCACGGGCCGCCGCCGAGCGGCTCGGCGCGGAGGCGCAGGAGACGCTGGCGGGCGCGCAGGAGGAGGCCGCCCGGCGTCGGCGCGAGGCCGAGGAGTTGCTGGGCGCGGCCCGCACGGAGGCCGACCAGGAGCGCGAGCGGGCCCGGGAGCAGAGCGAGGAGCTGCTGGCCTCGGCCCGCAAGCGGGTGGAAGAGGCGCAGGCCGAGGCCGTACGGCTGGTCGAGGAGGCCGACCGGCGGGCCACCGAGATGGTGGCGGCGGCCGAGCAGAACGCCCAGCAGGTGCGGGACGCGGTCGCGGGACTGCAGGAGCAGGCGCAGGACGAGATCACCGGGCTGCGCCAGGCCGCCGAGCACGCGGCGGACCGTATGCGCCGCGAGGCGGAGGAGGAGTCGGACCGGGTCCGGTCCGACGCCTACGCCGAGCGGGAGCGGGCGGGCGAGGACGCCGGCCGGATGCGGCGCGAGGCGCAGGAGGAGACGGAGGCCGCCAAGGCGCTCGCCGAGCGCACCGTGACCGAGGCGATCACCGAGGCGGACCGGGTCCGTTCGGAGGTCTCCGAGCAGACCCTGCGGATGCGTACGGAGGCGTCGGACGCGGTCGCCGAGGCCGAGCGGAACGCGTCGCGCACCCGGGCCGAGGCCCGGGAGGACGCCAACCGGATCCGTTCGGACGCGGCGGCCCAGGTGGACACCCTCATCACCGAGGCGCGCGGCGAGGCGGAGCGGCTCACCGCGGAGACGATCGCGGAGACCGACCGGCTGCGTACGGAGTCGGTGGCCAAGGCCGAGAAGCTGATCTCGGACGCGTCCGGCGACGCGGAGCGGCTGCGGGCCGAGGCGGCCCAGACGGTCGGCTCGGCGCAGCAGCACGCGGAGCGGATCCGCACCGAGTCCGCGCGGCTCGAGGCCGACGCGGAGCGGGAGGCGGAGCGGCTGGTGACGTCCGCGCGCGAGGAGTCCGAGCGCACCCTCGACGAGGCCCGCAAGGACGCCAACAAGCGGCGTTCGGAGGCGGCCGAGCAGGTCGACACGCTCATCACGGAGACCGCCGCCGAGGCGGACAAGCTGCTCACCGAGGCGCAGCAGCAGGCGCAGAAGACCACCGCGGACGCGGAGGCCCAGGCCGACTCGATGGTCGGCGCGGCCCGCACGGAGGCCGACCGGCTCGTCGCCGAGGCGACGGTCGAGGGCAACTCCCGGGTGGAGAAGTCCCGTACGGACGCGGACGAGCTGCTGGTCGGGGCCCGCCGGGACGCGACCCGGATCAGGGAGCGTGCCGAGGAGCTGCGGGACCGGGTCACCGGTGAGATCGAGGAGCTGCACGAGCGGGCCCGCCGTGAGGCGGCCGAGACGATGAAGTCCACCGGCGACCGCTGCGACGCACTGATCAAGGCGTCCGAGGAGCAGCTGGCCAAGGCGCAGGCGCAGGCCAAGGAGCTCGTGTCCGAGGCCAACTCCGAGGCGGGCAAGGTGCGTATCGCCGCGGTGAAGAAGGCCGAGGGTCTCCTGAAGGAGGCCGAGCAGAAGAAGGCCACGCTGATCAAGGAGGCCGAGGAGCTGAAGGCCGAGGCGATCCGCGAGGCGCGGGCCACGGTCGAGGAGGGCAAGCGCGAGCTGGAGGTCCTGATGCGGCGGCGCGAGGACATCAACGCCGAGATCTCGCGCGTGCAGGACGTCCTGGAGGCGCTGGAGTCGTTCGAGACGCCTGGCGGCGGCAAGGACCACGGGGTGAAGGCGGCCGCGGCGGCCGGTACGCCCGGCCAGCGGAGCAAGTCTTCGGACAGTTAGGACCCCTGAGGGCGAACCGGGCAAAACTCTTCGATGATGCGAGAAACCCCCTGCCGGCAGGTGAAATCCCTTGCCGGTCAGGGGGTTTGAGCATGCACTGGGCAAGCACTCCGGGGGTCAGCCACTCAAAAGGGGTGTCATTCTCCGTATCAAACGTGCATCCGCTCGATGACACAGCGCTTCGGCGCCTAGGATTCCCCCTATCACCTCACCGGTCTCATTCGACAGGAACCCCATGAGCGACACTTCCCCCTACGGCTTCGAGCTTGTGCGGCGTGGATACGACCGCGCTCAGGTGGACGAACGTATCTCCAAACTCGTCTCCGACCGTGACAGCGCTCTCGCCCGCATCACCGCTCTGGAAAAGCGCATCGAGGAGCTCCACCTCGAGACGCAGAACGCCCAGGCCCAGGTCACCGACGCCGAGCCGTCGTACGCGGGTCTCGGCGCACGTGTGGAAAAGATCCTGCGCCTGGCCGAGGAGGAGGCGAAGGACCTCCGTGAGGAGGCTCGGCGCGCGGCCGAGCAGCACCGTGAACTCGCCGAGTCCGCCGCCCAGCAGGTGCGCAACGACGCGGAGTCGTACTCCGCCGAGCGCAAGGCCAAGGCCGAGGACGACGGCGTCCGGATCGTCGAGAAGGCGCAGAGCGAGGCCTCGCAGCTGCGGTCGGACGCGCAGAAGGACGCCCAGTCCAAGCGCGAGGAGGCGGACGCCCTCTTCGAGGAGACCCGCGCGAAGGCCGCGCAGGCCGCCGCCGACTTCGAGACGAACCTCGCCAAGCGCCGCGAGCAGTCCGAGCGCGACCTGGCGTCGCGTCAGGCCAAGGCCGAGAAGCGTCTCGCCGAGATCGAGCACCGGGCGGAGCAGCTGCGTCTGGAGGCCGAGAAGCTGCGCACGGACGCCGAGCGCCGGGCCCGCCAGACGGTGGAGACCGCCCAGCGTCAGGCCGAGGACATCGTGGCCGACGCCAACGCCAAGGCCGACCGGATCCGTTCGGAATCCGAGCGGGAGCTGGCCGCGCTGACCAACCGCCGCGACTCCATCAACGCCCAGCTGACCAACGTCCGCGAGATGCTGGCGACGCTCACGGGCGCCGCGGTGGCCGCGGCCGGTTCGCCGGCCGAGGAGGAGCCCGCCTCCCGCGGGGTCCCGGCCCAGCAGACCCGGTAAGCAGCGGTTCGGGTTACTGGCCGGAATACGACGGCTGAACATCGACGAAGCCCTCTGCCACTGAGGTGGCAGAGGGCTTTGTCCCGTTCTAGCGTGGCGGCATGATCGAGCTCGAGGGGCTGACCAAGCGGTACGGCGAGAAGATGGCGGTCAACAACCTGACGTTCACCGTCAGACCGGGCATCGTCACGGGCTTCCTCGGCCCCAACGGCGCGGGCAAGTCCACCACCATGCGGATGATGCTGGGCCTGGACCGGCCCACCGCGGGTGACGTCCGGATCGACGGCAAGCACTACGACCGCCTCAAGGACCCGCTGAAGTACATCGGCGCCCTGCTCGACGCCAAGGCCGTGCACGGCGGCCGCAGCGCCTTCAACCACCTGCTGTGCCTCGCCCAGAGCAACGGCATCCCCCGGCAGCGGGTGCACGAGGTACTGGACACGGTGGGGCTGTCGTCGGTGGCGAGGAAGAAGGCCAAGGGCTTCTCGCTGGGCATGGGCCAGCGGCTCGGCATCGCCGGCGCGCTGCTCGGCGACCCGCGCATCCTGATGTTCGACGAGCCGGTCAACGGGCTCGACCCCGAGGGCATCCACTGGATCCGCACCCTGATGAAAACGCTGGCGGCGCAGGGCCGTACGGTCCTCGTCTCCTCCCACCTGATGAGCGAGATGGCGCTGACGGCGGACCACCTCGTCGTCATCGGGCAGGGCCGCCTGCTCGCCGACACCTCCATGGCCGATTTCATCGCGCACAACTCCCGTACGTACGTCCGGATTCGCTCCCCGCAGCGGGAGCGGCTGCTGGACGTGCTGCACGAGGCCGGCCTCACGGTCGTGGAGAACGGAGGCGGGACGCTGGAGGTGGACGGCACCGGGGCGGAGCGGATCGGGGAGCTGGCGGCCCGGCACCGGCTGGTGCTGCACGAGCTGAGCCCGCAGCAGGCCTCCCTGGAGGAGGCGTTCATGCAGTTGACCGCGGAGTCGGTGGAGTACCACGCGCACTCCGACGCACCCGCGGCCCCGCGGCAGTGGGGCGACGACTGGAAGAAGGGCTGAGTATGGCGGCGGTACAGGTCGTCCGGTCCGAGTGGACCAAGATCCGGTCGGTGGCGTCCACCGTGTGGACGCTCTCCCTGGCGGTGGTCGTCACCATCGCGCTCGGCATGCTGATCTCGGCGCTGTCGGCGCACGAGTTCGACACCATGAGCGCCCACCGGCGGCTCTCCTACGACCCGACCTTCATCAGCTTCGCGGGGATGAGTCTCGGTCAGCTCGCGATGATCGTGTTCGGGGTGCTGGTTGTGTCGAACGAGTACAGCACCGGCATGATCCGCACCTCGCTGGCGGCCGTACCGCAGCGCGGCTCGTTCCTGGCCGGCAAGCTCGGGGTGGCGACCGCGCTCGCGCTCGCCGTGGGCATGGCCACCAGCTTCGCCACCTTCTTCCTCGGGCAGGCGATGCTCGGCGAGCACAAGGCGTCCCTCGGCGACGACGGCGTGCTGCGGGCCGTGATCGGCGGCGGCCTGTACATGACCCTGATCGCGGTGTTCTCGATGGGCGTCGCCACGATGCTGCGCTCCCCGATGCTGGCGCTGGGCATCCTGATGCCGTTCTTCTTCCTGATCTCCAACATCCTGGGCAACGTCGACGCGACGAAGAAGATCGGCCGGTTCCTGCCGGATCAGGCCGGCAGCAGGATCATGCAGGTGGTGCCGCCGCTCGACGACACCCCGTACGGGCCCTGGGGCGGACTCGGCATTATGGTGCTGTGGGTGATCGCGGCGCTCGCCGGCGGCTACCTGCTGCTGAAGAAGCGCGACGCGTAGGGTCTTTCGTTCGGATCAGGCCGGACCCCGCGGGGTCCGGCCTGATCCGAACGAAAGACCCTGGAGGACGCGGAGGGGTGGCCCGGTTTTTACCTCGTCTTGGGTGGAACCGTCAGCCTGTCGATATCCTCCTAACCCTTACGGGGGTGTGCGCCCCCGTTGTCCTGAACCTCTCGATGGGGCGGAGCATGATCGAGGCAGTCGGCCTGACCAAGCGGTACGGCGACAAAACCGCTGTGTACAACCTTTCCTTCCAGGTGCGGCCCGGCGCCGTCACCGGCTTCCTGGGCCCCAACGGCTCGGGCAAGTCGACGACGATGCGGATGATCCTCGGTCTCGACAACCCCACCGCGGGGCACGTCACGATCGGCGGCTATCCCTACCGCAGGCTGCCCAACGCCGCCCGGCAGGTCGGCGCGCTGCTGGACGCCAAAGCAGTGCACGGCGGCCGGTCCGCGCGCAGCCATCTGCTGAGCCTGGCCCAGCTGTCCGGCATCCCGGCCCGCCGCGTGGACGAGGTGCTGGGCGTGGTCGGGCTGCACGAGGTGGCGCGGCGGCGTTCCAAGGGCTTCTCGCTGGGCATGGGCCAGCGGCTCGGCATCGCCGCCGCGCTGCTCGGCGACCCCCAGGTGCTGCTGTTCGACGAGCCGGTCAACGGCCTCGACCCCGAGGGCATCCTCTGGGTGCGCAACCTGATGAAGTCGCTCGCCGCGGAGGGCCGCACGGTCTTCGTCTCGTCCCACCTGATGAGCGAGATGGCGCTGACCGCCGACCACCTCATCGTGATCGGGCGGGGGCAGCTGCTGTCCGACATGAGCGTGAAGGACTTCATCTCCGCGAACTCCGCCGACTTCGCGCGGATGCGCACCCCGGACACCGAGCCGCAGCAGCGCGAGAAGCTGTCCGCCGCGCTCACCGAGGCGGGCGGCAGCGTACTGCCCGAGCAGGACGGCGCGCTGCGGGTGACGGGACTGCCGCTGCCCCGCCTGAGCGACATCGCGCATGAGGCCGGCGTACGGCTGTGGGAGCTGTCACCGCACCAGGCCTCTCTGGAGGAGGCGTACATGCGGATGACGCAGGGCGTGGTCGACTACCGCTCGACCACCGACCAGAAGGAGGGGTTCCAGGAGCCGCTCCCGCCGGGCGCGCAGCCGCCCCTACCGGTGCCGGGTCAGGGCCAGCCCGGCTGGTACGCCCCGCCGCCGCCCCAGCAGGGCGGTCAGTACGTCGCGGCGGCGCCGGGCACACCGCACCCGTACGGCGCTCCGGGCGCACCTGGAGGGGTTCCGGGCGCACCGGTGGCCCCGGTGGCCAACCCGTACGCCCAGCCCGGCCAGGGCGCCGCTGTGGCCGCTCCCCCGTCGGCCGCCCCGGCCGCCGCTCCGGCCGCGTCGCCGGCCGCCCCCGCCGGCCCGGCCGGCTCCGACGTGACCAAGCCCGAGGAAGCCCGATGAGCACGCCCCAGCCCCCGACACAGCCGGCCGCGCCCGCATGGGAGGCGGCGGCGCCCGGTACCGCGCATCCCGCCTCCGGCTCGGCGGGTCCCGGCTACACCTCGCCGATCCCGGTGGTACACACCCACTTCGGCCATGCGCTCGCCTCCGAGTGGACGAAGATCAAGTCGGTGCGCTCCACGATGTGGACGCTGGGTGTGTTCGTGCTGCTCGTCGTCGGTATCGGCCTGCTGACCGGTCTGGTGGTGGTGGGCACCGACCCGGATCTCGGCGGCGAATCCGCACTGTCCCTGGGCTTCTTCGGCCTGCTCCTGGGCAGTATGTGCATCATCACGCTGGGGGTGCTGACCACGGCCTCGGAGTACGGCACCGGCATGATCCGCACGACCATGGTCGCCTGCCCCTCGCGCGGGCGGGTGCTCCTGGCGAAGGCCCTGGTGTTCTTCCTGGTCGCGTTCGTGGTGACGCTGCTGTCCGCCACGGTCATCGCGTTCCTGCACGTGGCGATGCTGAAGAGCAACAACGCGGGGGAACCCACCGGTGACGAGTGGCTGAAGGCCACCGTCGGCATCTCGCTCTACATCGCGCTGCTCGGCACGCTCTCGCTGGCCGTCGGCTCGATCATCCGGCACTCGGCGGGCGCCATCACCCTCATGATCGGCGCCGTGCTCGCCCCGCTGGTGATCGCGCTGTTCATGTTCTCGTCCTCGCTGGAGGACGTGCGCACCGCGCTGTTCGAGTACTCCATCCCGAACCAGCTGAGCATCTTCTACGCCAACTCCCTCAGCACCTCCGGCCCCTCCGGCTGGGACCCGCTGTGGATCATGATCGGGCTCACGGCCGTGGTGTTGGGCGGCGCCTTCGCGCTGCTCGGCAAGCGGGACGTGTAGGAGCCGCTCCGGCACCCGAGGGCCTGACGGCCCTCAGAACCTCGGCGCGTTACGGGACCGCTGCACCCGCGTGGTGCGGCGGTCCTTGGCGTTCCAGCAGGCCTTGTGCCAGTGCCGGCGGTCGTCGACCCCCGCGTGCCCGGGCCAGGCCACCACGTGCGGCACCCCGTCCGGGATCAACTGGTCGCAGCCGGGGCAGCGGTACGCCTTGCCCTGGGCGCTGGCCCCCGCCACGTGCCGTACGTTCCACTCCTCGTCCTGCCAGCTCTCCGTGGACTGCCAGCCGCCGTAGCGCCCGGACCGGTCGTCCTCGGCGCTCCAGCCGGACGAACCGGCTCCCTTGGCTCGGTTGCGACGCGGGGACACAGGACACCTCACGGGGCTATACAGGATGCAGGGACCGCATCCAGCCTACGCGGGGCCGAGCCGGGTACGCGTACGGAACCAATCATCACAAGTTTCCTTTCACGGTGGCGCAACACCGGCTCCGGAACCGCCCATTCTGCAGACAATCCGCAAATTCCTCCTCCCGGCCGTGTCCTCGGCACGTGTCAGACGGTTATGCCCTGCGGGGGAGCTCCGTGTCGGAGCCAAGGAAGCAGGAAGCAATGCGCGTTGGAAGTTTCGTGTTGGGCGCCCAGTTCCCCGGGCAGGGCGAAGGGGAGGCACTGCACCGAGCGGTCCGCTGCGCCGAACTGGCGGAGGAGGCGGGGCTGGACGCGGTCTGGCTGGGTGAGCACCACTTCGTTCCGTACGGCACCTGCCCGTCGGCGATCACCCTGGCGGCGTTACTGCTCGGCCGCACCCGCCGCATCCGGGTCGGTACGGCGGTGAGCGTGCTGCCCACCGTCCATCCGGTGGCGCTCGGCGAACAGGCCGCGCTGCTCCACGTCACCAGCGGCGGACGGTTCTCGCTGGGCGTCGGGCGCGGCGGCCCGTGGGTCGACCTGGAGGTCTTCGGAGCCGGCCTGAAGGCGTACGAGCAGGGGTTCGGGGAATCGCTCGATCTGCTGATGCGCTGGCTGCGCGAACCGTCCGTCGCGGCCGACGGGGAGCGGTACCGCTTCCGCGAAGTGCCCGTCGTCCCGCGCCCGTCGGAGGCTCTCACCGAGGCCGCGGGCCCCGAGGTCGTGGTTGCCTGCACCTCTCCGGCGAGCGTGCGGCTCGCCGCCGAGCGCGGGCTGCCGATGCTGCTCGGCATGCATGTCGGGGACGAGGAGAAGGCCGAGATGGTCGCCCTGTGGCAGCGGCACGCGCGCGCGTGCGGACGGCCGGCGCCGGAGGTCCACCGCGCGCCCCATGTGTCGGCCGGTGTCTGCCAGATCGCCGACCGGCGCACCGACGCGGCGGAGACGCTGCTGAAGGCGATGCCGGGCTGGCTGCGGCAGGGGCTCGAGGCCCATGTCACGGTGGACGGGCGCCGGCGGCGGATGCGTGACCCGCTGGCCTACACCGAACTGCTCTGCGGGCTGCACCCGGTGGGCACCCCGCGGCTGTGCGCGGACCGGCTCGCCGCGACCAGCGAGCGGACCGGCATCTCCCGGTTCGCGCTGCTCGTCGAGGGTTCCGGCGACCTCGCGGCGACCGAGGAGACCGTACGGCGGCTCGGATCCGAGGTGATCCCCCAACTCGCCGACAGGCCCTGAACGAGTCGGGGGCTCGATGATGGCTTGCCGCCCCGGTACAAAAAACCGCACCTCCCGCGTACAGGACGGCAAGCGACCGACGTGGTGCGTCAGCAGTCGCGCAGTTCCGGTGACTGGTTCAGCAGCTGGCCTCGGACCGAGGTGAACTTGGCCAGCCTCTCGTCGACCGAGGAGTCCAGCGGGAACACGGCCACCCGGTGGCAGTTCTGGAAGGCCAGCCGGACACCGAAGTGCCGCTGCAGCGCTCCGCGGATCGCGTCACTCGCGAGTGCGCGCAGCAGCTGCCCGCGCGCCTGCTCGTCCGGCGGGGGCGTCTGGTTGTCGGCGAACTCTCCGCCGTCGACCTTCAGCTGGGCCACCAGGGAACTGATCATCTCCCACGCGTAGGGCAGGGAGGTCCGGACGCAGTCGACGAAGTCAGCTTCGTCGACCTCGCCTCGCTCGGCCTGTTCGAGTAGGGCCGGTGAGACGTCGAGCGACATGGGTTCTCCTCTCGCACCCCCGCGGCGCGGGGGTTGCCTGACAGATACGGGAGCTCGCAATTTCCGACACGCTGCGTACACATCTCGCGACCTCCCGTTCAATACCGTAAGCAACGGGCCGTGGCCGCACCAGGCGAATCCCCGGATGCGGGACTTTCCGTAGGCCGGTAATCAGCCATCGGCGAACACGCGTTTTCCAGGAGATACGGGACGCGTCGCGCGGGTCCGGAGGGGCTCCTGTGAGTCGGCCGTGAGGGCTGTGCCGCGGCCGTGCGGGACCTGGCGAGGCGCTGTACGCGTGCGCCGGCGGGGTGCCCGTGAGGGCGAATCGCATCCACCCCGGCCCGTCGAGTAGCGTTGCCGACCATGCGTCTCGTCATTGCCCGCTGCTCCGTGGACTACGCCGGGCGGCTCACCGCGCACCTGCCCTCGGCACCCCGTCTGATCCTGGTCAAGGCGGACGGCAGCGTGTCGATCCATGCCGACGACCGGGCCTACAAGCCCTTGAACTGGATGTCGCCGCCCTGTGCGCTCAAGGAGGGCACAGGCGACGAGGAGGGGGTCTGGACCGTCGTCAACAAGGCGGGCGAGAAACTCATCATCACGATGGAGGAGATCCTCCACGATTCCTCGCACGAACTGGGGGTCGATCCCGGCCTGATCAAGGACGGCGTGGAAGCGCACCTCCAGGAGCTGCTGGCGGACCGTATCGAAACGCTCGGCGAGGGCTACACCCTCATCCGCCGCGAGTACATGACCGCCATCGGCCCCGTCGACATCCTCTGCCGCGACGCCGGGGGACAGACCGTCGCGGTGGAGATCAAGCGGCGTGGTGAGATCGACGGTGTCGAGCAGCTCACGCGCTATCTGGAGCTGCTGAACCGCGATCCGCATCTCGCCCCGGTGCGGGGTGTGTTCGCCGCCCAGGAGATCAAGCCGCAGGCCCGGGTGCTCGCCACCGACCGGGGCATCGGCTGCCAGATCCTCGACTACGACGCGATGCGGGGCATCGAGGACGACAAGCTGCGCCTGTTCTGACCGTCACCGCGGTGCCCGGTGCCACGGCACGCGGGAAGGGCCGGATTCCCCTCGGGAGTCCGGCCCTTCCCGCGTGCGTCCGTCAGATCACCATCGTCCCGGAGCTGCTGGGCGTGCCCTCGGCGCTGCTCTGCGGGGCGCTCGCCGAACCGCTCACCTCCGACTCCGTCTCCGCGGGGGTGGAGGGGGCGGGACCGCTCGCCGAGGTGGTCGTCTCCGGCGAGGAGGGCCCGTCCGTCGGCTCCGCCGTCGGCTCGGTGGGCTCGGTCGTCGGTTCGGTCGGCTCCTTGGTGGGGTCGGTCGGGTCGTCCGTGGGCTCGGTCGGCTCGTTGGAGGTCGGCGGCTTGGTGGGCGACGTCGGCGGCTTGGTGTGCTTCGTCGGGCCGGTGCCGGTCGTCGGGTCGTCCGGTTCCTTCGTGTCGCCCGGGTCGTCCGAGGACTCGCCCGACTCGGTGGCCGTCGGCGTCGGGTCGTCCGAGGTGCCGAGGGTGCCGTCCGGGCCGGGGTCGGTCGGCCGGCTGGTGGCGTCGCCGGTGTCGCCGTTCTCGTCGGCCCGCGGGTCGGCGCCCAGGCTGCCGTCGTCGACGCCCTGGCTCGCGGACGGGTTGACGCCGACGTTCTCCGACGAGGTGCCCTCGTCGTTCTCCGAGGTGGCGCCGAGGGTGACCACCGTGCCCAGCACGGCGACGAGCAGCGCGCCCGCGCCGGCCGCCACGAGGTTGCGCCGGGCCAGACTCTTCAGTCCGCCGCCCGCCTTGTGCGCGGGCGCGGGCTCCTGCACGGGCGCGGTGCGGTGGACGATCAGCCCGGCGTCGGCGGGCGGCTGGAGTTCCGGGAACGCCGTCGGCACCTCGCGGGGCGGCGACACCGACTCCTCGTAGTGGACGTCGGGCACCTCCTCCCCCACGGTCGGCATCAGCGCCATCGGGATGCCGGAGCGGTCGGCGACCAGGGCCAGCGCGCGGCGTCCGGCGACGGTGCCGCGCTTGTCGGCGAGGGCCCCGCGCAGGCCGATGGAGGTCTCCAGCTCGGCGCGGGCACGGTCGAGGTCGCCGGTGCACAGGGCGTGGATGCCGAGCTCGTGGTGGAAGTAGGCCTCCTCCGCCACGTCCCCGGCGTGCCGGGCGGCCTCGGCGCCGGCCCGCAGCGCCCGTTCCCAGGCGCTCCAGTGCAGGCCCGCGGCGAACGCGGGTGCCGCGGAGCGGGCCAACTGCACGGCGGTGCTGGGCTCGCCCTCGCCGCCGGCCGAGGAGAGCGGCGGCAGCAGGCCGAGCGCGGCGAGCACGGCGTCGGCCTCGGCGCAGACCCGCTCCGGGGTGACCGAGGGGTGCCCGGTCCACCAGGCGTAGTGCTGGGCGGCGGTACGGGCCTGGGCCTCGATGTCGTCGGTGTACCCGGCGGCCTCCAGTTGGGCCGGCACACCGGCGGCGAGCCGGTAGCGGGAGCCGACGGCACAGACCAGTCCGCACGCGGCCAGTTCACCGAGGGCGGCGTCGGCGTGGGTGTCGCCGACCAGCGCGGGCAGGTGGGCCTGGTGCGGGAGTTCGCCGCCGAGCGCGACGGCGAACCGCAGGGTGGCGCGGGCGGAGGTGCTGAGCCGGGAGGCGAGCAGCGGGGCGGGGGCGGCCGCATCGCCGAGCGAGGGCAGCGGGATCTCGTCGCCCTCGACGGCGTCCTCGGGCAGGTCCTCGGGCGGGGTGTCCTCGAAGACACCGAACTCGTCGACGGCGCTGGTGCCGACGCGCAGCCGGTCGCGCTGCCGCAGCAGGGCGCCGGCCTGGACGAAGCGCAGTGGCAGGCCCTCGGACTCGAACCAGAGGTCGCCGGCCCAGTTCGACTCGTCCTCGGTGAGGCGCCGGCCGACGGCGCGCTCCAGCAGTTCCAGGCCGGCCGCGCGGTCGAGGCCGTCGAGGGTGATCTCCTCGACACCGGAGCCGGCGGACGGGGCGGGCACGTCCGGGGTGGCACCGAGCAGGAAGGCGCACTCGGGGGTGGCGTCCAGCAGTTCGTCGAGGGCGGCGCCGCCGAACCCGAGGTCGTCCAGGACGACGACCGCGCCGACCTCCCGCAGGCAGTCGGCCAGTTCGTCCCGGTCGGGGCGGTGCAGGGGCGCGCCGTGGACGGCGTAGAAGAGGTCGTACAGCAGGTCGTCGCTGCTGCGGCGGTGGCCGTTGAGGCGGACGACGCCGTCGGGGGCGAGGTCCGCGCAGTCCTCGGCGACGGTGTCGAGCAGCCGGGTGCGGCCGGAGCCCGCGGGCCCGGTGAGGAGCACGGAGCGGCCGCGGGCGAGCAGCCGGACCAGCTTCTCGCGCTCGTCCTGGCGGGCCAGCAGCGGCAGCACGGGCTGCGCGGGACCCGGCGGGACGGGCGGCTGCGCGGCGCGGGCGGTCTCGGCGCGCTCGGCCTCCGTCAGCTTCGCCGGGCGGGCGGGCCGTTCGGCGGGCGGGCAGGGCTCTATCTCGCTGCCGTCGACGGGATTGACGGTGAGCAGGAAGTCGCCGGAGACGAGCTGCACCGCGCGCGCGAGCGCGGGCGGTCCGAAGTCGGATGCGAGGGGATCCCTGGGCGGGCGCTGGCGCGGCGCGTGCCCGTCGCCGTCGCGACCGTACTCCTCGGGTTCCGGGTTGTTCGGGTCCATAGGTCCTAGCCCCCCAAAAGCGTTGTGTGCCTGGGTCCTGTCGTCGGACTCCCGGCGTCGCTGCACACCGCGCTGTCGCTTCTGGTCCGGTCCCGCTCGAGGGTTGCAAGGCGGCGGGCAGCCGAACCCTAAACCTTCGCCCAGTATCTACGACAGCTCGGGGTACCGGGCGGTCCGAGACGTCACGGTCTCGTGAGGATTGTGCGCGCGTCGCACGGTACGCCGAGGCCGGCCGGGTCCGTCCGTCCGGTCCTGGCCGGCCGGGCCTGTCCTGCGCCTCATACCCGGGGCAGCGTGTCCACCCCGATACCTCCTTCGATCGCCAGGATCCGGTGCAGCCGGGTGGCCACCAACAGGCGCTGCATCTGCGGCGGTACGTCGCGCAGCACCAAACGCCGGCCGCAGCGGCCGGCCCGTCGGTGGGCTCCCATGATCACGCCGAGTCCGGTGGCGTCCCAGGAGTCCAGTTCGGACAGGTCCAGCAGCAGGTCGCCGACTCCGTCATCGACGGCCGCGTGCAGGACCGTACGGGCGTCCGCCGCGCTGCGGACGTCGAGGCGGCCCCCGACGACCAGCTCGGCGTGGTCGCCCCTGATGTGCATATGCGCTCCCCGGTGCGTGCGTCTCGTGCTCCACGTTTCGTAATGCCGGTGATGCAACCTCTGACTGCGTGGAGCCCGCAGAGGTTGCCCCGTGTAAGCGAATCGATACCGAATTCACCCCGGCGGGTGACCGGGCCGGGGCGTTCGGGGTGATCAGTACGTGTAGAAGCCCTGCCCGCTCTTCCGTCCGATGTCACCGGCGTCAACCATCCGGCGCATCAGCTCGGGAGCGGCGAACTTCTCGTCCTGGGACTCGGTGTAGATGTTGCTGGTGGCGTGCAGCAGGATGTCCACGCCGGTCAGGTCCGCGGTGGCCAGCGGTCCCATGGCGTGCCCGAAGCCCAGCTTGCAGGCCAGGTCGATGTCCTCGGCGCTCGCCACGCCCGACTCGTGGAGCTTCGCGGCCTCGACGACGAGGGCGGAGATGAGACGGGTGGTCACGAAGCCGGCCACGTCGCGGTTGACGACGATGCAGGTCTTGCCGACCGACTCGGCGAACTCCCGTGCGGTGGCGAGGGTTTCGTCGCTGGTCTTGTAGCCGCGAACCAGTTCGCACAACTGCATCATCGGCACCGGCGAGAAGAAGTGGACGCCGACGACCCGCTCCGGACGCTGCGTCGCGGCCGCGATCTTGGTGATCGGGATGGCGGAGGTGTTGGAGGCGAGAACGGCGTCGTCGCGCACGATCCCGTCCAGGGCACGGAAGATCTCGTGCTTGACCTCGAGCTTCTCGAAGACCGCCTCGACCACGACGTCCGCGTCGGCGCAGGCGTCCAGGTCGGTGGTCGCGGTGATCCGGGCGAGGGCCGCGTCGGCGTCGTGGGCCTCGAGCCTGCCCTTGCTCACGAACCTGTCGTACGAGGACTTGATCCCGTCGGTGCCCCGCGTGAGCGCCTCGTCGGTGACGTCGCGCAGAACGACGTCCCAGCCCGCCTGGGCGGAGACCTGCGCGATTCCGGACCCCATGAGACCGGCCCCGATGACGGCGAGCTTCCGTGCCACTGTGCGACTCCCCTTCGAAACGCTCACGCACTGTTCATGTCTGTCACTCGCGGACACTAGCGTCCGTGAGCGGATGTGTGAGGGGTTAGTAATGCGTGTCACGTCTCACGCCGTGAGACACCCGTCACGCCCGAGGACCGTACCTCCCCCGGCCTTGGCGCCACTCCCGGCCGGCGACGGACGGCACGATTCGCTCACCGGATCTCCCCGTCGTCAACTCCCTGGATTCGCCGACGCGTCGTTGACGCGCGTAGCTGCGTGGCGCACGCTGGTCGACGGTCGCCGTCCGGCCGGCGGCACCACCTCGTCCACCGACCGACGGCCGGGAGGCCACCATGCTCAGACGTACGGCACGCACCCTTCTCTCATTTGTCATGATCATGGCGGGAACGGTCCTCGGTGTGAGTGTCACCGCGGGCACGGCGCATGCCGACGACTGCTACACCTGGAACCGCTCCCTGTCCCAGGGCTCCTCCGGCAGCGATGTGACCCAGCTGCAGATCCGGGTCGCGGGCTGGGTGACCTCGGGCGAACGGCTCTCCTACGACGGCCAGTACGGCGCCCGCACCACCGCCGCCGTCAAGAAGTTCCAGGCGGCCTACGGGCTGGCCGCGGACGGCGTGGCCGGACCGGCGACCTTCAACAAGCTCTACGCCCTCCAGGACTCCGACTGCACACCGGTCCACTTCAGTTACGCCGAACTCAACAAGTGCAACTCCGACTGGTCGGGCGGCGCGGTCCCGGCGGCCACCGCCAGGGCGAACGCCCTGAAGACCATGTGGAAGCTGGAGGCGATGCGGCGCCAGCTCGGTGACGTGCCGCTCACCATCTCCAGCGGCTTCCGCTCCTACGCCTGCAACAACGCGGTCGGCGGCTCCTCGACCAGCCGTCACCTCTACGGCGACGCGGCCGACCTGGTCGGCTCGCCGAGCTTCTGCACCCTCGCCAAGCAGAGCAGGACCCACGGCTTCTCGGAGATCCTCGGCCCGGGCTACCCCGGCCACAACGACCACGTCCACGTGGCCCACGCCCCGTCGCCGTACTGGTCCGCACCCAGCTGCGGGATCTGACCCGGCGCTTCTCCCCACCCGAGACCGGCCGGCACGGCGGGCCACCCCCCACGCACCGCACCCCGCGCCCGCCGTACCGCCCGGCCGCGCGACCCCGTCGTGCCGCCCTCCCGTGACACCCGGCACACCGGTGTCCGGACGGCCGGGGCGTCACTAGGCTGGGCCCATGGTCAACCTGACACGCATCTACACGAAGACCGGCGACAAGGGCACCACCAACCTCGGTGACATGAGCCGGGTCGCCAAGACCGACCTGCGCATCGCCGCCTACGCCGACGCCAACGAGGCGAACGCGGTGATCGGCACCGCGATCGCGCTGGGTGCCCTGGACGAGGAGGTCGTCAAGGTCCTCACCCGCGTGCAGAACGACCTGTTCGACGTGGGCGCCGACCTGTCGACGCCGGTCGTGGAGAACCCGGAGTTCCCGCCGCTGCGGGTCGAGCAGTTCTACGTGGACCGGCTGGAGACGGACTGCGACCACTTCAACGAGCGGCTGGAGAAGCTGCGCTCCTTCATCCTCCCGGCGGGCACACCGGGCGCCGCCCTCCTCCACCAGGCCTGCACCGTGGTCCGCCGCGCGGAGCGCTCCACCTGGGCGGCCCTGGAGGTGCACGGCGACACCATGAACCCCCTCGCCGCCACCTACCTCAACCGCCTCTCCGACCTCCTCTTCATCCTGGCCCGCATCGCCAACAAGGAGACCGGCGACGTGCTGTGGGTACCGGGCGGGGAGCGCTGAGGGACCTCGGCCCTCGCCACCGGACACCTCGGCTCCCGAGCGCCGGGCGGTCCGGGCGACACCCCGGCCGACCGGCCGTGTTCACCGGCCGGCGCTCTCCTTCCGCTCGGCGAGACCGTCCCGCCACTTGGCCACCGGGGCCCTCTTCGGCCAGATCCAGTAGGTCAGGGCCACCACGCCGTGGAGCCCGGTGACGCGCAGGGCGACGAAACTCCATTCCTCCAGCGTGCCGGTACGGCTCGCGTCACCGACGTACCAGACGGCGAGCCGGAGCAGCGCGACGGCCACGGCGGCGCCCGCCGCCGTGGCCAGCCACAGCTTCGTCTCGTACCGGGCGCGGGCCGTGCCGTAGCGGGGCGGCCCGGCCGGCTTCGGGGCGCCGCCGAAGCGGTGGGCGGCATGGCCGTCCAGCCACTTCACGGTGCGGTGGCCGTGCCCGACGGTGTAGCCGATGTAGAGCGCGGCCAGGCCGTGCGCCCAGCCCGGCTCGGCGCCGTTCCTGAGGTCGACCGCGGTGGCGACCAGCAGGACGACCTCCAGCAGCGGCTCGCACAGCAGCAGCGCCAGACCGGTGCGCGGCATTCTCAGCAGGTAGCGGAAGGCCAGTCCGGCGGCCAGCAGCACCCAGAAGCCGATCTCGCAGGCGGCGATCAAGGCGACGATCACGGTTCGCTCCTCTCGGTCACCCTTTCAGGCTCCCCTGCGCACTGGCCGCCGGCGTCGTCGCCGGCGATGAACTCCCTGTACATCGAAAGATGCAGTCCAGCGGCCCCGAGGAACGTTCTCGGGCATCAGGCGGCGGCCGCGCGCAGCGTGTTGGATGGGGTCATGGCGCTACGACTCCCCCGGCCCCACCGCTTCGACGTGTGGGCGTCGCTCGCCGGACTGCTCGGCGGGCTGCTGCTGTGGGGCATCGGGCTGGGTATGCGGCCCGCCGACGCGAGCTACGTGGTCTTCGACGGCCGGTGGCCGGTCCTGTTGCCGCTCGCCGTGATCGCCGGCTGCGAGCTGCTGCGCCGCAGTGCCCCGCGCGCCGCGCTGCTCACCGGCACCGCGGCGCTGCTCGCGGACGGTCTCACCCAGGGCAGCCTGGCCACGATCATCATGTACACCGACCTCATGTACGCCGCCGTCCTGTACGGCACACCCACCGCCGCCCGCCTCCTCCCCCGGCTCACCGCGCTGCTCACGGTCGTGGGGGCGCTGGTGCCGTACGCGCTGTGGCGGGTACCCGAGGCGCTGCTGGTCGGGGTGGCCGTCGGCGTCCTCGCGTTCACCCCCGCGTCGACCGGACTGATCGTGCGCAACCACCGGGAGGCCGCCGAGGCCGCCCGGCTGCGCGCCGAACAGACCGCGCTGCTGGCCGAGATGGACCGCACCCAGGCGGTGACCGCGGAACGTGCCCGGATGGCAAGGGAGTTGCACGACATGGTCGCCAACCACCTGTCCGCGATCGCCATTCACTCCACGGCCGCGCTCTCCCTGGACGACGAGGAAGCCTCCCGGAACGCGCTCACCGTGATCCGGGAGAACAGTGTCCAGGGACTGGCCGAGATGCGCCGTCTCATCGGCATCCTGCGCGACCGCGCCGACGACCGGGAGCCGTCCGCCACCCCGACCCTGGACGGTCTCGGCGCCCTGGCGGAGGGGGCCCGCGCCAACGGTCTGGAGGTCGTCCTCGATCCCCTGCCCGACGCCGGGCACGGCGCCGTCCCGCCGCCGGTGGAGCTCGCCGCGTACAGGATCGTTCAGGAGGCGCTGACCAACGCGCTGAAGCACGCCGACAAGGGGCCGGTCACCGTGCGGCTGCGCCGTGCGGCCGACGCCCTGGACCTCCGCGTGGTCAGCCCGTACGGCGGCCGGGACGCCCCGCGCGCCCCGGGTTCCGGGGCCGGTCTGGTGGGGATGCGGGAGCGGGTCGCCCTGCTGGACGGCACCTTCGGGGCCGGCCCGGAGGACGGCGCCGACCCCGCGTGCCCCACTGTCTGGGTCGTGCGCGCCTCCCTGCCCCTCACCAACACCCCCGCGGGCGCCACGGCCGCCGCCCCCGCGCCCCCTCCCCGAGGAGAGACCGAATGATCCGCGTCCTGGTCGCCGAGGACCAGTCCGCCGTCCGCGCCGGACTGGTGCTGATCCTGCGCAGCGCGCCCGACATCGAGGTGGCGGGCGAGGCGGCGGACGGTGAGCAGGCGGTGGCGCTCGCCCGTGAACTGCGGCCGGACGTGGTGCTGATGGACGTGCAGATGCCCCGCCTGGACGGGGTGTCGGCCACCCGGCAGGTCGTCGCGGAGGAGCTCGCCGACGTGCTGGTGCTGACCACCTTCGATCTCGACGAGTACGTCTTCGGGGCGCTGCGGGCCGGCGCCTCGGGGTTCCTGCTGAAGAACACGGAGGCGAAGGACCTCATCGCGGCCGTGCGCACGGTGGCGCGCGGGGAGGGGATCGTCGCCCCGGCCGTGACCCGGCGGCTGATCGCCGAGTTCGCCGCGAAGCCCGCCCGCGCGTCCACGGCCGATCCGGCGGTGCTGGACTCCCTCACCCGGCGCGAGCGGGAGGTGCTGGGCTGTCTCGGCGAGGGCCTGTCCAACGCCGATGTCGCCGAGCGCCTCGACATGGCGGAGGCCACGGTGAAGACGCACGTCAGCCGTCTGCTGGGGAAGCTGGGACTGCGCAGTCGGGTGCAAGCGGCGGTACTGGCTCAGGAGTTGGGTGTCCAGAGGTCATAACGGCCTAGTGGTCCAGACCTATTGACCCGTGGTCCAGACCTTTCTATCCTCACGGCACCGCGGGTGTGATGGCTCAGTCATGCCCCCGACGACATCCGTCACCACAAAGGAGGCGCAGCATGCGCTTCAGACACAGAGCCGTGGCCGGGTTCGCCACCCTCCTCCTCCCCTTCTCCGCCCTCGTCGCCCTCGCGAGCCCTGCCCAGGCCGCGACGTCCGCCACCGCCACCTACGCCAAGACCCAGGACTGGGGCTCCGGCTTCGAGGGCAAGTGGACGGTGAAGAACACCGGCACCACCGCCCTGAACTCGTGGACCGTCGAGTGGGACTTCCCCTCCGGTACCTCCGTCACCTCCGCCTGGGACGCCGACGTGACGTCCTCGGGCAACCACTGGACCGCCAAGAACAAGTCCTGGAACGGCACCCTCGCCCCCGGCGCCTCCCTCAGCTTCGGCTTCAACGGCACCGGCACCGGCGCCCCCGTCGGCTGCAAGCTCAACGGCGGCAGCTGTGACGGCACCTCGGTCCCCGGCGACGCGGCACCCTCCGCGCCCGGCACCCCGTCGGCCTCCAACGTGACGGACACCTCGGTGCGGCTGTCCTGGTCCGCGGCCACCGACGACAAGGGCGTCAAGAACTACGACGTCCTGCGCGACGGCGCCAGGGTCGCCACAGTGACCGGCACGTCGTACACGGACAGCGGCCTGAGCAAGGGCACCGACTACTCGTACAGCGTGCAGGCCCGTGACACCGCCGACCAGACCGGCCCGGTCAGCGGCTCGGTGCGGGTCCGCACCACCGGCAACACCGAGGAACCGCCGCCCACCGGCGGCAAGGTCAAGCTCGGTTACTTCACCGAGTGGGGCGTCTACGGCCGCAACTACCACGTCAAGAACCTGGTGACGTCCGGTTCGGCCGCCAAGATCACCCACATCAACTACGCGTTCGGCAACGTCACCAACGGCCAGTGCAAGCTCGACGACGCCTACGCCGCCACCGACAAGGCCTACACAGCGGACCAGTCCGTCAGCGGCACCGCCGACGCCTGGGACCAGCCGCTGCGCGGCAACTTCAACCAGCTGCGCCAGCTGAAGGCGAAGTACCCGCACATCAAGGTGCTGTACTCGTTCGGCGGCTGGACCTACTCCGGCGGCTTCGGCCAGGCCGCGCAGAACCCGGCCGCGTTCGCCAAGTCCTGCAAGCAGGTCGTGGAGGACCCGCGCTGGGCCGATGTCTTCGACGGCATCGACATCGACTGGGAGTACCCGAACGCCTGCGGCCTCACCTGCGACACCAGCGGCCCGGCGGCCTTCAAGAACCTCTCCCAGGCCCTGCGTGCCGAGTTCGGCAAGAACTACCTGGTCACCGCCGCCATCACCGCGGACGGCTCGAACGGCGGCAAGATCGACGCGGCCGACTACGGCGGCGCCGCCCAGTACCTCGACTGGTACAACGTGATGACGTACGACTACTTCGGCGCCTTCAACAAGAACGGCCCCACCGCCCCGCACTCGCCGCTGACCGCGTACAACGGCATCCCGCAGGACGGCTTCAACTCCGCCGCCGCCATCGCCAAGCTGAAGGCCAAGGGCGTCCCGGCGGGCAAGCTGCTGCTCGGCATCGGCTTCTACGGCCGTGGCTGGA